>JALWKQ010000175.1 GCA_027081395.1 Sulfurovum sp. | reverse complement strand
CATATGAGCTGTCTGCACATAATCAGACTTATAGAGCGGCAGCTTGCAGGAAGTCTTCTGCGATCACTTCAGGGGACTCCAGCCCGATAGAGACACGGATCAACCCGTCTGTCACACCGAGATAACGCCGATCCTCCTCAGTAAAGTCGCAGTAGATAGTGCTTGCCATATGCAGTGCCAGCGTACGGTTATCGCCGATGTTTGCAGTCTTGATCACCATCTTGAGTCTGTCCAGCAGTGCAAAAGCGCGTGCTTTGGTACCACACTCAAGTGTCAGCAGCGGGCCGCATCCCTGTGCAAAATCGCTCTTGTAGCGTGCATGATCCGGACTGCGCGGAAGGGAGGGATGGTTGACTGTGATCCCTTCAGGCAGTTTGGCATCGAGTATTTCGGCTACCTTTTCGACACTTTGGTTGATACGCTCTACCCGTAATGCAAGTGTCTCCAGACCAAGCATCGTAATGTAGCTGCTCATTGCACTTGCCGTCATACCCATATCACGTAGTGCCCGTTTTTTGAGGATCGCCATGAAAGCTTTTTTGCCCGCTTTTTTGACAAACTTGTGCAGAGGTGCATACTTCTCATGCAGGAGTGTGTCATCTTCTGTGTCGACAGCCCTGAATACGACTGCACCGCCCAGAGGACCTGCAAAACCGCTGATATTTTTCGTCGTAGAGTGCATCACGATATCTGCACCAAGCTCGAGAGGACGTACCAGCAGAGGGGTAGCCGTATTGTCAATGAGTGAAAGGGTTTGATGCGTTTTGCAGAGTGTGAGGATACGGGAGATATCCGGCAGTGTGAGACTTGGGTTGCCCACACTTTCAAAGAGCACCATTTTTACCCCCTCACTGAGCTTTCGCTCGATCGTCTCGAAGTCATCTACTTCACAAAAGCTGTTCTTGATCCCAAATCTTGCGAAGGTCTCGCGTACAAGCGTATAGGTACCCCCGAAAAATCCGCCGATACAGAGCACCTCATCTCCTGCTTCGAGTATCGCGGTCATCACGAGAGAGAGTGCTCCCATCCCCGATGCGGTGGCGATAGCGCCGAAGCCGCCTTCCATTTTGGCGAGTGCCTGTTCGAGCTTGGCATTGGTCGGGTTGCCGACACGTGCGTAGAGCGGTTTTTGCACCTCTCCGGAGAAGATCCCTTCTGCCTCCTCGGCACTCTCATAGCCAAATGCCGCCGAAGGGACCACTGCAGGCCCTATCGCACCTGTCTGGTTGGCTGTCGCATGTACCAAAAGTGTATTGAAATATTCGAAATCTGTATGCATCTTTTTTCCTCTTTATAGATTATATGGAGTAATTCAATGCCTGTGCGGCTTTGAGCTGATAGTGTTTGAGTTCGGACAGAGGGATGGCAAATGCTTTTTCTACATTTTTTTTGACATCTTGCCAGAAGAGTCTCAGTGCCGGATCATCGGTCTTGCAGATATCGGTAAAGACATCAGATTCGAGTATCATCACCACATCTTTGAGCTCGATATCTTTGAGAGGTTTGGCGAGCTTGTAGCCGCCGTGTGCGCCTTTGATACTGAGCAGCATACCCTGCTTTTTGAGCTCCAAGAGTATCTGTTCGAGAAAGTTCTGCGGTATCGATGCGCGTTTGGCTATCTCTTTGATCTTGAGTAGCTCTCCCTCGGGAGCAGCGCCCAGTTCATGCAGTGCAGCGACAGCATAGACTGTTTTAGTGGATATCCCTATCATGGTTTTGCGTTGCCTTTGTTGAGTGCTTGGAAAATCTTCTGTTTTTCAAAGAACCCAGTATTTGAATAGCGTAGTATATCTTACATCCTATACAAAAATCGAACAGTGTCTCCAACAAGGCACAAAGAAGCAGGATTATTGCGATCAATGTAGCAACTTTGCTTAGTCCGGCAGCATAAAGGATCACGAGGATCAGCGATGTCACCAATCCCATATAAAGTGCAAAACATTTGGGAGACTCGTCACAGAGCTTCGGAGCGATATCCCATCCCTGCAGCACAAATTTCGCTACCTGATGGAAGGGACTCAATGTCGGCTTACGCAGTGCCCTGACCGAAAAGTCAAAGAGCAGTACAAATGCAAAGACAACTTCATGGGTAAAAAGGAGAATGACGGTAAAGAGTGCAACCTGCATGGAAATCAGTCTCACCATGTTGGAATCAACTCTTCGAGTGGATATGGGGCATGAGGGTGACATAATATTTCCTTGAGTATTGCAATAAGAGCACCTCTAAAGACCCTAGGTCATCTACAACAGCAGATGTTTTCTTAGACACTTTGGTTAACAATGGAGGGGAGACAACAAATCTCTAAAAAAAACAACCCTGCTGCCCTTGTCCATGTAGATGGCTAGGGTTTTTACAAGTGCTCTTCGATCTAAATTGTTTAAATCTGAAAGAAGTTTAACACATTTTAAATTCATTGTCAAGTAAATCTATAGATTTTATTAAAAGTTTATGATTTATTGTCCCAAATACGCTAGTTCAAAACTATGCACTTTTAGTGCAAGGCTTTAGCTTCTACAAATGTGTTAGAATGCTTGGATGAGAAGAAGCGGACATACAGTAAGTCAAATGCAAGCCCATATTGTATGGGTTACAAAGTACCGTTACCATGTACTAAAAGGTG
>JALWKQ010000174.1 GCA_027081395.1 Sulfurovum sp. | reverse complement strand
TGATCACAAAGGAGAAGTGAAAGAGAAAAACAGGAAATTTCGTTTTGTAGGTTTTGTAACGCAGGATATTGTAGATCAGGATAAGAATAAAGTAGAGCAGAAAAAACTCAAACCATTTGCTCTTATAGATCAACGCACGCGCTGTCTGCGTACCGTAATCATTTTCTATAAAAGTCGCCGCTCCGATCAATACCCCAAAAAGGAACATGATCAACACCGCCATTTTCATGGAGAATATCTTTGAAAGTATTTTGTCCACCATTGTCTAAGACCCCTTAAAACCGCAAAAAGGCGGTGTAATGTGGGGATTGTAACTAATCTTTGCTAACGGATTGTTAATTAAGAGTTATAAACTCTTATTCGATTTTTTTCACTGTAACGATATTACGAGAATCTACTTCAATTCTCCCCAGCTCTCACCGATACTCACCGAACACTCCAAAGGTACTTCCAAAGGCATGATATGCGCCATCGTGTAGGCAAAGCGATCAGCGATCGCTTCGACCTGCTCCTCTCTGATCTCAAAGATCAGCTCATCGTGGATCTGCAGCAGCATGTGTGCGCTCAGCTGCTCCTCTTGTATCATGCTGTCGATATCGAGCATCGATAGTTTGATCAGGTCAGCCGCTGAGCCCTGGAAGACCGTGTTGACCGATTCGCGCATGAAGGCGGCTTTCATCATCTGGTTGGCATTTTCGTAGTCAAAGATACGCCGCCTGCCCAGTATCGTCTCTACATAACCGTCGATCTTCACGCGCTCCTGTATCCCCTCCAAAAAGTGCTTGACCGTAGGAAACGCCGCGAAATAGTCAGTAATGATCTGCTTCGCTTCTGCCTGAGAGATGCCCAGTTCCTGTGACAATTTGCGTGGTCCCATACCGTAGAGCAGTCCAAAGTTGATCGATTTGGCGAAATTACGTTTGGCAGCTGCCTCCTCTTCCCCAAAGAGCTTGATCGCCGTAGCCAGGTGGATATCGAGCCCTTTTTCAAACGCCTCTCTAAGCGCTTTATCTCCCGAGAAATGCGCCAGCAGCCTCAGCTCGATCTGGGAGTAGTCGATACTCACCAATTTATATCCCTCACGGGCAATAAAGGCTTCTCTGACTGAACGCCCAAGCTCAGAGCGTACGGGGATATTTTGGAGGTTTGGATCGCGTGAGCTGAGCCTGCCTGTGGCTGTACCTGTCTGGATAAAAGAGGTAAAGATCTGGTGATCCTTGTCCTCAAGTGCCAATTTGAGCAGGGGTTTGACATAGGTAGAGAGCATCTTCTGATACTCACGGTATGCCAAGATCTTTTCGATAATCGGGTGCTCTCCCTTGAGGGATTGCAATACCGCTTCGTTGGTACTGTAGCCTGTCTTTGTCTTTTTGCCCCCCTGGAGTCCAAGCTGTTGAAAGAGGACAGTGCCCAGTTGTTGCGTGGACTTAATATTGAACTCCGTACCTGCATCCTCATAGATCGCTTCTGTAAGTGATGCGAGTTCACTGCTGAGCGTTTTCTCCATCTGACGCAGCTTCTCTACAGAGACCTTGATCCCCAGCTTCTCCATACGTATCAGGACATTGATAAAGGGATACTCCACATTTTTTGCCTCATCAAGCAGATGCGTCACTGAAGCAAGCTCCATCTTTTTCTTGATCGCACCGTAGAGCATATAGGTCATCCAGGCATCCTCTGCCGCGTAAAAGGTAGCCTCTTCTATCGCTACCGATGAGAAGTCCTCTCCCTTCTTGACCATATCTTTGAAGGGCTTCATCTTGTAGTCGAAAAACTTCTTTGCCAAAGCATCCAGTCCCACTTTGCTGCCCGGATCACTCAGCCATGCCATGATCATCGTATCGGCATAGGGGATCTGCTCCTCAATACCATGACTGTATAGCAGTCCAAGATCGAATTTGAGATTCTGTCCGACAATCTTATGCTTCATCAAGCGCTCTATCGCTGCCAAGGCATCCTCTTTGCTCACCTGATCCCCGGCACCGAGATAGCTGTGCGCTACAGGTACATAGTAGGCTTTGTCTACTCCCGTACAGAAACTAAATCCGACCATATCAGCACACTTGGTATCCAATCCCGTCGTCTCTGTATCGAAAGCGATCACTGTGTCCGGCTCTAGCGCATCGATCACCCCATCAAGCTTCTCTTTGGTATCGAGGGTGATCGCTTCAAAACCGATGGAGGGCTTTTTGGACTCCTTGACCTCTTCAATGATGCAGTCGGGGATTTCGTCAGGGCTCTTGATCTGTGCCTTTTTGATCGCCTGTTTCATCTCCAGCTTCTCAAACTCGTCGATCAGACATGCCAGATAGTTCTTCTCCTCAAAGACATACCCCTCCAGATCAAGGTCCTTGAAGACATCCTGGCGAAGCCGTACCAGCTCGCGTGACATAAATGCCTGCTCTTTGCTCTCAAGAAGCAGCTTTTGAATGCGCGGTGTACCGGCATTTTCAATATCGGCATAGATCGCTTCGAGGGTGTGGTACTTGTTGATCAGTTTTGCCGCGCCTTTCTGCCCTATCCCTTTGACGCCCGGTACATTGTCAGAGCTGTCTCCGACGATCGCCTGAAAATCGACAAAGTCGCGCGGATGCACCTCGAACTTCTCAAGACACCCCTGCTCATCGATCACCTTCTTCTT
>JALWKQ010000173.1 GCA_027081395.1 Sulfurovum sp. | reverse complement strand
CAATGACGGACGTGTCAGTTATGCGGGATGGATGCGCGGATACGGAAAGGTGGTGAAGATCAGGCATGCGGGAGGGTATGAATCACTCTATGCACATCAGAGCCGTATCCGTGTCAAGCGCGGGCAGTATGTCAAGAAAGGACAGGTGATCGGCTATGTAGGCAGTACCGGCAGAAGTACCGGACCGCACCTGCATTTCGGTCTGATGAAGAACGGGCGATGGATCGACCCGATGAGAGTACTCAGACGCAAGTCTGCGGGCGGCAAGACCATCCTCAAAAAGTTTACCAAGTATGAAAAGGTGAAAACGACAAAATACAAAACCGTCGTGATTAAAGATGCCAAAAAGAACAGAGAGAAACTGCTTGAGTACCTTGACTCCGGGGCACCATCTTATGTCTGGGACACTTCAAGGCTTTTGAGAGTCTATCGTGACAACAGGGATATCTATGAAAAAAAATGATCAGCGTCAGAGCAGCATCCGCCATTTTACCCTCTCTCCCTTGAAAGATGCCAAATTTGTACACACTGCATTGGCGCGTTACGAACAGGATGGTATCCCAAAAGAGTGGGAGGTAGTCAAGGCGCATGACAGTGTGGCGATCCTGATCTACCATACCCAGAAAGAGGCTTTTGTACTCGTAAAGCAGTTCCGTCCGGCAGTCTATATCCACAACCATGACGGTATGACTGTTGAACTGTGTGCCGGGATCGTGGACAAAGCGCTGTCGCTTGAAGAGATCGCCAGAGAGGAGATAGAGGAGGAGTGCGGCTATCGTGTCTCCCTGGATCGCATCGAACGTGTCACTTCGTTTTATACATCGGTAGGCTTCGCCGGGTCGGTACAGACACTCTACTATACCGAGGTGGATGAGTCAATGAAGGTCAGTGAAGGAGGCGGCATCGAAGGCGAAAAGATCGAAGTGATCACTCTGCCAGTCAAAGATGCCAAAGTATGGATGTATGATGAGTCGGTCGCCAAGACCCCCGGGCTGCTGTTCGCTTTTATGTGGTGGTTTGATAAAATTAGAAATTAGAAGATGTGCCTTTAAGAGACGACATCCCCCGGTTTGTATGAGGCATAAAAGACCGATCCGTCCGCAAAGGTATTGACGGTGAGTTTCGAGAAATTTTCGAGGTAGTCCCAAAAGGATTTGATCAGTTCGATATCTACATGGCGTGCTTTGTCTGCCAGTGCCTCACGCATTGTTCCCAGCCATTCGATACGCGATTTTTCGGTGATCGAGAAGTCATCATGGATACGCACCATATACTCGTTGAGATCGGTACCCTTGCTCTCCTCTTCATAGACTTTCGGTCCGCCGCATATCTGGATGAAAAATTTTGTATTCTTCTCTTTGACCTTTTCAAACTCCTCTTCATCCTGCGGAAAGAAGTGTGCGATTTCACTCTCATAGATCTTGTCATAGAAGTCATACATCAGTTCGCGCATCCCCTCCTCTTTGCCGATCGCCTCATAAAATGCCTGGGGAGGATTTTTGAACTTAACCTCTTCACCTTTTTCTACAGGCGTAAGCGGCAAATCCATGATCTCTCTTACTGTCGCCATTGCAGTTCCTTCAGTAGTATATTTACACTGATTATAATGAATATAACTTAAGGTTCAGGTATCACAGTAGCGCTTGAGTAGACAGTCGTAGGCATCGATACGCCTGTCACGCAGAAACGGCCAGATATCGCGTACCTCTTTGGTACGGTTGTGGTCGATGTCGGCATAGAGGATAGCCTCATTTTCACCCTCTGCCTGAGCGAGTATCTCCCCTTGTGCTCCACAGACAAAGGAGTGTCCCCAAAACCGGATCCCATCCATCACACCGCTTTTGTCCGCTTCGAAGCCGACACGGTTGCAGGAGAGCAGCGGCAGACCATTGGCTATAGCATGTGCACGCTGTATGGTGATCCAACTCTCCACTTGTCGGCTCTTTTCCGCATCGCTGTCTGCATCGAACCAGCCGATCGCGGTAGGGTAGATGAGGAGTTGGGCGCCTTTGAGCGCCATGATACGTGCCGCTTCGGGATACCACTGATCCCAGCAGATCAGGACACCGAGTCTGCCCACACTGGTATCGATCGGCTCAAAGCCGAGGTCTCCGGGTGTAAAATAGAACTTCTCATAAAAGCCCGGATCATCAGGGATATGCATCTTGCGGTATCTGCCGGCAATACTGCCATCTTTTTCAAAAACGACAGCTGTGTTGTGATAGAGACCGGGGGCACGCTTTTCAAAGAGGGAGGTGACGAGGACTACCCCGTTTGCCTTGGCGACATCCCCCCAAAATATCAGATCTTCTTCAAAGGACTCTGCATAGTCGAAGAAGGCGGTATCTTCACTCTGACAGAAGTATTCACTCTGGTGCAACTCCTGCAGGACGACAAGTTCGGCTTTCTCAGAGGCAGCCTCTTCGATCATCGAAACAGTTGCTTCAATCGTTGCCTTTTTTGAGCCTCGGTAATATTGTTGTATCAGTGCTGTTTTCATCTTTTCTCCTCCTAATATGCTACCTGCATCGTCGAGCAGTGCAGGCTGCCTCCCTCTTCAATCAGTTTTTCACAGTTGACAGGGATGACCTCTTTGTCGGGGAAGAGATTTTTGAACAGCTCTCCGACTTTTTGGTCATTTTTGT
>JALWKQ010000172.1 GCA_027081395.1 Sulfurovum sp. | reverse complement strand
TAGGTAGTGCCGCGGGTATTGAAGAGTTTCTTGATGTCAGTATAGCGAAGCCAGCGTTCGATGGTCTGAAGATCAACGGGCGTTTCGCGAAAATCGACAAATTCATAAGGAATATCGTGCGACTTGAGAAACTTGACCGCTTTGCGGACGCTGTCACAGTTCTTGATACCGTAGACCTTGATCATGCCCATCCTCTATTCGATGATCGCGGGAACAATGAAGAAATCATCTCTCGCTTCGGGAGCATGTGCAAGTATCTCTTTGGGGATCTCAGGATTTTGGCAGGGGATATCCTCTCTTATCGGTGTACCTCCCTCAAGCATCGAAAAGGCGGCACTCAGATGCTCTGTATCAAGCTCCTGAAGATTCTCTATATAGGACAGGATACCGCTTAGCTGGGTTATCACCTCTTCTTTTTTGGCAGGGTCGATACGAAGATGGGATAGTTTTTCCAGTTTCTCTAAAAGTGTGTTGTCAATTTGCATATTTGGGTACCTGTTTGTGGGTTATTGTGAATTTTCTTATTATATATTAATTTAGTTTAAGATATAACTACGGATATAAATTATTATCTAAACAGACAAAAGGAAAGAAAATATGATGCCTCAATTGGATATGAATTCCCCAGAATTCAAAGAAGAGTTAGAAAAAACAGAGAAGTTTGTACAAAAAGTATGTGAATCCAAAGGATGGGTACTCAGCTGCAATGAAGATGTCAACGAAGGGGTGATCCTCGGACTTGCACGACACAAAGTACTTTACGGCAAGCGATTCTGCCCTTGTTTTATGGTCGAGCCAGATCCCGAAAAAGAGGGAAAATTCAAGAGTTCCGACGACCGTATTTGTCCATGTAAACCGGCGATCGAAAAAGAGCTGCCTGAAGACGGCATCTGTCATTGTCAGCTCTTCTGTACACCGGAGTATTATGAAGAGCATTGCGGATCGAAAGAGGCGTAATTTTGCTCTTTACAGCAGGTTATAATAATCATTGACTATAATTATGCGACAATTTTACGTCGGCGGCGTAAAAATCTTGAATGACAATGGAGAATATCATATGCAATCAATGATAGAGAAGAGCAATATCAGCTCACAGGAACTTGAGGAGCTTCTCAAAGCAAGAGAAGAGGGCAAAGTAGATTTCCTGCTGGTTGATGTAAGAGAGCCTATGGAGTATGAGATGGGTCACATCAAAGGTGTGGATATGCTCAAACCTACCTCCTCTTTCCCTCAATGGGGGCAGGAGCTCTTCAATGAGACTCAGGACAAAAAGGTGATATTTACCTGCCGTACAGGCAACAGAAGTGCACAGGTACAGCATGTATTCAGCCAAAACGGACACAAAGGTGCCATCAACCATGACGGAGGTATTGTGACCTACCGCGGTGAGACAGAAAGATAGTCTGCAGATGAAAAAAATTCTCTATATCCACGGTTTCGGCAGTTGCGGTATAGGGAACAAGTCGACACAGCTTCGGCGCTATTTCTGCCAAGATGAGGTACTCTCCCCCGATCTGCCCGCTTCACCGCTCCTGGCGATCAGCCTCTTGGAGGTATTGATACGGGAAGAGTATATCGATCTGCTGATAGGCTCTTCGCTCGGCGGCTACTATGCTACCTATCTTGCCGAGAAGTACAAACTCAAAGCGGTACTGCTCAATCCCTCAACTGTACCATATCGTACTTTGCAGCCTTATGTAGGAGTGCAAAAGCGGTTTTGTGACCAGAAACCTTTTGAGTTCAAGGAGAAATACCTTGATGATCTCTATACCCTGCAGATCAGACCGGAGCGGGGAGAGTATCTCGTGCTTTTACAGAGTGAAGATGAGGTGCTGGACTATACCAAAGCACAAACATTCTATAATAAGCACCGCGTAGTTGTGGAGTACGGTGGCAATCACCGCTTTGAAAATCTCGATGACTATCTTTTGATGATCGACCATTTTAGAAACGCCTAAGAAGCGTTCCACTCGTAAAAAAAAGCGTAGAAATGAGAATATAGACAGATGAATGTAATTGACCTCTTTATGAAACTGCTCAGTTTCGAATCCATTACCCCCGATGATGCAGGCTCGCTTCACTATATCGAAACCTATCTTGACGGGTTTGAGGCCATCTATGTCAATGAGGGCGGTGTCAAAAATCTCTTTTTGACCAAAAAGTTCGGTGAGGAAGAGCATCTCTGTTTTGCCGGGCATGTGGATGTGGTACCGCCCGGCAAGGGGTGGGAGACAGATCCGTTTGTGCCTGTGGTCAAAGAGGGCAAGATCTATGCACGCGGCACACAGGATATGAAGAGCGGTGTTGCAGCCTTTGTGCAGGCATGCCGGGAGGCGGAAAGCTTCGGCGGCAGGCTCTCTGTGCTGCTTACTTCCGATGAGGAGGGGGACGCGACCTATGGTACGCAGATCATGCTCGCTCACCTCAAGGAGATCGGTCTGCTTCCTGACTATTGTGTGGTCGCGGAACCTACCTGTGAGGAGCGTTTCGGCGATGCGATCAAGATCGGACGCAGAGGCTCGATCAACGGTTACCTGACGATAAAGGGCAGACAGGGGCATGCCGCCTATCCCGAGAAAGCAGTCAACCCTGTGCACCAGATCGCCCCGCTTTTGGCTCAGATCGCAGGGGTGCCACTGGATGACGGGGATGATGATTTTGCACCGAGCCAGATGGTCATTACCGATATCCGAGGGGGGATGGAGGTGACCAATGTGACACCGGGTGAGTTGAAGATCATGTTCAACGTGCGCAACTCCACAAAGACCACACAGGAAGATGTTAGAGTTCACATAGAGCAAGTGCTGGGGGATCTTGACTATAGCTTGGAGCTGACGCAAGGATCCTATCCGTTTGTGACGACACGTGACAGCAAGATCGTACAGCACTTGAAAGAGAGTATCAAAAGTGTTACAGGCAGTGAGCCCAAGCTTTCTACCGCAGGCGGTACCAGTGATGCACGCTTTATGGGTGCTTACGGTATTGATGTGGTTGAATTTGGGGTGATCAACGACACGATCCATGCACCCAACGAGCGTACCTCCATCGAAGAGGTTGAAAAGCTCTATGAAGTGTTTCGCAGCCTGATCGATACGTTTAGCAAGGGGGCATGATGAAAAAAATAGTTGTGTTCATGATGATGACAGGGTTGCTTTTTGCGGTAGAGTGGGTCAGGGATTTTGATACGGCGATGCAAAGTGCAGCCAAAACAGACAAAACAGTGATGGTGATGGTCGTGAGCCAAACCTGCCGCTGGTGCAAAAAGATGAAGCACCGCACACTCGAAGATGAACGTGTTGAGAGCAGACTCAAACAGTTTATCTCTGTGCAGGTGATGAGGGATGATGCTACTGTGATGAAACAGTTTCCGAAAGTACACGGTGTGCCGACGATCTTTTTCGTGCGTCCGGACGGCAGTGTGGTTCAGGAGGTAGTCGGCTACTTTAATGTGGGGGATTTCCTCAGCTATATTGCTGATGTCGAGAAGATCACCGCAACACCACAGTGAATCGAAACAGCGTGATGAAGCTTCTCTATTTTCTGATCCTCTTTGCTTTGGCAGCAGGCGGCTGTGAGAAGAAGCAGACGACAGATGAGGTGCATGAAGCCTTTACTCAGCCGCTTCAAGGCAGATGGATGAACGACCTCGACAAGGCACTCACAGAGGCACAAAAGAGCAAGAAGCCGTTGATCGTGATGATCTCAGAGCCCGATTGCAGATGGTGTATCAAGATGAAAAAGGGCGCACTCTCTGATCCGCGCGTACAAAAGCAGCTTGAGAGATATCTGCTTGTCCGTATACGCCGTTCTGACCGTGTACAATCTTCCAAGATAGAATCGTTTGACGGCAAGATCCCCAGTTTTTTCCTTCTCTCTCCTAAGGGCGAGGTGGTCGATGCGATTGTCGGCTATTATAAACCGGATGATTTTTTAGGCTATCTGCAGGAGATCACGGAGGAGCTGAAGTAGATGTTCAAAAGACCGCACTTCACAGAGTATGTCATGGCGAGGCTTGTGACGATTGCTGTAACGCTTTTTGTGATATTCAGCATTATTGCATGGCTGGTGGTAGAGGATACCAAAGCAAGGTTGAGCGTGATCATCCTGTTAGCAGCAGCTTTTGCGATCTTTATCTATGCGATCTATCGCGGCGCAAAGCGTATGCAGAATGAGTTGATGACCATTAACCGCTATCTTAAAAATATCGAGAAGATCGACAAGATAGACTACAAAGTTCACTTCTTTACACAGGAGTTCGAAGAGATCAACCAAAATCTGATCAAAGTGCTCAAAAAAGCCAAGAAACGCGAAGATATCAAACAGCGCTACAACGCCAAGCTAAAACTCAAGAACAAACAGCGTGCCGATATGCTCTCAGCCATCGCACATGAGTTCCGCAATCCGATCGCGGCGATCATGGGCTATGCACAGACACTGGTCGAAGACCCGGATATCCCCAAGTCACTGCATGATAAATTTTTGGGCAAGATCTACAACAACGGCAACAAGATTGAGTCGCTGCTTGCACGGCTTATCCTCTGGAACAAATTTGAGAGTAAAGAGACGACACTTCATAAGAGCCGCTTTGACCTCTGTATGCTCGCCGATGAGGTGGGGCGTTCGCTTGAAGAGAGGTATCACGGGCGCAGTGTGATCATCGAGGGAGAGGGATGTATCGTAGAGGCGGATCGTACCCTCATGGAGGTGCTGCTTAAAAATCTGATAGAGAATGCACTGAAATACTCTGATGAAGAAGTGCGGGTTGTCATAGACCATGGCAGGGTCTGTGTCATAGACAAAGGTGTGGGGATCAAAGAGAAGGATATCGAGAAGGTGACCAAGAAATTCTACCGTTCCGGTACCCACAACTGGGATAACTCTATGGGACTTGGGCTGTCGATCGCCAAGACGATCCTTGAACTGCACGGCAGTGAACTCGAGATCGAGAGTAGCATTGGAGAGGGGTCACAATTCTGCTTCACCATTTAAATTGATCGAGTATTTCATAATTTCTGATGATTACTTTCCGTTTTTATACACCACTATCAAAACTTCTTATTTATTTGAATTTATAACCGTTTTTTAACCCAAAATTCTATAGACTTGATTTATGCGAAAATCAGTTAGAGATCAATTTAACTGATACTTATAACTATTATAAGTTGAGCTAAAAATTCAAGGAGGAAGCATGAAATTAGGTTTCTTAGTTGACCTGAACCTGTGTATGGGTTGTAAAGGTTGTGAGATCGCTTGTAAAGTGGAAAACGAAGTACCGCTTAGCAGCTGGCGTCTGCGTGTTAAATATATAGATATTGGGACATTCCCTGATGCGAGCAGAAGTTTTACGCCGTTACGTTGTAACCATTGTGAATCTGCACCGTGTGAAAGAATCTGTCCGGTATCTGCACTGCACTATCTTGAAAACGGTATCGTCAATGTCGACAGTGAAAGATGTATCGGTTGTGCCGGTTGTATGATGGCGTGTCCTTATGGTGCGATCTATATGGATCCGGAGACCAATACGGCCGATAAGTGTACCTACTGTGCACACAGAATCGAAAGCGGCATGATGCCGGCATGTGTTGTTATCTGTCCTGTTGAGGCGAATATCTTTGGGGATATCGAAGATGACAGCAGCCACATCTCTCAGTATATCATGGAGCATCAAGGGGATGTTCAGGTACGTAAGCCTGAGAAGAATACACATCCTACACACTTCTATGTAGGCGGCGGCAACCAGACACTCAATCCTCTTGCGCATCAGAGACTTGAAGGGTACAACCTCTTCAACAAGATCACGCATCTGGATCATATCGGTGATCCAAATCACGGTGTTATCGACAGATTCCTCGCACCGTTCACACATCATGAAGAGCATGACAACAGCAGCATGATGGACTGGGCAGAGAGTGGAAACCAGACACATGAAGAAGGAGGTCACTAATGGAGAGTACAATTCACGCAACACAAGCAATCGTTACACTTGATGTGCCGATCCCTGAGATTATCTGGGGTTGGATGATTACATTGAACATGTGGGCGAAGAGTATCGGTACCGGAGTAATTCTTGTAGGTGCATTCCTCCTCTATAGACACAAAAAAGATGAGATGCCGAATCTCAGATGGATTATGCCGCTGCTGGCATTTGTCTTCCTGAACATCTTCTTGCTGTTCACTTTGACAGATCTGCATCAGCCGTATAGAATGATCCATATTTTTACACATCCACACTGGACTTCGGCTATTACTGTCGGTGCATGGATGGCATCACTCTTTTTGCTCCTGATCACGATCATGTTGATTATCGGTATCGGTGAAGCGTTCCCGGGTGTACCGTTCAAAGGCTGCAAACTGACTGCATGGGGACGCAAAAACGGCGGTCTCTATGACAAGATCTTCCCGTTTGTTGTCTTCCTTGCGATCCCTGTGACGCTCTATACAGCGATCATCATGGCAGAGTCAAGTGCGAGAGAGCTTTGGCAGGCACCTGCTGAAGTAATGCAGATGATGTGGGCAGCCTTTATGGCAGGTAGTGCCGCGCTGATCCTTGTATCGGGCAACTGGAGCCGTGAAGCGAGACGTGATCTTGCTATGGTGCTGGCGATTGCGACATTCTTCTCGTTTATGATGTATATGGGTGAGTATTTCTTCTCATTCAAATCAGCAGAAGCTGAAGCAACACTGGAGTATGTCCATGCAGGCGGTCCATACAACATTGAGTTCTGGTTCGGTATGGTACTCGGATTTATCATTCCGTTCTTTATCGCTGTTGCCAATATGAAAAGTGACAACAAAACGCTGTTGAGATTTGCAGCGATTCTGGCATTGGTAGGGCTCTACATGGCAAAAGATGTATGGCTCAAGATCCCACAAATGCTACCGTTGAGTTAAGGAGGAGATATAGATGACAAAATCAATGAAAAACGATAACAACTTTTTTGAAAGTAGAAGAAGTTTCCTGAGAGGCACTGCCTACTCGGTAGCCGGAGCTACATTGGCTGCGGGTGTATTTGAAACGATCGTAGATACCCCTGCGCAGGCAGAGGAGACAAAATTTACAGCCACACCCAAAACACTCTCCTTCTATCCGCCACTCGAAGAGTGGGACAGCTTCAAAGAGCTGGATGGTACAGACTGGAAGAGAGGGGGTGTCAGCAGACACGGTGTTGCCAGCGAAAGCAACCCTGACGGTATCAAAGTCAATGAGTTTATGCTTGTTCCAACGGTATGTAGTAACTGTGAAGCCCAGTGTGGTCTGACTGCATGGGTCGAAGTGGGCGAATACAAAAGAACAAAAGATCCCCGTACTCTTCATGTTAGAAAGTATATGGGTAACCCGCTGCATGCTGGGTCACGTGGACGTAACTGTGCCAAAGGGTATGCTACCCAGTCTCAGATGTACGATCCGGATCGTATCCCGTTCCCTCTGAAGAGAGCACCGGGTTCCAAGCGTGGTGAGGGCAAATGGGTGCGTACCACTTGGGATGATGCGATGGCAGAGATCGGTAAAAAGATGCATGATACGCTTAAAAGAGGTGATGAAGTCTCCAAAAAGATGATCATGTATCATGTCGGTCGTCCAAACGAAAACGGATTTGGTCACCGTATTCCTCACTCTATGGGGCTTGACGGATACAACTCCCATACAAACATCTGTTCTGCAGGTGCGAGAAACGGGACAATTCAGTGGGCAAATGACGACAGAAACTCACCGGATTGGGCGAATGCGAAGCTTGTCTTCCTGCAGTCTTCTCATGCAGCCGACGCCGGTCACTACTTCCAGCAGTCTGCCGGCTATATCGCAGATGCACGTAAAAAAGGTGCGAAGATGGTGGTCTTGGATCCAAGACTCTCCAACTCTGCTGGTATTGCTGATCTTTGGCTGCCTGTATGGCCTGGTACTGAGACAGCACTCTATCTCTACCTTGCAAACAGAGTATTGAACGAGAAAGATATCAATGGTAATGATCTTGTAAACCATGACTTTGTGAAGAACTGGATCAACTGGGATCAACTGATGGATGACAGAGAGCATCTCCAGTTTATGGTCAACGAAGGCATTATCAAAAATATGCCTGCTGACAACAGCTATGAGAGCTTCATCAAAATGATGCAGGAGCTTTATGCACCGTACACCAAAGAGTTTGTTGCCAAAGAGTGTAAGATCGAAGGTTATGAGCATAAACTCGACGAGCTTTATGATATGTTTATCGATGCAGGCGACAGAGTCGCTACATTCCTCTGGAGAGCAGGACCGATCGCACACAGAGGTGGTTGGATGATCACCCGTGCCGGCTTCCTTCCATTGGCACTCAGAGGGGCAATGCGTGGAGATGTAGGTGGCGTTGGAATGCACCACTGGCATGTCATCTCTGTCAACGGTAAAGGTGACTCTGCAACAGTTGCAGGACAGAGACCGCCAAGAGTCGATGTGTGGAATGAGATCGCATGGCCGCCTGAGTATCCGCTCAGTTCTTATGAGATGAGTCATATCATGCCTCACCTGCTGATGGACGACGAGTGGAGAGCGAAATGGAAAGCGAAAGGCCTGACTGCGATTCCTGAAAAGCTTGCAGTCTGGATCCCTCGTATGTATAACCCGGTCTGGATCAACCCGGACGGCTTTAGATGGATCGAAGCACTGAAGCGTGAAGATAAGATCGAACTGAGTTTCAACCTCTCTCCAACATGGTCTGAGACAAACTGGTTCTGTGACTATGTTCTCCCTGTTGGACTTGCGGGTGAGAGACACGATCAGTCTTCTGAACCGACCAAACCGGCTAAATGGCTGGCATTTAAAAACCCTGCACTGCGTGTAGCACTTGAGAAGAACGGCTGGAAGCCAAAAGATCCGGCACGTGCGACACTCGAAGCACACATGGCGGCAGGTCTTGGTGAGATCTGGGAAGAGGTAGAGTTCTGGGCAAATATCATGGTACACCATGTCGACCCTGACGGAAGCCTCGGTGTCAGAAAATACTGGGCATCCAAAGAGGATCCAAGCAGAGCTGTAACGATTCCCGAGTGGTATCAGGCAGCGTTTGACAAATTGCCAAACCTGAGAAAAACAGCGAAGCTGAAGTACCCTAACTCCAAGTATCCTAACTATGAAATGATGAGAGATATGGGTACATGGCTCGAAGAGGATCACATCTACAAGCCTCAGGAGAGACCTCTCAAGAAGGTTGACGGTAAGTACATCGCTCATGGACATGAGTATGACGAGAGTGAAGTAGAGATCAACAAATACGGTACGATCCTTGTTGATGACCATGTATTTGGCGGCAAAAAGCAAATCGGTGTTGTTGTGGAGGGTGAAGCGAAGCAAGGGTTCCATACGCTTAGCGGTAAACTTGAGTTCTATTCCAAGTGGTTTGCACAATGGAAATGGCCTGAGTATGCTGTACCGTTCTATCCGAGAAATGCAGAAGAGCGCAAGAAGTACGTACACCTTGTTACTCAGGTGCACCATGACTTTATCGATCCTGCGAAGAACGAGTTCGCACTCAATACAGTCTTTAGATTGCCGTACAACATCCATACACGTTCTGTGAACTCCAAGCATTTGATGGAGATCTCTCAGAACCATAACCCTGTATGGATCAATACAGAAGATGCGAAACGTCTCGGTATCAAACGCGGTGATGCGATCAAAGTCACGATCGAGGACACAGTCTCCGGACTGCAGTCAGGTTATTTTGTGGCGATGGCTGTACCGACTGAAGGTTCTATGCCTGGCACACTGCAGTGTTCACACCACGCAGGTAGATGGAAGCTCAAAAACGCTGTAGATATTCCTGGATTCAAGCATAAACTGGGAGTACTTGGTTTGGGTGCACCACTCTATGATATGACGATGGATGGCAAAATTGGAACCTTGAAGCCAAAAGAGGGACTTGACGAAGGATTGAAAGCACGTAGAGATACATGGCAGTTCAAAGAGTACAACAAAGACCTCGACAATATCTGGTGGGATGGTCTGAGCGGTTCATGGCAGAATGCAGTAGCACCGTCACATCCTGATCCAATCGCAGGTAACCATGCATGGCATCAGAAAGTCATCATCGAGAAAGCTGCACCGGATGAGAAGATCGGTGATATCTATGTGAACTATGAGAACAATATGAAAGTCTATCAGGCATGGAGAGACAAACTGACTCGTCCGCTTGACTGTAACGACAAGCTGAGACGTCCGGTACATACAAAACGTCCGGCAGTACCTTTGTCACTCAAAGCGTACAGTGTAGACATCAAGTGTTAATCTACCACAGACAGGAGAGATAAACTCTCCTGCTGTCTATTCAACCTATACAATTTCCCAGATAAATCAGAGTATGGCGTTTTATTTATCTTGAAAGTGGTATAGTGCCAACTAAATACAGACAACCCAAAAAATATAAATATAGAGACTAAGGTTATAATGATGATGGATAAGATGAAGCAGGATATAGAGAGCCGTATTGCTATGTATGCACTGGTATCAAGATTGATGCTGGTTGAAGTGGATGAGGCATTTTTGAATTCGATAGAGCAGGATGAAGAGATACTCAATCTGCTACCCAACTATAAGCAATGGAAAAAGAGAGAAGAGCATGATCTCAAGACTCTGATCAACGAATATTACAATGTCGATTTTGCCAATCTTTTTGTCATGCATCTTGTACCGTATGAAAGCTTCTATACACGTGAAGACCAAATGATCGAAAGCGGCGGAGACAATCCTGTACTTGAGCTCTACAATGCACTCGATTTTAGGGTCAAACTCTCTGAAGCGCGTGTGGTAAGCCCGGATCATATCGGGGTAGAGCTTGAGTTTATGTATATGCTCAATGTTGCACTGAAGAAAGCACTCGAGGCGGAGGATGCCGAAGGTGTCTGTGAACTGCTGCAGATCCAGCACGGTTTTCTCAAAGACCATCTGCTCGAGTGGGCACCGATGTTCCTGATCAATGCCAAGAGAGAGTCTCGAACACCGCTCTATCATGACGGTAGCGAGTTGACGCTTGAGTTTCTACTCAGTGATTTTGAGTATGTGACGCAGATGCTGCAAGCACATTGTAGCCAAGATGAAAAGTAAGCGATGAAACTTCATTTTGATGTAGCCCTTTGTGTTCGGGCAAAAAGCAAGTTCTCGACCTGTACGAAATGTATGGATGCCGCAGAGGGGATCGTCGAACTTCAGGAGAATCTCCCAAGCTTCAAAGCAGG
>JALWKQ010000171.1 GCA_027081395.1 Sulfurovum sp. | reverse complement strand
CCATCCTTCACCTCTTTGATCTCTCCGGCAATGCCCAGGTTTTTGACATCTTTGACCAATAATACTTTCATGCTCTCTGTTCCTTGTCATTCGTTGATTATGTTATATTATATTTTATCTAAAATTTGTTAATAGTATTAACAGTGAGTATGATACAATCACAAAAAACCATAGAACGGATCATAGACGATGTTTCAGACATTCCAGATAGACAATTTAGAACAATTTCCCCACAGACTTGAAGCGCTGCTCGACAAACAGCGTGAAGAGATCAAAAAGATCACCCAGAGCGAAGAGACAAACTACGAAAAAGTACTCAAACCGCTTCAGGATCTCGATGAAGAGCTTGGGCTCTTCTTTACCCCGCTTTCGCACCTCAATGCTGTGATGAACTCCGAAGAGACACAAAAAGCCTACGAAGCATCTCTGCCTCTACTCTCGAAATTTAGCTCGGAGATGGCACAGAACACCGCCCTGTTTGAGAAGATAGAGCAGATCAAAACAGACGATCCTCAGGCACAAAAAGTAGTAGAGAATGATGTAAGAGACTTTGTACTCTCCGGTGTCAAGCTGCCCGAAGCCGAGAAGAAACGGCTTGAAGAGATCAATCTCGAACTCTCCAATCTCTCCAACAGCTTCTCCCAAAACCTGCTCGATGCCACCAATGCCTATGAGCTGATCATTGAGGATGAGAAAGATGTGGCAGGCATGCCCGCATCCGATATCGAAGCTGCCAAGACAGAGAGAGACGGTAAAACAGTCTATCGTTTTACCCTGCAGATACCGAGCTATCTTGCCTATATGACCTATGGTCCCAACCGATCATACCGCCAGGAACTCTCCAAGGCCTACAGCACACGTGCGCCGCAGAATGCTGAAGTGATCGACCGTATCCTCGCACTCAAGCAGGAGAAAGCGAAGCTTCTGGGCTTTGAAAACTATGCCCAGTATGCTTTGCAGACAAGAGATGCCTCTTCGGAAGATGAAGTACTCTCTTTTCTTGATGCCCTCGCTGATGCTGCTCTGCCACAGGCAAAAGAGGAGCTTGAAGAGCTCAAAGCATTTGCCCAAGAGACAGACGGGATAGAGGATCTGCAAACCCATGATGTCGCCTACTATGCCGAGAAGCTCAAAAAGGCAAAATTTGATTTTGATGATACGATGACCAAGCCCTACTTTGAGCAGCAAAGGGTACTAGATGGGATGCTTGAAGTGGTCTCGGAACTCTTCGGTGTCTCCTTCAAAGAGGCAGATCTCCCTACATGGCACAGCTGTGTCAAACCCTATGATATCTATGAGGGGGGTAAACTCAGCGGGCGTATCTACTTTGATCTTGAGGCGAGAGAGAGCAAACGGGGCGGGGCATGGATGAATGACTGGGAGACACACTTTGTTGACACTGCCGGCAAGGAACATCTCGCCTCAGCATTTGTCGTGTGCAACTTCTCTCCCGCTACAGAGCAGACTCCCTCTCTGCTGCGTCATGATGATGTGGTGACCCTCTTTCATGAGATGGGTCATGCGATCCACCACCTCTTTGGCAAATGCACTGAGCGCTCAGTATCGGGGATCAATGGTGTGGCATGGGATGTGGTGGAGTTCCCTTCACAGTTTCTGGAGAACTTCGCCTATGAAAAAGCAATCATCAAATGTTTCGGCTTTCACTACGAGAGCGGCGAGCCTGTCCCTGATACACTGATAGAAAAGATCAAAGAGACCAAGAACTTCCATGCCGCACTGGGTATCCTGCGTCAAGTCGAGTTCTCTCTCTTTGATTTCCAACTTCACCAAAAGCTCTATCAGGGTGAGGAGGTACAGCAACTGCTTGATAGCATCAGAGAAAAAACCTCTCTGCTCAAGCCGCCAAGCTACAACAAGTTCCAGCATGGATTCTCCCACATCTTTGCAGGCGGTTATGCAGCGGGCTACTACAGCTACAAATGGGCGGAGGTACTCAGTGCGGATGCCTTCTTTGAGTGCCTGGATGAGCAAGAGGGCTTTGACAAAAGCAAAGCAGAGGGATACAAAAAACACATCCTTGCAAACGGCGGTGCCAAAGAGATGAGCGAGCTCTACCAAGAGTGGCTCGGTAGAAAAGCAGATGTCAAGAGTCTCACCAAACTCTATGAGATAGCCTAAAGGAGTCCAATGTGAAAGAGTACCGTTCACTGATCTTGGTCATATTGGCGATCTTCGCCATTACCCTTGCCGGTGCCTACTACAGCCCCACATTTGAAGCACAGAAAAACTGGCTAGAACTCTTTTTTATCTTTGGTGCACTGCTTTTTATCTTCTCCGCACTGGTAATCTTCGCGACGATAGGCTTTGGGAGTTTCGCTATCTATGCCGCTATATTTCTTGCTGCGGTCATGGGGCTCTACGGTGTCAAAGGTGCCTTTCTCGTCGCATTTTTGAGCTACTTTACCTGGGGATTTGTCTTTGCGATGGAACTGCTGCTTTTTTACAACGGTCTGAGGAGTGCCAGAGAGTGGTTTGAGAAACGCTACACCTACAAATCATTCCGCTATGAGTATTATGTCTTTTACCCTATGCTTTTTCTAAGCTATATCTTTTTGGAGTTTATACCGAGTATTCTCTATAGAGAGAGTTTTTTGAAGTTCAAACCTTCACGTGCCCTAAAGGCGATGAAAGAGATTTTGGCAG
>JALWKQ010000170.1 GCA_027081395.1 Sulfurovum sp. | reverse complement strand
CGTCAAAGAGGTACGTGCCTGGACGATCCGCAAGGGTACCACTGCTCCCAAAGCGGCTGCTGTAATCCATAATGACTTCGAAAAGGGCTTTATCCGTGCTGAAGTGATCAGCTACGAGGATTTCGTCGCCTATGGCGGTGAGCAGGGAGCCAAAGAGGCTGGCAAGAACAGACTTGAGGGCAAAGAGTACATCGTACAAGATGGTGACGTGATGCACTTCAGGTTCAATGTCTAAACATGACTATACCAAAGGAGCTATAGATGCGAAAGCTTTTCATTTCCATATTGGCGCTGTTGGCACTTGTTGGCTGTGACAATAAACGTGGTACGTTTCTCGAAACGGTACAGAGCCAAGATGACCACAAAAGTACAGTCAGCAAGCTGATCAAGCTGATCAAAGATGAGAACCTCACCTACTTCGAGACTATAGATCATCAGGCAAATGCCCGCAAAGTAGGTATGGATCTCAAACCCGAAAGTGTCGTGGTGTTCGGCAATCCTCGCATGGGTACAGTCCTGATGAACTGTAACCCCTCGATGGGACTGGAACTGCCGCTCAAGATCCTCGTAAGCACCGACTATGAAGGGATCACCACTTTGACCTACACCAATCCGGAGTACTGGTCACTCAAGCACAATGTCAAGGATAAAAACTGCCTCAATATCCTGATCAAAGCCAAAGGGGCACTCAAAGAGCTCTCACAAAAGGCAGCGCAAAAATGATCGTCAGTACCAATGATGTGCTCTACCGTATCAAAAAGGCACTCTCGCTCAGCAATGAGGAGATGCTCAGGATCTATGCACTCGAAGAGTACCCGATGACACTGGAACATCTTGAAGCGATGCTCAAGCGCCGCCTCTCCAAAGGCTTTGAGCTCTGTTCCTATGAAGAGCTGGGGGTATTTCTCGACGGCTTGATCACACTCAAACGCGGCCCCAGCCCCAAAAAACCTGCAGATGACGAAGCTGTTGAGCTCACCAACAATCTCATCCTAAAAAAGCTCCGTATCGCTCTGGAGCTCAAAGAGCCTGAAACGGAGATCATCTTTGGGCTCGGCGATGCCCAGCTTAGCAAGCAGGAGCTCAAATCGCTCTTTCGCAAAGAGGATCACAAAAACTTCAAACCCTGCAGTGATGCTCTGCTCATGGCATTTCTTCAAGGTCTTGACGAGTTTTACTACACTGGTCCCGAGATATAACACGCAAGAGTGAGTATCCTACAGATCGATATCCAGAGAGATTGGGCAGTGGTCACTTCCCATGATCTCATCGAGAATATCCGCATCGATGATCTTCTCTTTTAGATCTTCTGAGACAAAGAAGTAGTCTATCCTCCAGCCCACATTCCTCTCTCGCGCACGGGTACGCATAGACCACCAGCTGTAACGATCCGGCTCATCACCATGGACATATCGGAAAGTATCGACATAGCCTGCCTCTATCACTTTGTCGATCCATGCACGTTCTACAGGTAGGAATCCTGAGATATCTTCATTCTCTTTGGGACGGGCAAGGTCTATCTCACGGTGGGCGGTATTGACATCCCCGCAGAAGATGATAGAGATCCCCTTCTTCCTCAACCCCTCTATATACGCCAAAAAACGGTCATAGAATGCCAGCTTGTACTCCAACCGCTCCTGTGATCGCTTGCCGTTAGGGAAATAGACATTAAAAAATGCGATATTGTCCCAATGCATCTCATTGATCCGCCCCTCTTTGAGCACATCGACTTCATAGCAGGGACTTGTATAGTCAGGATCGATATCTGCGTAGAGTGCTACCCCCGACTGCCCCTTTTTATGAGATGAACTGACAAGGAGGTGTTTGTAGCGGTGTTCAAACATCCCATCAGGGATCTGATCCGCTTCGGCTTTGATCTCCTGCAGAGCGAGGATATCGGGTGTGAGATCATCGATCCATTTGAGCGCCTCTTTTTTTGCCACGGCACGTATACCGTTGACGTTCCATGAGATAAACTTTCTTTTTGCCATAGTGTCAATCCTAAAGTGTTGAATAGATTCGGAATATTTTGTTACAATCATACCTAAAAAATATAATGGATTAACTATGGCACAAGAAGACAAAGAACGATGGGACGCAAAACATGCCGAGGATCAGATGCCGCATACACCGATAGAACTGGTCACCCGATATGCCTCTCTGGCACCGGGCAAAAAAGCACTCGATATCGCCTGCGGCAACGGCCGTCACAGCAGATATCTGGCTTCACAAGGCTTTGATGTTGATGCACTCGATATCTCTTCGGTAGCGATAGCCTCATTGCAGGGTATAGAGGGTATCCATGCCAAAGAGGTCGACTTTGACACCTATACCCTCCCTGCGTCCCATTATGACCTGATCGTAGATACCTACTTTCTCAACCGCCGTCTCTTTCCTCAGATCATCGATGCGCTCAAACCAAACGGTATCTTTATCATGGAGACATTCCTGCACCATCCGGATAATGAGCGGGAGCCCTCCAACCCCGCATTCAGGCTCAACGAAGGAGAACTTGAAGCAGCATTCGACGACCGATGTGAACTACTGCATATCACAGAGTACTGGGACAAAGATTATCAGGGATATAAAACGATGAAGACACAAATGGTAGCACGCAAAAAGAGCGGCGGAATGAGTGATGAGGATTTTTGGGCATAGCCCAAACTTGATTGACGATCCA
>JALWKQ010000169.1 GCA_027081395.1 Sulfurovum sp. | reverse complement strand
TCGTTTGTTTACTTATATTTGGTTGTCAAAGATCATTCATCAACACTCTTCCTAGCAACTCGCTAGCTGTCCTTGTGTTGTTGGACGCGTATTATAGCACCGAAGTCCGTCCTTGTCAAGGGTTTTTCGCTATTTTATACTTTTTTTTTGCTTTTTTTTATTTACTTACATATATTATAAAATAAATACAATTTTTTGGATGAAAACTTTCTCCCATCTTTAAGCACAACTTCTTTACAATTAATCAGTTTTAAGATTTTATGATTTTATAAAAAAGGTTAAGTTGAATGAAAATACTCCAAATGATCACGATGATTGGGTTACTTTCGCTATTGTCAGGATGCACTCCATCCCCTGAACCGTCTGCCAACGAAGAGGCAAAGGCAGAAACTATGATTCATCATAACCGTACAGAGGCAAAACAGGCACAGAAGGAGTATATCAGGCTGCAAGAAGCACGAAATCAGTGACTTTTCCCGTCGATTAACTTTGGATTAATCTCTCTTAACTATACTTGCACACAATTAAAATACTATTTCATAAAGGATGATGTATGGCTTTATATGACAGAGACTACACACAAACCAATACCGGATATGTCCAGGAGGCTGCAACGGTCAGCTTCATGAAGCAGACCTATCAACTACTGGCGGCGAGTATGCTTGCTGCGGCGGCAGGTGCCTATGTCACTATGCCCTATGCTGAAACAATAATGCAGTACAAGTGGATCATTTTTGGAGCAGAGCTATTGGTGCTCTTTTTTGGATTGAGCATGTCAAGAGGAAAGCCCGGATTGAATCTGGCGATGCTCTTTATCTTTACATTCTTAACCGGTGTTTCACTGGTGCCGCTTTTAGCATCTCTGATCGGTATGGGCAATGGTGCGGTCATTGGCAATGCCTTTTTGATGACAGCAGTACTCTTTGGGGCACTGAGTCTTTTCGCTATCAACAGCAAAAGTGACTACTCAAGCTGGGGCAAACCCCTCTTTATTACACTTATTGTTGTGATTATTGCCTCTTTGGTCAACTATTTCCTGCTTCACAGCCCGATGATGCATATCATTATCACGGCAGGGATTTTACTGCTCTTTAGTTTTTTTACGATTTACGATACTCAAAATATTGCAAACGGTGCCTACGATTCACCTGTAGATGCCGCAGTATCGCTCTATCTTGACTTCCTCAATATGTTTACGGCACTGCTGCAGCTTCTGGGTATTTTCGGGAACGATGACTAAAGAAGAATCCTCTAAGATTGAGCGTCTTATAGATGCAAACCTCAATCGTCTAAAAGAGGGGATCAGGGTCGTCGAGGATATCAATCGGTATATCTATGACGACCCTGTACTTACCGCCTCTCTCAAAACGCTTCGGCATATGCTGCAGACTCTTTACTCACAAGAACGTCTGACCTACAGAGATATCCAAAATGATGTACAAAAGGGGACTACTGCCAGCGAGCTGAAACGCAGCAGTCTCAACGATCTTGTGATCGCCAACTTTTCCAGATCTCAAGAAGCCGCAAGGGTGCTTGAAGAGAGCTTCAAACTGATCGATCCGGAAAAATCGGCTCTCTGTAAAACGATACGTTATGGACTCTATGATGCAGAAAAAGCGTTTTTTATCTCTGCACCGGAGTCTTAGGATGTCCTTTAACGAACAGTACTTCAAACTCAAGGTAGGATAACGGATACTGATTCATCAGTGTTTTGGTCTCCTTATAGCTCAACTGTCGTACTCCGCCGCTTACACCGCTTTTTTTGATATAGCGAAAGATCTCTCTTGTGGAATCAAATGAAAGCACATACTCTCGTAGTGTATATTCCGCATCATAGTAACGGTCAAGGATCTCCTTAAGCTTCTGGGCACTGTAGATCGGAGAGGCTATCCCTGCAGTATGGTGCAGGGTCTTAAATGTGTTGGCTGTAAATATGGCGAAGTAGGCCTCTTGTCCCAAAGAGGAGAGCCAGGAGAGTGTCTTCGCAAGATCTCTACTCCACTGCAGAGCTGAAGAGGAGACAATCACGCTCTCTTTAGGAAGCAGCAGCTCAGAGGGGCTGTTGAAGTCCATACATACCTTTTCGACCGTTTCCGTATTCGGATGCCTCTGAAGCATCTCTTTGGAGGCATCCAGTGCGAGGAAACGGTCTATTTGGTATCCTTCTCTCTTCAGTGCCTGAAAGACTGCACCGCTGCCGCAACCGACATCCAAAAGTGTCTCAATCTTTTTACGCTCTATCATGAGGATCAGCTCAGAGACAACTTTGGATTGTATCACATTGTACTCACCGTAGCTATGTGCAAAGCGTGAAAACTCTTTTGTGATACCGGATAGGTTCTTGTGGGCTTTTTGCACCTTTTCTCCTGCATTGAAGCATATTTATCAGCATTTCAATTTTTTTTGGGTATAATCGCCCGAATTATATCCAAATTTTTGTTTGGATAGCTACTTAAACTATGAGGCATATCGATGACATCAACACTATTAATACTTCAAATTATCCTAGCGATAGCAATCACTATCACTGTTCTTCTGCAAAAGAGTTCAAGTATCGGACTGGGTGCCTACAGCGGGAGCAACGAGTCCGTATTTGGTGCGAAGGGTCCTACAGGGTTTTTGGCAAAAATGACATTTATCCTGGCTTTTCTTTTTATCATCAACACCCTGGCATTGGGATATCT
>JALWKQ010000168.1 GCA_027081395.1 Sulfurovum sp. | reverse complement strand
GTGTCACAGCGCCTTCAACATAGCTCTTCTCTCCCATGAAACTCATATTTGCCGGGTTGAAATAGTTGGTGTCCGCTCCCGTTGTATGGGCTACATAGGCAGCGCCAAGTGCCATCGAGTTGAGTGACTGCTCAGGGATCTTGTATCCTCCTGCCATTGCTACCGATGCCGCTACGGCACTGAGTGCCAATCCTTTGACTGTTTTTTTCATGATATTCCTCCTAAATTTTCGGGCATATGCCCATCGTCCATCCCTGAACTTGCCAAATACCCCTTTGTCGCAAGGTCTATTTGGCAAATCCGGGTCAGGCACCCTTATGCCTCGACCAGGTCATAAAGTGCTCTGATCTCCTGATCCCAGATCGACTCGTCGATCGTCTCCAGGATAAGCGGGATATCCTCCATGCGCGGATCGTTCATGATAAACCTGAATGCATCCCAGCCGATCTCTCCCTGCCCCAGGGAGTGATGTCTGTCGACCCGGCTGCCGAGTTTGGGCTTGGAGTCGTTGATATGCATCCCCATCAGATACTCAAACCCCACGATACGCCCGAAGGCATCCATCGTCTCATCATACGCTTCTTTGGTGCGCAGGTCGTAGCCTGCCGTAAAGGTATGGCAGGTATCCAGACAGACACCTACACGGCTCTTCTCCTCGATCTTGTCGATGATATGTGCGAGATGCTCAAAGCGGTATCCCAGATTGCTTCCCTGTCCAGCGGTGTTTTCGATCACCAACTTCACGTCAGAGCCTTTGGTAGCCTCTATGGCAAGGTTCATCGACTCGGCGATCACATCGAGACACTGCAGCTCCGCCTCGAGAAGTTTCTCTTTATAGGCGGGGTCTTTTTTGGGGATCTTAACGAGATGTGAACCGGGGTGGAAGTTGAGCTTGTCCAGTCCGAGCTGTTCGCAACGCACCAGCTCATCGATGAACGCCTCTCTGGACTTCTCCAGCTTCTCTGCTTCGGGATGTCCCAGATTGATCAGATAGCTGTCATGCGGCAGGACATGCTTAGGCTCGATACCGCTTGCTTCAAGATTGGCTTTAAAGGCATCGATCGATGCCTCGCTCAGGGGTTTGGCGACCCACTGTCGCTGATTTTTGGTAAAGAGGGCAAACGCCTTTGCGCCTATCGCTTTGGCATTGAGCGGGGCATTCTCCACCCCTCCGCTTGCACTGACATGTGCACCGACAAATTTCATTGTTTGATCACCTTGAGTTGGATTTCATTTATTGTATCACGAAAAACGATCTCATTATTTAAAACCCGATAATCTATTTTGTATTTATGCGGGCTTTGGATCTGCTGTGTAAAGCCGTTACGCTTCAGCGTTTTATTGATACCGCCAAAGATCGCTTCACCCCTGAAGATGCGCTCCAGTGTATCAGGCGGATAGTAGCGACTGAGATACTTGGCATTGAAGCGTGACTTTGGCTCGCATGCCCAGAAACTCGCACAGATACGTTCCAGGTCGATCTTGAGGCGCAGCAGCGGTGAGCCGTTGCTGTAGATCTCTACCTTTGTGGCAGCAGGGGCTTTATAGATAAATCCCTGATCGGCATAACGCAGCAGAGGCGTTTTCCATACTATCAATGCACTCTCCTGCTCTGTATAGGCAGGCTTGGTACAGCCTGCAAGCATTGCGACCGATGCCATCCATGCTATCCATGCGGTAAATCTCGCGGCAAGTCTCGTTTTTTTCATCATTTTCCCCAAATTTTTAAAGAAATTATAGCCAACTTAAGAGTTGTTTAAGTACTCAGTTTATATAATTCCGTCCACAAGTTGTGAATGGCCCCTTCATCTAGCGGTTAGGATTCATGGTTTTCATCCATGCCACAGGAGTTCGAGTCTCCTAGGGGTCACCATTTGACACTTGTCTTTTTATCATTGTCGGCCCCTTCATCTAGCGGTTAGGATTCATGGTTTTCATCCATGCCACAGGAGTTCGAGTCTCCTAGGGGTCACCAACACTCTCATTATATATTCTCTTTCTTGACATATTCTTTGATTTTCCCGACAATCCAATACAAGATTTGCTATAATCACCACAATCAAATCTACAAAACGGGCAATCCATGACACAACCATCACTCTCATCACTCATCTGGAGCACGGCAGACCTGCTTCGCGGTGACTATAAACAATCAGATTATGGCAAAGTTGTCCTGCCCTTTACGCTGCTGCGCCGTCTGGAGTGTGTATTGGAGCCGACAAGAGATGTGGTGCTCGAAGAGTACGAGGCACGCAAAGATCTTGGCATACCGCTTGAGAAGATTCTGGTGCGCAAATCGGGACACAACTTCTACAACACATCCAAGTACACGCTCTCCAAGCTGATGAGCGACCCGAACAACCTGCGGGAGAACATTGAGAGTTACATCAACAGCTTCAGTCCCAATGCAAGAGAGATTTTTGAGAAGTATGAGTTCAGCGTGCAACTGGACAAACTCGAAGAGACCAACCTGCTCTATCTTGTTGTTGAGAAGTTCGCTTCGGTCGATCTGCATCCTAACCGCGTCAGTAACCATCAGATGGGTATCGTTTTTGAAGAGCTGATCCGTATGTTTGCCGAAGCTTCCAACGAGACAGCGGGGGAGCACTTCACACCTCGTGACATTGTGCGCCTGACTACATCACTGCTTTTCTCCACTGATGACGAGGTCTTGACCAAGCCGGGTATCGTACGCAGCCTTTATGACCCCACAGCCGGAACGGGCGGGTTTCTTACCAGCGGGACGGAGTACATCTACGAGATCAACCCCGATGCCACACTGGTAACATTCGGTCAGGAGCTCAACGGCGAGTCCTATGCCATCTGTAAAGCCGATATGCTTATCAAGGGGCAGAAAGTCGAGAACATCAAGCACGGCAACACCCTCAGCAACGACCTCCTGGCAGATCAGAAGTTCGACTATATGCTCTCCAATCCGCCTTTTGGCGTAGAGTGGAAAAAGGTGCAGAAAGCAGTCGTCAAGGAGCACGAAGAGCAAGGCTACAACGGCAGGTTCGGTCCCGGACTGCCCAGAGTGAGTGACGGTTCGCTGCTTTTTCTGCTGCACCTGATCTCCAAAATGCGCTCTCCTGTAGAGGGCGGCAGCCGTATCGGCATCATCCTCAACGGTTCACCGCTCTTTACCGGAGGGGCAGGCAGCGGCGAGAGTGAGATACGCCGCTACATTCTTGAAAACGACCTGCTCGAAGCGATCGTCGCTATGCCGACCGATATGTTCTTCAACACCGGCATCGCCACCTACATCTGGATACTCTCCAACCACAAGGCATCTGAACGCAAAGGCAAGGTGCAGCTTGTCAATGCTACCGATATGTACGAACCTATGCGAAAGTCTCTTGGCAGCAAGCGCAGGCAGATCAGCGAGAAGCAGATAGAAGAGATAGTGCGCATCTATGGTGAGTTTGCAGCATCAAAAGTAAGCAAGATTTTTGATACCACCGATTTCGGCTACCGCCGCATCACCGTAGAGCGACCGCTGCAACTGAGCTTCTGCCCGCACGATGAGACACGCATCGAGGCACTCAAGGCAGACAAGGCGTTCAAAAAGTGGAACGAAAGCCTACAAGCGGAGCTGCTCGAAGCACTCTCGAAGATGGACGAAGAGAAGATCACCGACCGCGAAGTGTTTGTCGATAAACTTGGTATCAAACTCACCGCCGCACAGCTCAAACTGCTGCAAAAGCATCTGGGCGAACACGACGACGAAGCGGCACTCTGCCGTGACAAGAAAGGCAAGCTTGAACCCGACCCAGCCCTGCGTGACTACGAGAATGTACCGCTCAAAGAGGATATTTACGACTATTTCGAGCGGGAAGTCAAACCGCATGTGCCGCTGGCGTGGATAGACGAGAAGAAAGTGGACGAGAAAGACGGCAAAGTGGGCATTGTCGGCTACGAGATACCGTTCAACCGCCACTTCTACGAGTACAAGCCGCCACGAAAGCTTGAGGAGATCGATGAAGAGCTGGAGATGATCACAAAAGAGATTGTATCACTTCTACAGGAGGTAGGTGCATGAGTGTTACTTTAATGAAACTTAAAGTTTACTATAGATATACTAACAGTCACATATCTCCTCCACCTCTCATGGAAGTGCCAACGAGGAGGTCTTCTTGTTAACTTCAGAACTACAAAAAATCAAAGATAAAACCAATACATACGACAAACCCCATTTGGACTTTTCTGCACAGTTGGAAAAGTTAAAACAAAATGGTTTGCAGATTCATAATGATGCCTTTGCCACTAAAAAACTCTCACATATCAATTATTACAGGCTTAGCGCCTACTTTTTGCCTTTCCAGTACCCCAAAAACAGTGATAAATGTGATCGTTTTTTTGAAGGAGTAACATTTACGGATATTATCAACCTCTATGATTTTGACGCGGCACTTCGAAAAATGGTCTTTGGTGCGCTTGAACGGGTAGAAGTCTATGCCCGCACACAAATTGCTTACCATCATGCACAGGCGTATGGACCGTTTGGATATTTACATATTGAGAATTTTCAGTGTGATGAAGCGGAGTTTGAAATACTTGTTGCAGATATCAAAGAGGAAAGCAGGCGATCAGATGAGGAGTTTGTAGCACACTTTAAAGACAAGTACAATACGACAGATCTTCCTTTGTGGAATGTAGTGGAAGTACTTTCGTTTGGGACTGTTTCAAGATTTTTTGCCTGCTTGAAAACAGATGAACAAAAGAAGATAGCCGATACCATCGGTGTCCACCCTAAAGTTCTGCATAACTGGCTCCATGCCTTTACAATACTGCGTAACATCTGCGCGCATCACTCCAGACTTTGGAACAAACAGTTGCGTATTCGGTTTACGGTACCCAAAAAACATCCACTCTTTGAACCGATCAAAAGTATTACAAAAGTACAAAAAAAGAATAGTGGTAGCCTCAAAGAGATTGTGTATGACAACAATGCCTCTGTGTTCTTTGCTCTGAGTGTTTTAAAGTATATTTTTGATGAGATTGGCGAAGAAGTAGCGTTTGTTCGTGAAGTAAAGGGACTACTAGCCTCCTATCCAAAGGTAGATCTTGTCGCCATGGGTTTTGTGCCTCATTGGGAAGATCTGACACTATGGAGTGATGTATGAGCCGTTACAAACCGTATCCGAAGTATAAGAAGAGTGGTGTCGAGTGGTTGGGGGAGGTGCCAGAACACTGGAACATTGGACTATTGTCTACATTATTTAACGACAATAAAGAAAAAAACATTGGAATGAAAAATAAGAATCTTCTCTCTTTAAGCTACGGAAAAATAATCAAGAAAGATATAAACACTACAGAAGGCTTATTGCCTGCAAGTTTTGAATCGTATCAGATTGTGCATCCTGGCTATATCGTCTTAAGGCTGACCGATCTACAAAATGATAAGAAGAGTTTGCGTACAGGGCTCGTTAAAGAAGACGGGATTATCACCTCTGCATATGTCGGTTTATCTAAAAAGTCAAAATCTATAGGTGATGAACGCTATTTTCATGCTTTTTTGCATACTTTCGATACCTATAAAGGCTTTTATGGCATGGGAGCAGGTGTTAGACAAAGTCTGAATTTTGAAGAACTAAAAAAGCTAAAATTCTTATTACCTCCTATATCAGAGCAAACCACCATCGCCGACTTCCTCGACCGTGAAACCGCCAAGATCGACACGCTTATCGGCAAGCAGGAGCGGCTTATCGAACTTTTGCAGGAGAAACGGCAGGCACTCATCTCCCACGCCGTCACCAAAGGGCTTGACCCGAATGTGAAGATGAAAGATAGCGGGGTTGCGTGGCTGGGTAAGGTGCCGGAGCATTGGACAGTATCTGCATTGAAATATAATTTAACTAATTTAGATTATAAAAGGATACCTGTTAATGCCACAGAGCGAGAATCGATGAGTGGAACATATCCATACTATGGTGCCTCTGGAATTATTGACTATATTAATGATTATATTTTTGATATAAAAACAATTTTGATAGGTGAAGATGGTGCTAATCTGATAATGAGAAGTACTCCTTTGGCTTTTATCGCTGAGGGACAATATTGGGTCAATAATCATGCTCACATATTGTTGCCAAATGATGGTAATCACGAATTTTGGGTATATGTGTTGAACAATATCGATATTGCACCTTTTGTTAGCGGTTCAGCTCAACCAAAATTAACGGCTGAGACTTTAGGGAACCTACTTTTAGCCTATCCTCCAACAAGCACAGAAAGAAAACAAATCGCCGACTACCTCGACACACAAACAAGCAAAATCGATACCCTCATCAAAAACGCCAACCAAGCCATCAAGCTTCTCAAAGAGCGCCGCACGGCACTCATCAGTGCAGCGGTGACGGGGAAGATCGATGTGAGGGAAATAGCAGTATGAATCATGTCCCAAGAAATGTCCCTAAAAATGTCCCAATAAAACAATAGCTAAACAGACAAAAGGAGCCTTATGCCAAGCGTCACGATGTCCAACATTGAGTCATATATGCATCTGTTCCAAGAAGACAATGCCACCTTTTCCGGCTTTGATTGGATAGAACCGATATTTATCGGGATGCTGCGTGCCTACCAGGTGGATAGGCAGATAGAAGTCCAGACAGACAACGACTACCTGCGCAATATGATCATACAAAACCATACCCCCAATAAAACCTACAGTCCCATAGAAAAGATAGAAAACAGCAGAATGGGTGTAGAGAAGATCTCTACACATATTACAAACATCATGCTCCAGAACTTTACACAGCTGAACGAAGAGGATATCCGAGACCTCAAACACTATCTTCAGTACCTCTTCATAGAGCTGATGAACAATGTCGCCGATCATGCCCACTCTCCTATAGGCGGCTATACTATGGCGCAATACTATCTGACCAACAGAAAGATACAGTTTGTCGTAGCCGACAGAGGTGTTGCCTTTTTGCAAAACATGCAGCTGAACTACAGCGAGATCGAGACAGAGCTCGAAGCTATCCAAAAAGCTCTCGAAAAAGGTGTCACCTCCACAGAGCAAAAGATGTACAATCAAGCCAAAAATGCAGGGTATGGACTCTACGCGATGTTTGAGATATTGAAGATGACAGGAGGGCGGTTCGTCATCATCTCAAACGACACACTGCTTCGGTATGACAATGGAAAGTTTAGTGCCAAAGAGCTTGAAAATCCATGGAAAGGTGTCGTGGTGACGTTTAAGTTCTTCGAGGCAAATATCAACTTATGATATGGACTATTTTAAAAAAACGTATTTGTGGAAGCTGAATGAAGAAGAGGATGAGGACTTTTTTTAAGCCGCCATCTCTTTGGAGTATTTGATCACGAAGTTGATCGTATCTTTGATACCTTGTGTTTCGTTGACAAGCAGTACTTTCCCCCTGATATACTCCATACCAAAAGCTCTGATGAAGATCCCGAAGAACTCATCGATGAAAGATTGTGTGACCTGCTCTACGCCACCAAAATCCAATGTAACGGTATTGCCTTTGTCGAGCTCTTTTTTCATCTTTTTGCGGATAATCTCACCGGCACCTCTGGAGCCAATGACCTCGAAACCGCCGGTTTCATTTTTGACATTGATAACCATGGTTGTACCTCCTTGTAAACCCTTGTCTGACAGTCGCAAAGAAGGGAGCCATACATAAAAAATATGGGCATAAAAAAGCTGACCATAGTAGAGTGGCAACCTGCCCAATACCAGAGGAATCAGCGTGTGTGATACCGGAAGTATAGCTGTGCACCGCTTAAAAAACTATAAAACCGGACGTCGGGCTACAGACCCGAGATATCGACAAAGCCCCTATTGGTGGGGTTTTGGTTGGAAATCGGTGTGATTTTGTCCTTTTTATGTTAATCCCCTTTCGTATCCATTTTAAATAATGTAAGCTATAATTGAACCAAATAATGTGGAGTTGTTCTGGAGGCGTTATGGGTAGCGGGAAGCATAAAGAAGAGAGATTTGAGACCGAGATCGTCACACATCTAACCGACAACGGCTGGGTAGAAGGGAGTTCCAAGGGATATGATGTCGCACTGGGGCTCTACCCCGAAGACCTGCTTGCCTACATCAAGCGCACTCAGCCTGAAGCGTATGAGAAGATGCAGCGCAGAGAGGGCGCACGCACAGATGAAGTGCTCTGCAAACATATCGCCAAAAATATGGACAAGCACGGTGCCCTACATACCCTGCGCAAAGAGGTCAAGTACATCGGCGCGAAATTCAAACTCTGCCAGTTCAAGCCCGAACTGCCCAACCCCGATACACAGGCACGATACGATGCCAACATCCTGCGCGTGGTACGTCAGGTTTACTACTCAGCCAAAAACACCAACAGCATTGACCTTGTCTTCTTCCTCAACGGCATCCCCATCGCAACAGCCGAGCTGAAAACCGACTTCACCCAGAATGTGCAGGATGCCATCAACCAGTACCGCTACGACCGCAACCCCAAAGGCGAGGTGCTGCTGGGCTTCAACAAACGGGCGCTGGTACACTTCGCTGTCAGTACCGACGAAGTCTATATGACAACAAAGCTTGAAGGTGCCAAAACACGTTTCCTACCTTTCAACAAGGGCAAAGAGGATGGCAGTGCGGGCAACCCGCCCAACCCGGATGGTTACGCCACCGACTACCTCTACCAAGAGATCCTCCAAATTGACTCTCTGCTCAACATCATCGAACGCTACTTGCACCTTGAAGTGAAAGAGAAAGAGGATCATCAGGGGAAAAAGTACAAAAGTGAAACCCTCATATTCCCCCGTTATCATCAGCTCGATGCCGTACGCAAACTGCTTGCCGACAGCAAAGAAAAAGGTGCGGGTGAGCACTATCTCATTCAGCACAGCGCCGGTTCGGGCAAATCAAACTCTATCGCATGGCTGGCACATCAGCTTGCCTCACTGCACGGCAACAATGAAGAAGCGGTGTTTGACTCTGTCATTGTCATCACTGACAGAACGGTACTGGACAACCAGCTGCAGGAGACCATAGGCTCATTTGAACACAAAGAGGGCGTGGTGGTCGGTATCAGCAGAGAGGGTTCCAACGAGAGCAAGTCGGTACAGCTTGCCGAGGCGCTTGAGAAGGGTGCGAAGATCATCATCACAACCATACAGACCTTCCCGTTCGTGCTTGATGCCATTCGTCACCGTGCAAGCCTCAAGGAGCGAAAATACGCCATCATCGCCGATGAAGCCCATTCTTCACAAAGCGGCGCGACCGCCAAAAAGCTCAAAGAGGTGCTGGGAGTCGAACAGGTGGACGAAGATGCCGAGATCAGTGCCGAAGAGATGATGACCGCAGCCCTTGAAGCGGAAGGAAGCAGGCGCAATCTCAGTTTCTACGCCTTTACCGCCACACCCAAGGAGAAGACGCTGCAGCTCTTTGGTACGCTGCCAGACCCATCTTTGCCACCATCAGAGAGCAACCTGCCCCAGCCGTTTCACACCTACACGATGAAACAGGCGATCGAAGAGGGGTTCATCCTCGATGTACTGCGTGGCTACACCACCTACAAACTCTTTTACAAGCTCGAACACGCCAACCCGAAAAAGGATCAGGAGGTCGAGAGCAAACGGGCAAAGGCGAAGATCGCAAAGTGGCTCAGCATCCACCCGTACAATATTGCACAGAAAGTGGAGATCATCATCGAGCACTTCCGCACCCATGTCGCCCATATGCTCGACAACCAGGCAAAGGCGATGGTGGTGACCTCAAGCCGTCAGTCGGCAGTGCGGTACATGCTTGCGTTTGATGCCTATATCAAGGAGCACGGCTACGACAGTATGCAGGCAATGGTTGCCTTTTCAGGCAAGGTGGTCGATGATGCTGAAGGTGCAGAAAAAGAGTACACCGAAGCGACTATGAACCCTAACCTCCGTGGCAGAGATATGCGCAAGGCGTTTGATACCAACGAGTACCAGGTAATGATCGTCGCCAACAAGTTCCAGACCGGCTTTGACCAGCCCAAGCTCTGTGCGATGTATGTGGACAAGAAACTCGGCGGTGTGGACTGTGTGCAGACACTCTCGCGGCTCAACCGTATCTATCCGGGCAAGGAGCAGACATTCATTCTCGACTTTGTCAACGAGACGGAAGATATCAGAGAAGCGTTCGCGCCCTACTACAAAACCACCGTGCTCGAGGATATCACCGACCCGAACATTCTTTATGACCTGCAAGCCAAACTTGAGGCATCGGGAATATTCACAGCAAGCGAGGTTGAAGCATACGCACAGACATTCTTTGACCCAAAAGGTACACAGGCGCAGATGAGTGCAGCAATCAAGCCGGCAGCAGATCGATACAAGGTGCGCTATAAAGAAGCCATAGAGAAAATACATGATCTTGAAGAGAAGATAGACAAAGCGGAGCAAAACGGAGATAAAAAGAGCGTACACAATCTCACTCTTGAGCGGGAAGAAGCGTCCAAAGCCAAAAAGGCACTGGAGATCTTCAAGAAAGACCTAACCACCTTTGTACGGATGTATGAGTTTCTCTCACAGATCGTTGACTACCGGGATGAAGAACTGCTCTCACTCTATGTCTATGCAAAGGGTCTCCTCCCCAACCTCAGAACCATCGACGATAAAGATCCCATTGACCTCTCTGCCGTGGAGCTGACGCACTACAAGCTGCATAAACAAAAAGAGGACAGTATCCGCCTGGATGAAGAGGCGCATCCTTTGCCGCCTGTCAATCCCGGAGAAGCAAGACCGCACGATCCTGACAAAGAGCTGCTTTCCCGCATCGTCCGTGAGATCAGTGCCCTGTTTGAAGGGGAGTTGAGTGAAGAGGACATGCTCAACTACGCCCGTACTATCAGCGACAAGGTGATGGAAAATAAAAAGGTCATCCATCAGGTATCAAACAACACCAAAGAGCAGGCTATGATGGGCGGTTTCTCCGAAGCGATCAGTACAGCGGTCATCGACAGCCTCGATATCCACCAGAACCTTGCAACACAGCTGCTGGGGGAAGACCTCAAACTGAAACGTTTTGCGAACCTGATTTATGAGATGGTCGCGAAAGGACTCAAGCAGGTCAACGGCGAACCTCAAAACAATGTCTATGAATCTGTTATGAAAGTGGCGGAACCAAATATAAAATATGGGGATAAAGAAAATCAATAAAAAGATGGTGGACCCTATCGGGATCGAACCGACGACCTCTTCGCTGCCAGCGAAGCGCTCTCCCAGCTGAGCTAAGGGCCCACATCAAAGTTGTAGCGAAAGAATTGTACACAAGGCGGGATAAATCCCACCTTAGTGCACACTATATCTCAAGGTCGTAGGGGACAAGCTCCCCGCGTTTGAGTCTGGGTATTATATCTGTTTTGATTTTGCGGATCAAGAAACTCTTCTTCTCGAAGGGAATAGTGTTGTCCGCAACTAAGGTTTTG
>JALWKQ010000167.1 GCA_027081395.1 Sulfurovum sp. | reverse complement strand
GAAGATTTCTACTTTCCGACAGATCGCAGTGATGCCTACACGATCATCGAAATTATGATGCTGGAGGGGCGAAGCAAAGAGACGAAGAAAAATCTCATAAAGATGCTCTTCACTCAAATAGAGAGCCGATTGGGCATCGCTGTCAATGATGTGGAGATTGTCATTACTGAAGCACCGGCACACTCTTTTGGATTTCGTGGGATGTGTGCGGATGAGATTGTGCTTGAGTATAAAGTGGAGGTGTAGGATTATTGAAGAATACTTACTTATGCATATTGAATTTTACACACAAAATGGAACAAAAGTCCTTGATAACCCTCCATAAATAGAGTATGATAATTGCAGATACTATTTGAAACAAAAAGGAAAGCCCTTGGAATATCACAACTGTCTGATGACAAAGTCTGATCAAGCTGAGCGTGTGATGAGATCGTTGGGGATAACTGCGCGGGATGTAGAGGATCGCTGTGAGGCGGATGGGTGGATGCTGCTCTGTCTGCGGGGGAGGCATACTATCCCTGAAACCTACCATGCCGATCCTGAGCGTGCTAAGAGACTTTGCAGGATAGAGCACTACATTCGGGAGTATAGCAGACTGATCGACATAGAGCGTGATGCCGAGATGCAGATGCAGTTGCAGGAGATACGTACACTCAGCGGCAGGGAGCGGGAGCGCTATGGGCGGGCGATACTCGGTCTCAAGGGGAAGATGCTGGGCAGAAAGCTCGACTACTATCTTGTAAGACTCGGCAGAGAGCAGCCGATAGAGACGGAGATCAGTAGCGGGGATATCGTGCTTGTCAGTCGCGGTGATCCGCTCAAGAGTGACTTGACTGCCACTGTGATGGCGGTGGGGAGGTATTTTGTTGAGCTGGCATTTTCCGAACGTCCTCCAAAGTGGATAAACCAGGAGGGGATACGGGTCGATCTCTATGTGAATGATGTCACCTTTAAGCGTATGCAGCAAAATCTCGAGCAGATGCGCCATCTTGAGGGTGAGCAGCGTATCATCAGAGATATTCTCCTTGATCTGCGCAGCCCCAAGCCGGCGCAACCTATCCCGATAGAGGAGTGGCACTTTAAGCTAAATCCTTCCCAACAGGATGCAGTAAGGCAGGCACTTGGGAGCGAAGAGCTCTTCTTGATCCACGGCCCTCCGGGCACAGGCAAGACGACCACCTCGGTAGAGATCATACTGCAGGCACGACAAAGAGGTATGCATCTTCTGGCTGCGGCGGATTCCAATGTCGCTGTGGACAATATCTTGTCAAAACTGATCGAGCAGAAGGGTGTGCGTGTCGTACGTGTGGGGCATACTGCCAGAGTCGATCCCAAACTCGAAGCGTACACCCTGGCTGCACAGATGGAGCAGCATCCGATACAAAAAGAGCTGGAGCAGATCCGTGAGGAGATCGAGAGCCTAAGAAGTCATCGGGATCAGTATCCCAAGCCTACACCGGGAATGCTGCGGGGTATGTCGCAGGAGCGCATCCTCACTCTTGCGCAAAGAGGCAAAGGGATGCGCGGTATCTCTGCAGAGATGATGCAGGCGTTAGCGGAGTGGATCAAAATAGATCAAAAGATCACGACCCTTTTTGACAAGATCAGACGTAAAGAGTTTGATGCGATCCAAAGTATCCTCAAAGAGGCGGATGTGGTCTGTGCGACCAATGCGATGGTAGGCTCTGAACAGATGGAGGGTCTGCACTTCGATCTGGTACTGATAGATGAGGCGGGACAGCAGATAGAGCCCTCTACGCTAATCCCCGCACTGCGAGGCAAACGTGTCGTTATGGCAGGTGATCATCGTCAGCTTCCGCCTACTGTGATCAGCGAAAACGATATACTCAAGCGTTCACTCTTTGAGCGGTTGATGGAAGAAGATAGCGTGCAGGGCACGATGCTGCAGATCCAGTACCGTATGAATGAAGTGATCATGGATTTCCCCAACCGTCTGATGTATGCGGGCAGACTCATCGCCGATACATCCGTCGCCCATAGAACACTTGCACTCTCCAAGCCACCGGGGTATGAAGCACTGCTACCCGAATATCCGGTGGTCTTTTTGGATACGCTCAGCCATCCTGAGGCAGAGCAGTTGGCACCTCGCTCTACCTCTTATGAGAATCCCTATGAGGCAGAGCAGACTGTTGTACTGGTCAAAACACTGCTTGAGTGTGGCGTAGATATCGCAGAGATAGGGGTGATCACACCCTATCTGGCGCAGGTCAAACGTATCAGAAAAGCATTGGAGGCAGAGGGGATAGCAGGTATTGAGGTCAAAAGTGTGGATGGTTTCCAGGGTACGGAGAAAGAGGTGATCCTCATCTCTTTGGTACGAAGCAACATCGCTCGTTCTATCGGTTTTGTATCAGACAGCCGCAGACTCAATGTCGCGATGACACGTGCCAAGAGCAAGCTTATCATGATAGGCGATAGCCGTACCCTCCGGACAAACCCACCGTTCGATCTTTTCTTTGCATGGCTGCAGAAAGAGAAGCAGGCGCGCCGGATAGAGATATAGCAGGCGTTATGCCAGATAGTCCTGCAAAGCTTTAGGCTCGAGCTCGCCGCCTTGCTCTTTGAGCTCTTTGATCGCCAGTGCCGTTGCTTTGGCGGCTGCAAGTGTGGTAAAGTAGGCGACATTGTTTGCAAGGACTGATTGGCGGATGATTTTGGCATCGCTCTTGCTTGCTTTGTTGTCGCTGGTGTTGATCGCCAGAGCGATCTCTTCATTTTTGATCATATCATCGATGTTGGGACGGCCTTCGCTGATCTTGAGGACTTTTGTCGAGGGGACGCCTGCTGCTTCAAGTGCCGCGTGTGTTCCGGAAGTCGCAACGATCTCAAACCCAAGATCGACGAACATCTGTCCGATCTCACCCGCATAGGGCTTGTCGATCTCTGTTAGAGAGAGGAAGAGTTTGCCCTCAAGCGGGATATTGTTTTTCGATGCGAATTGTGACTTGGCGAAACTCATCCCGAAGTTCTCACTGATACCCATTACTTCACCCGTGGATTTCATCTCAGGGCCGAGGATAAGGTCGGAGCCCGGGAGTTTGTTGAACGGGAATACTGCCTCTTTGACCGCGACATGGTTTTTGAGGATCGGCTCCATGATCTTTTTGTCGAAGTTGACTACACCAAAGGTGTCGTAGAATTTCAATGCCTCTTTCAGGTCGCCCTGTACCATGACACGGGTAGCGACTTTGGCAAGCGGTACACCTGTCGCTTTGGAGACGAAAGGTACGGTTCTCGAGGCTCTTGGGTTTACCTCAATGAGATAAATCTCACCTTTATGGATAGCATACTGAATATTGAGCAGTCCGACCACACCCAGTCCCAGAGCGATCTTGGCAGTCTGCTCTTTGACCTCTTCGATCAGAGCTTCCGAGATGCTTACTGGCGGCAGAGAACAGGCTGAGTCACCCGAGTGGATCCCTGCCTCTTCGATATGCTGCATCACAGAGCCGATATAGACATCTTTGCCGTCACTGATCGCATCGACATCAAGCTCGATGGCATTGTCGAGGAATTTGTCGATGAGTACCGGCGCTTCATTGGAGACACTGACTGCTTCATCGAGATACTCTCTGAGTTCTGCATCGTTGTAGACAGTACGCATACCGCGTCCGCCCAGTACGAAGCTCGGACGGATCAATACAGGGTAACCGATACGGTTGGCGATCGCCATTGCTTCATCTTTGGCAAAGGCGGTACCGTTGTCAGGCTGCTTGAGTCCAAGCTCTTTGATGAAGTTGCTAAAAAGCTCTCTATCTTCAGCAAGATCGATTACTTTAGCGGAAGTACCGGCAATCTTTGCGCCGATCGCTGTGAGGTTCTTAGCAAGCTTGAGCGGTGTCTGTCCTCCGAAGTGTACGATGACACCATCGGGGTTTTCACTTTCGATAACATTTCTGACACGTTCAAAGTCGATCGGCTCAAAGTAGAGGATGTCGGAGGTATCGTAGTCTGTAGAGACGGTCTCCGGGTTACAGTTGTACATGATCGATTTGATCCCCATATCTTCGAGTGCAAATGCCGCATGGACACAACAGTAGTCAAACTCGATCCCCTGACCGATACGGTTGGGACCGCCGCCGATGACAAGCACTTTTTTCTCTGTGCTTTCTGTTTTTTCCTGCTGGGGCAGTACACTGATATTGGTAGTAGAGTAGAGATAGGGTGTCAGGGCTTTGAACTCCGCTGCACAGGTATCCACTTCGTTGTACTCCAGTGCGATACCCAGTTTCTCTCTGGCGTTGTAAATGTCGTTTTCGCTGAGACTCAGCCCCTCTTTTTTGTTGATCACTTCGGCGATATAGGCATCGGAGAAACCGTCTGCTTTTGCTTCTCTGAGTCTGGTTGCATCGGAGAGGAGGGCGATATCCATCTTCTTCTCACGTTTGACAAGCTCTTCAAGCTGATAGAGGAACCAGCGATCGATTTTGCACAGATCGAAGATCGCATCAACACTCATACCGCGTCTAAGCCCCTCATAGACGTAGAGCATACGCTCTGCATTGGGACGTCTGATCTCACGGATAAGGGTTTCGGGATCACATTTGATCTCATTGAAGCCTGTCAGTCCGGTCTCGAGAGAGCAGAGGGCTTTTTGGAAAGACTCTTTGAAGGTACGTCCGATTGCCATCGCTTCACCGACCGACTTCATCGCAGTTGTGAGAGTAGAGTCAGCAAGTGGGAACTTCTCGAAGGTAAATCTCGGCAACTTGGTAACAATGTAGTCGATCACAGGCTCAAAAGATGCCGGTGTCCCGGTGATGTCGTTGGTGATCTCATCGAGTGTGTAGCCCACAGCTAGAAGGGTAGCGACTTTGGCGATGGGGTATCCTGTCGCTTTGGATGCCAACGCAGAAGAACGGCTCACACGTGGGTTCATCTCGATGACGATCATACGTCCTGTTTCGGGATTGATAGAGAACTGTACATTTGATCCGCCGGTATCGACCCCTACCTCTCTGAGGATCTTGAAGGAGGCATCACGCATTCGCTGATACTCTTTGTCTGTGAGTGTCAGTGCAGGTGCGATGGTGATAGAGTCACCGGTATGGACACCCATCGGGTCGAAGTTTTCGATCGAACATACGATGATACAGTTGTCCTCACGGTCACGGATCACCTCCATCTCATACTCTTTCCATCCAAGAAGTGACTCTTCGATGAGGATTTCAGAAATTGGTGATGCTTCCAGACCGTTCTGAACGATCTCTTTGAACTCATCCATATTGTACGCAACACCCGAACCGCCGCCCGCAAGGGTATACGAAGCACGGATGATCAGAGGGAAACCGATATTCTTGGCAGCATCGAGTGCTTCGTCCATATTGTAGGCGTATTGGGAGATGGGCAGATCCATACCGATCTTGATCATCGCCTCTTTGAACGCCTGTCTGTCTTCACCTTTTTTGATCGCAGCGGGGTTTGCACCGAGGAACTCCACACCCTCAAGCATCCCTTTCTCATGCATACTCATCGCTACGTTGAGTGCTGTCTGTCCTCCCATGGTCGGAAGGATCGCATCGACATTCTCTTTTTCGATGATCTTGGCGATCACCTCTTCTGTGATCGGTTCGATATAGGTACGGTGTGCAAACTCAGGATCGGTCATAATGGTCGCAGGGTTTGAGTTGATCAGTACGACACGGTAGCCGAGCTCTTTAAGTGTTTTGGCAGCTTGTGTACCGGAGTAGTCAAATTCGCAGGCTTGTCCGATGACGATAGGTCCCGAACCGATAAGTAAAATAGTCTTGATGTCTTCGCGTTTTGGCATGGAGGAATACCCTTAATTTTTAGTTTAAGATTATACTACAAAAGGGTAAAAACCGCCCTTAAAATAGGGCAATTTCGGAGGGACGGTATCAGAAGAGATCCAGGGTGGAACGGCTTGGCTTGCTGCGTTTCTTTGCTTTCTTTCTGGCTTTTCTTTTTTTAGGTTTTGCCGGTTTTGGTTTCTCTATCGTCTCCATAGGAATGTCGGGCTCTATCGTCTCTTCCTGTGTCTGATCTATCCGGCTTGGGATACTCGAGATACCGCTTTGCGTGAGATTGGACTCTGCATTCAGCAGGATAGAGACATTGCTCTCTTTGGAAGCCGGAGGGATGGCACTGTAGGCAGGCTTGAGTCTGGTACTGTTGGCATCAAATCCTTCTGTGAGGGTTACTCTCGCATCGTTGATGAGGAAAAAGGTCTTGGGATGGAAGATATCATTGTAGGTTTTGATATGTGCGACCTTATAGGAGCTTTGCAGGTCGACTTTGGTTACTTTGCCTACGGGGATATTTTCAAAAAAGATATTGTCAAGTCCGGAGGTGACCACTTTGTCTCCGACTTTGATCTTGTGCCATTTTGGGATAAACTTGACGACCATTTCGTTGTCTTTCTCACCTATGGCAATACCTGGCGCTTTTTCTTTACCGATAAAGACGGAAAAACGGCACTTTCTGTCCGAGGTGAGATAGCCGTAGAGCTGATTGTTGTGTACGATTGCGGTACCTGCTACCACTTTGTCCTGAATCAGTCCGTAAAGCTTGTCTGGTCTAAGCCCTTTGGGTTTGGTCAGGATGATCTGCGAAAAGCTGTTGAGTTTGACATAGGATATCGTCTGTGTGATAGAGATATTGTGCAGCGGCAGACGGCTGAGTTTTGGCAGCACTTCATAGATATCTTGCACCTGACGGATATAGTGGCTCTGTTCGAGAAGTCTTTTGCGCAATATGCGGTTTTCGCGGCTGAGTCTTTCGATGGACTCTTTTTGGAAGATATAGCTGTGGCTCTTCTCTTTGAGGTTTTCAGTCAGATTCTTGTAGTTCTGTTTGAGAGGATTGATGATCCCCAGAAGCGTATCGGAGATACGCTCATCATTTCTTGTAAGGAGTACTGTCAGGATAAGTAACAGTATGACAATGACAACAAGTCTAGTCTTCATATGCCATTTGCTGCAGGATATCTATCTCGTCGAGCGCTTTGCCTGTACCTTTGGCAACGGCAAGCAGCGGCTCTTCGGCGATATAGACCGGAAGTTTGACAACATCGGAGAGATACTGGTCAAGTCCCCTGATCAGTGCACCGCCGCCTGTAAGGACGATACCGTTCTCTACGATATCCCCTGCAAGTTCCGGAGGTGTCTGCTCAAGGACATCCTTGAGTGCGTCAGCGATCTGCTCAAGTGAGTCTTTCATCGCCGCTCTGATATGCTCGGAGGTGATCTCTACAGAGGCGAGGCTTCCCTCAAGCTGGTCACGACCGCGTACAGTGGTAGATAGCTCCTCTTCAAGCGGCACAGCTGTACCGATCTTGATCTTGAGCTCTTCGGCGACACGCTCGCCGATGAGGAGGTTGAAGTTCTTCTTGATATAGTCGACAATCGCTTGATCGATATGGTCGCCCGCAACTCTGATCGATTTGCTCTGTACCAATCCGCCAAGAGAGGTGACTCCGATTTCAGTAGTTCCGCCCCCGATATCGACTACGAGGTTTCCGTTGGGGTCTTTGACAGGAATGCCTGCCCCGATCGCTGCTGCCATAGGCTCTTCGATCAGATAGACATAGCGCGCACCGGCATTTTCCGCAGAGTCTTTGACCGCACGTCTCTCAACCTGCGTCAAACCGTAGGGTACACAGATGATGATGCGTGGAGAGAAGAAGCCCTTGCGCCTGTGTGCCTTCTCGATGAAGTATCGGATCATCATCTCAGTTACTTCAAAATCAGCGATGACACCGTCTCTCATCGGACGGATCGCTTTGATATTGCCCGGTGTCTTACCTACCATGTCCTTGGCTTCCTGACCTACGGCGAGAATACGCTGGTGACCATGTTTGTCATACTGTATCGCTACGACTGAAGGTTCATTGATACTGATGCCCTGTCCTTTGACAAGTACGAGGGTGTTGGCAGTTCCAAGATCGATTGCCAAGTCATTCGAAAACATTCCGAGTAGTCTTTTAAACATTTTATTTTTCCTTATGTGACGGGTTACGCTGTTTTTTTATCTTTGATGTAGAGTGGTTTGGCACCTGACTCGACAACATCAGGGGTGATGACCACTTCATATCCTGCAAGCTCGGGCAGTTCATACATGATATCCAGAAGTGTCTCTTCCATGATCGTACGCAGTCCTCTTGCTCCTGTCTTTCTCTCGATCGCTTTTTCGGCGATTTTGAGCAGTGCCTCCTGCTCGAATGTCAGTTTGACATTGTCAAGTTCAAAGAGCTTTTGGTACTGCTTGACAAGCGCATTTTTAGGCTCAGTAAGGATGCGCACCATATCCTCTTTGGTAATTTGGTTGAGTGTAGCAAGGACATGCAGACGCCCGATAAGCTCGGGGATCAGTCCGTAACTGACCAGATCGTCCGCCTCAACATACTCTAGGAGATTCTCTTCATCGCGTTTTGATCGTTTTTCTTGTCCAAAGCCCAATACATTGGCTCCGAGTCTGCGTTTGAGTATCTCGTCAAGACCGTCAAATGCCCCGCCGCAAACAAAGAGAATATTGGAGGTGTCGATCTGGATGAAGTCCTGGTTGGGGTGCTTCCTTCCGCCTTTTGGTGGGATGTTGACGACTGAGCCCTCGATCAGCTTGAGCAGTGCCTGTTGGACACCTTCTCCGGAGACATCACGGGTGATGGAGCGGTTTTCGCCCATGCGCGCGATCTTGTCGATCTCGTCGATAAAGACGATACCGCGTTGGGCACGTTCTATATCGCCGTCAGCCGCCATAAGCAGTTTTGTAAGGATATTTTCGACATCCTCTCCGACATAGCCCGCTTCAGTGAGGTTGGTCGCATCGGCAATCGCGATGGGCACACCGAGAAACTTGGCGATGGTCTGTGCCAAAAGTGTTTTCCCTGATCCGGTAGGTCCGATCAGCAGGACATTTGATTTTGAGAGTTCTACATCATCACTGTTGGTCGCTTTGTTGAGTATGCGTTTATAGTGGTTATAGACAGCGACTGAGAGGGTCTTTTTGGCTTTCTCCTGCCCGATGACATACTCATCAAGCATGGCATTGATCTCTTTGGGGGTGTAGAGTTTGAGTTCGGCGATCTCGGCCTCATGCTCATCACTCTCCTCATCCCCAAAAAGGATTTTGTACGCAGAGACCACACAGTGTGAACAGATATAGGCATCTTCTCCGGCGATTAGCGGATTCTCTTCAGTTTCCGGCGAAGCGCAAAAACTACATTCTTTATTTGACATATCTATTGTTTCCTTAATTATTTAACTCTGTGTTTCTTTTCTGACAAAAGGGATACCTCTTTTGGAGGTCTTGATAAATTTACACAGCTGTTTGACTTTCTCGGAGTCACTCTCCTCAAAAAGTCTTTGTGCCACTTCCTGCAGCGGCTGTCCCTGTTCGAAGAGTTCACGGTAGGCGACTTTGAGCGCATTGATCTCTTCTCTGTCGATCTTGCGTCGCAGTCCCGTGAGATTGAGCCCGCGAAGGACCGCACGGTTGCCTTCTGCAAGGCAGAACGGCGGGATATCCTGTGCCAGTGCAGAAGCACCCCCGATCATCGCATAGTCCCCGATGTGGACAAACTGATGTACCGGTGTGAGTCCGCCGATGACCACATGGTTGCCCAGCTCGACATGCCCCGCAAGGGTCGCACCGTTGGCAAGGATACAGTTGTCACCCATGATCACATCATGCCCGAGGTGGACGTAGCCCATCAGCAGGTTGTTGTTGCCTATCTTGGTGACCGATCCGCCTCCTTTGGTACCGGGGTTAAGGAGGGTAAACTCTCGGATGATGTTGTTGTCTCCGATGATCAGTTGAACCGGCTCACCGTCATACTTGAGATCCTGCGGTATCGTTCCTACGGCAGCATGGGGGAAGATACGGTTGTTCTTGCCGATGGTAGTATCTCCCTCGATGACAGCATGCGATGCCACTGTGCTTCCTTCACCGATCTTGACTTGAGGGCCTATATAGGCAAAAGCACCTACTGTGACATTCTCAGCGATCTGTGCACCATCTTCGATGACGGCAGTTGGGTGAATGGCTGCCATTACTTGTCCACGATCATGGCTTTGAGCTCAGCCTGTGCCACGACTTTGCCGTCGACATAGCCTTTGGCATCGAGATGCCAGACTGCCCCTTTATTTTTGATCACATTGATCTTGTAGACCAGTTGGTCGCCCGGGGTGACAGGCGCTCTGAATTTCGCTTTGTCGATGCTCATAAAGTAGACGACTTTGTTTTGGATCTCTTCCTGTGTTGCATTATCCATACTCTTAAATGCCAGCACGCCGCCTGCCTGCGCCATCCCTTCGATGATCATGACACCCGGATAGATCGGATGGTCGGGGAAGTGCCCTTGAAAGACAGGTTCGGAGATAGAGACATTTTTGTAGCCCTCGATATACTCTCCCTCTTTCAAGTCAGTGATCCTGTCAACCAGCAGAAACGGATATCTGTGAGGCAGTATGTTTTGAATTTCAACAACGTTATATAGCACGAAAAACCCTTTGGAAAAAATTTCTATATTTTATCCAAGAGTTGGTAAAAAAGGGATAAAGTCCGCCTATGCCTACCCAAGCTCGATCAGACGCTCCTGCACATCGCTGTATGTCTTGGTCTGTGCGAGGATTTCGATCTTTTTGTCGGGGATCTCATCAACCACAAGGATCATACTTGTATCGTAGGGGTTTTGGGTGAGTTGATGGCGAAGTGCTACCTCCTTTTCAAATGGGGGTGGATCAAAAATGAGCGCTTCCACTCTGTCGTATTCCGTGCCAGCAAGGGTATTGTAGTGCGCAAGGGTGATGAACTTGACCTCATCGCGGTTCATATAGTGTACACCGTTGACCTCATATTCGATCTTGCCGCGGGTATATTCACCTTTGAGTGTGGAGTAGGGGAGGATATGGGCAGCTTTGACCTCTTTGCGTACACGCAGCTGGCCACTGAGCAGACGCCAGTTGAGAAAACGCTGTTTGACGATCTTGTGGGGGATGCCTTGCTCTTCGAGTTCCCATCTGCGCTCATACATAGCGATACGCGCTTCAATAGATTCGGGCTGTATCTGTCCCGATATCGGCACAAAGAGCTCATCGGCGAGCTTGTCTTGCTGCTCTCTTTGCATTGTCAGCCCAAAGAGGCAGCCGCAGTAGTCCTGACGGTAGAGTGCATCCTCTTTAGCAAGGATGTTTTGCTCCTGCGTACCCGAAGCCTTGCGGTAGTCCGGTGCCACAAAGGCGACACCTTCACGTTTTGCCAGGGCATCACCGGCGCTTTTGAGCTGTTTGAGCGATTTTTTGGGGGAGGTCAGCAGGGTAGAGGTGAAGCTACGCTCTCCAAGCTCTGCCGCTTTTTGGGCACTCACTTCAAATCGTCTATCAAAACAGACAGCACAGCGTGCCCCCTTCTCGGGCTCATGCTCAAGTCCTCTCACCGCCTCGAGCCAA
>JALWKQ010000166.1 GCA_027081395.1 Sulfurovum sp. | reverse complement strand
TATCTCTTTAAAGATCTTGGCGACCTGATAGGCGCCTACCGTATCCACCAGACTCAATGAATCCCGGCAGAATGCCTGCAGTTCATCGATTTTTCCTTTGTAGATAAGATCGGCAAAATATTTGTCGGAGTGTTCCAGTGTCTCTTTGACATCCTGCAGGATCTCACGGTAAAATGTCTCATTGTGCACATTGCGCACCCCTCTTTTGACATCAAGTATCTGCTTTGGCGGTTCGTAATAGTGCATTGTGGTGTCCGATGAAACCCTCAGCGGTGTTTGTACCTCCAGATAGCGTTTGAGTCCTTCATAAAGATCACCCAGCTTAAAAGGTTTGATGATGCAGGCATCTACCCCGACAAACTGCATCCGCTCAAGCTCATGATGGAAACCGAGTCCGGTCACGGCAAGTACCGGTATCTTCCTGAACAGCGGCTCATCCTTGATCTTCTTGGTCGCCTCAAACCCGTCCATTACCGGCATACTCATATCCATCAAAATCAGGTCGACTATGGTACCGCGGTTGAGCATATTGAGTGCCTGTCGTCCGTTTTCTGCCTTGTAGACTTTGATATCTGCCGATTCAAGAATACTTGTCAATACTTTCTGATTGACTTCGTTGTCCTCCACCACCATGATTCGTTTGCCGGAGAACTCGCGAAATACATTTCGGGAGATATCCTCTTTGCTCTCGATTCGAAATCTCTTCAGTTTCTCCTCATCATGGATCAGTTCAGGTGTCTTCTCCTTTTTTTTCAAATAGAGCTGGGTCAAGACCTCTTCGACATCCCCGGTGATCACAGGCTTGTATAGTTCCGCATCGGCTACTTCCGAGACAATAAAATGAAGGTCTGCTTCGACAAAGATATTGTGTACCAAAATGATCTTTATCCGTTTGTTCTCATGCAGTGTTTTAAAAAAGTGCAGGTTGAGCGGATTGATATCATTGGGCCGTAGAAATACGATCTCTGTCTCATGGAGATCCGGTTTCATCTGATGAAAGAGCTCTGAAGCGACGAACTCGACCTCAGCTTCGAGCATCTCCAAGATATTTTTGAGCACTTTCGCCTCTTCGACAGACTGGTCGATAAGCAGTATCTTTTTGCCCTTCAGTGCCTTCTGTAGTGCCTCTCTTTTGCTCTGTTTTTTGCTGTCTTCTATATAAGGGAGCCTGAGCTGATATCTGGTCCCTTCTTTCTCCCTGCTGCTGATCACGAGGCTTCCTCCCATCCGGGAGACAAGCTCATTGGTCACGAAAAAACTGTATTTGGTGCCACTGTCCTGCAGCTCTTCCCAGCTGCTGGGGATAAAGAGTCTGTCGATCTCCTCTTTGTCCATCAGCTGCGTAGGGTTGTTGATATCAAATACAAGCGTCCGCCCTTCAACAATCTCTATATTGAGTTTGACCTTTGCATCCAAGGCGCTCTCAAGCATATGCGCAACAAGGTTACAAAGCACCTGATGGATGCGTACCCCGTCGCCCACAATATAGCGGGGCACATTGGGGGCAATGTCATATTGCAGCCTGCGTGTTTCGATACGCAGCAGAGAGGAGACGGTATTGGTCAGCATATGGAGCATATTGCTCAACTGGAACGGCTCCTCTTTGATGACGATATTCCCCGACTTGATCTTGAGAAAATCGATCATCTCATAGGTTGTTTGCAGTAGATCCTCATCATGCTCTTTCAGATTCTCAATATGCGTTTTGATCTCGTTGGGATCCACAGTGTGGAGATTGATATCCAGAAGTTTCTCCTCCTCCTGGATACTTTTGATCGTCACCTCCTGGATCTGCTCTCCCATCTTTTCTACAAGATAGCTCTGCTTCTCTTCGATCTCATCCTGACGTTTTTGCATCTGAATATATTTTTTTCTCATCTGTCTAATTTGATCTGATGATAAAAAAAGTGCGAAAATACCGATAATTCCCAATCCAAACAAGGCGATCCAGAGGGTTTTATCCTCTTTTTCAATATAGACCGGTTTCTCGATGTAGACAGGAGTCTTGACGATCTTTACCTGGGATGCCGCTGCCGCTTTCTCTTTCGCCTGCATCACAATAAATGCCTGTGGAAACTTTTCACGAAGCTTCAGATAGGCAACCGTCAGCGCTTTGGGATCCTCAAAGGGAGCTGTCTCAAGCAGATAGCCGTTTTCTGTTTTGACAACACTGGTTTTCCATGAAGGGAAGATCTTCTTAAGCGATCTCTCCGCCTTTACGATCTCTTTCTTGTCAGCAGAAGCAGTCACCGCTATGCGCTCCTGCCCATAACCCGCAGAGACCATAGTACAGATACCTGCGAGAGAGAGTATCGTACTTCGTACCTTCCTATTCATACTGCTTCCCCATACTGTTTAGATAGTGGCTGTTTCTCTTCTGTGTCTTTTCGAGTGCATCTTGCAGTTGCTTGATCTTTTTGATCTGGCGGGTACTTCTCATCACCAGTAAAAGCCCAAGCAGAGCAAGCACGATCAGCGCCAGCCACTCATTATCCAGACCTTTGACAAGCTGCTTCAGCAGCTTTTGCTCTGCTATCTGCTTTGTGCGCTTCTCTGCTGCCTCTGTCGGCTGCTTCGTTGCTTTTTTTGCTGCCTCTTTTTCTGCTGATGCGGCAGGTTGAGGGGTAGGTGAGGTATCGGTATGCCATCTCGATACCGAAAATGCGCCGGGGAAATCGCTCTTGAAAATAGCGTTCGCTCTGTTTTCCTCTTCGGCACTGTGCAGTGGCGAGAGCGTTACCAGATAGTAGTT
>JALWKQ010000165.1 GCA_027081395.1 Sulfurovum sp. | reverse complement strand
GCAAAGTACAATGTTGGTGTGATTGAGAATGTGCGAAATTATGTAAGTTTGATCAAAGGAAGGTTATTGGGAAGGCAGCATACCGCTACTTTCCACCACCGCATTTCCCGGCACCGCATTTCATCATGGTTTTGGCTTTTTCTTTCATGGCAGCGCCGCACTTGCCCTCTCCGCACTTGCCTTCACCGCATTTCATCATCTGCATCTTTTTGCTTGGTTTGAGCGTGTACATCCACTCAGCGACCGCTTTTTTCTCAGCGTCACTCATGCTTTTACCTATCGGTGGCATGAGTCCGAAGCCTTTGATCGCCTTTTTCATGCAGACCGTTTTGCTTGCATCGGGGTTGGTGATGTAGTCTGTGACAAAGTTGACAAACGACTCTTTTTCAGGATAGCGCATCTTCGCCATTTGGGCGACTTTGACCATCGGCGGGGCTTTGAGTGATGCCATGGCATTTTTGAAATCGGGTGTTCCCGGTCCTTTCATCATGCCTGCAGGGGGTGTGAGCATATGGCACGCACTGCATTTGGCTTTGAAGATCGCTTCGCCTTCAGCCCCAAAGAGTCCGGTGATCGCACAGAGTGCAAAAAGTAGTGTCAGTTTTTTCATGGTATGATCCTTTGTAGTAATATGAATGGAGAAAGTATAACACACTATTGTGTCCGTAGTGTGCACACTCTCTGCACACTATTGCAATAGACTATGCGCATTAGCGTAAGGATGAGACAGGATGAAAATACTACTGATGGAAGATGACCCGGTACTTGGAGAGATTGTGACAGACTATCTGCAGCAATACTACACTACCCATAGGGCTTTTGATGCCAATGAGGCAGGAGAGATGATAGACAAGGGGCATTATGATCTCCTGATCTTTGATATCAATGTGCCTGGCAAAAGCGGGATAGCACTTCTTGAAGAGCTGCGCAGCTTCAACAATACTACTCCTGCGATTATCATCACTGCCTATGAAGATACAGCACATCTCAAAAAGAGTTTTGATGCGGGTGCACATGACTATATCCGCAAACCCTTTGATCTTGAGGAGCTCAAGTTACGGATTGAGAAGAGCCGGGCACTCTTCCATATCGAGCAGGAGGAGCCGGTCAGTCTGGGAGGCGATATGCAGTATGACCCCTCCAGACACCAAGTCACAAGCGGCACCAAAAGCTACACGCTGCGTCCCAAGGAGGCGGAGATACTGGAGTACTTTATCGCGCATCCGGGCAGACTGATCTCCTCAGATGAGCTGGTGCAGAACATCTGGGAGTTTGATGAGATGCCGACCGATGCGACACTGCGCTCCTATATCCGAAAAATTCGCGAGATCATCGGCAAAGAGAAGATCACAACGCAGCGCGGGATGGGATATCGGTATGAATGATCTTGAGAAGCGGTCGTTCTACTCCTTTTTGGGGCTTTATATCCTCTCTTCGTTTCTCTTTATCGCTTTGATAGGGTACTGGTATTATGCCGCGCAAAAGAGTGCATTGGAGAATGAGACCTACTACCGTCTGCAGCACAGTGCGGATGTGATCGCCGGGGAGATCATCATGGCGCACATGCAGCACCGACCGCTTAAGTCGAGTCCCACGCCTGAGGGTATTGAAGTGGCACTTGTCGATACGAAAGGGGAGGTGGTCAAGGGGAAACTGGTACTGCCAAAAACAGCACTGAAACCGGGATACTATCATCAGGATGGATACGCCATTTTTGTCTCAGATGCGCCCAAAGAGCATCTTGGCATCGCCTATGTCGTGACACAGTCCAAAGATCTGGAAGCAGAGCTGGGGGCACTGCGCAGCAGTGTATGGAGTGTGCTGGCACTCGTTTCGATCCTGATCATCCTGGTTGCATGGGTACTCTCAAAGCTCTTTATGAAGCCCGTGCATCAGCGTGTGGTGCAGATCGAGCGTTTTATTAACGATATTACCCATGAGCTCAATACTCCGGTGAGCGCACTCTCGATGGCAACCGATCAGGCGCTCAAACGGGGCGAATGTACGACCAAAACGCTCAAAAATATCTCTATCAGTACCCGGCAGCTCTACGATATCTACCGCTCTTTGACCTACCTCAATTTCAATAAAAAAGAGCAGAAGATACATGAGCCGGTCGATCTTGCAGCGATCCTTCACAAAAGCATCGGCTACTATACTCCACTGGCGGAAGTCAAACGCATCGTTTTTGAGACAGAGATAGATGCCTGCAGCTATCCGATCCCAGAAGCACAGGCGACCCTGCTCTTTGGCAACCTGATCGGCAATGCGATCAAGTACTCTCCGCCAAATTCGATGATCAGGATCCGACTCGATGCGGTGAGTCTGAGTATCGAGGATGAGGGGATCGGGATCGCGGAGGAACTCCAGCAGCAGATCTTCGAAAAGTTCCAGAGAGCCACTGCCTACTCCGGGGGGTTTGGTGTAGGGCTAAGTATCGTCAAGAGCATCTGTGATGAGTATGGTATCAAGATAGCAGTTGTATCCAAAGAGGGGGAGGGGACACGCTTCATAATGGAATTTGAGCGTTAATCCTCTTTTTTGTCGATATAGTCCTGTATGAATTTACGAACGTCACTATAGACAAAAGAGTCTTTGTACCCCTCTATCTTGCCGCCGCTTGCATTGGGGTGTCCGCCGCCGTTACCTATCTCGGCAGCCATAGCGGAGACATCGAGTTTGTTGTTGCTGCGCAGTGAGAAGTTGCCTCTGAAATTGACATCCATATAGAAATCATAGTCGTCATTTTCAA
>JALWKQ010000164.1 GCA_027081395.1 Sulfurovum sp. | reverse complement strand
TTTAAGACTTGGTTAGCTGTAGATTAACCAACTCTTGTTATACTTTTACCCAATAACCCTATGGAGCATAGATTGAGACACCTTGTACTTTTGGTACTTCTGTTCTTGCTGAACGGATGTGCGCTAAACCGACTCTTTTTGTCTGATGAGATAGACAAGGTCAATGTCGTCAAATATACCCCTTATGTCAAGCATCATCGTGCCTATTTTACCCGCACAAACTTGCAGCCTGTGGTAAAAAACCGAAAATATCTGTTTCTCTATAACCCCAAAAAACAGGATCTCGCACTCCTGCTTCACCGTAACGGGCACTACCTGCTCTACAGTTTTACCAAGCCCCAAAACCGTGTGCTCAAACTCAAGCGCATAGGCAAAGTCTCCCAAAGAAGCCTCCTGCGTTCCTTTGCGAAAGCGAGCTACCATATCGCCAACCTTACCAGACTCGGATTCGATGCCAAAGCGGGTCTGCGTCGCTACAAGGGTGTCAAGACACTGATGATAGAGGTCAAAGACTATCGAAAACTCAAAAAACGCTACGAATCTGCGATCAAGCACTATCAGGCAGCCAAAGTACTGCGTATCCGCACACCTCTGCCCAAAAAGTTTGTCAACTCCTATCTGATCTACTACTACAAGCGTGCCAAGACAACGGCACAGAAACAGGCACTGCAGCGCATCGCCAAAAAGCTGCATATTGCACTGCCCGGCAGGGGACACCGTACACACAAAGCACCTGCCAAGCGCACCAAGGCACCAAGCAGTACTTCTGTACCGAATGCTGTAGCCAAAACGAAGCCTGCGACACCGGACGCTACAGAAGAGGAGGAGACCGAAACCATAAGCTACATAGAGCCGCAGCCAGTGACAAAACCCTACCCCTACTACCTGCATCAGGCATCACTCTATGAACTGAGCAACTACCTTGACGATCCTCAAAGCCGCCGTGATCTAAGCTACGGACGCTACCGTATACTCAAACGCCGCCTTGCCAAGCTCAAGGAGGAGGAGCTGCTTCAAGAGGGCTCCCTCGAATCACTGATAGCCGCCTACAAGAAAAATAAAAATCCGCAATTCAAACAGCGTATCCTTGAACTGCTCAAAAAGAAACAGGAAGAGGAATCGGGCAGCTAATTTCCCCTCTTATGCCATCACCCGAGAGATATCAAGTAATACCCTCGTACCCTGCCCCGTATTGCTTTTGATCTTGATACCGATATGCATCTCGTCACAAAGCTTTTTGACGATGTGCAGTCCTATACCGATACCGCGATCCTGCTCCTTGTAGTAGCGTTTGAATACTTTGGAGGGTTCGGCGATCCCCTTGCCGGTATCCTCGATCGTCAAAAGCGTACCGTGCAGTGTGACCGAGACCTGCCCCGCTTTTTTATTATATTTGCCTGCATTGCTCAGCAGATTGTCAAGGATACGGACAAAAGCATCTTTATTCGCTTTGATACGGAACGGTATCATATCAATATGATATGTTACATCCGGATAGAGCAACTCGAAGTAGGGAACACGCTCATGGATCAACGGCTTGAGGTCAAACTCCTCAACCTGTGTCAGTGTACCGCGTAAAAATGTCTGTAGATTGTTCTGCAAAGAGAGGATACTCTCGATATTGTTCTCAAGCCGTTTGATCTTGACATTCTCTCCCACCTCTTTTTTAAAAAGTTTCAAGTTGATCTTCATTGAACTAAGCGGTGTGTTGAAGTCATGCAGGATATCTTTGACAAACTCCTCATTCAGGCGCAGTGCCCTGTGCAGCGGCATCAGTGCATATATTGAGAAGAGCAGAGAGACCAGTGCGGCAAAGAGCGAATAGATCAAGAACTTATGCTTCAGTTTCTCTTCAAGCTTTTTGACCCGTGCGATGTACTTGCTTTTGGGATAGACCACTTTCATCAGATATTTTTCGGCAGTCGGCACAGAGAAGTAGCTGTAGAAATCACCGTCTTTGTAGAGGATATTCTCCTCCTTGTCCTTTCCTTTGTCTACGAAATCCGTCTGCAGACCTTCACACTGTATCGTATAGGCACAGAGTTTCATCTCTACCTGTATCTTCTCTTCTATCTCGAGTTTTTTGACCTGATACTCATGCCAGAAGTTGATCGCCAGCAGGATCTCCAGCAGGACAAAGAAGATCAAAAAACTCTTTAGAAAAGATTCTATCTCATAGGTCTTCAATCATATACCCCTGCCCTCTGATATTTTTGATCTCGATTCCCAGTTTGTTTTTCAATTTTACCAGATTGACCCTCAAAGCATTGGCACTGGGCTGTTCGAGCAGATCCATCAGGGTATAGCTGTCGACGATTTTGTTACGCTCCATGATCAATGTATGGAAGATATTTTGCTGCACTTCGCCCAGCCCGATCACCTGCCCCTCTTTTTGTACAACACGGTTGAACGGATCGTAGCTCAGATCGCCAAGCGTGATCATCTCATCGGGCTTCTCATACTTGCTTTTTATCCGTATCACAAGCTCTTCGGGATCAAAAGGTTTTTTGATGTAATCTTCCGCACCGATCTTGAAGCCCTTGGAGATGGAGTTGATATCGGTCAGTGCTGTGATATAGATCGCAGGGGTATCATCCCCCGCCTCTTTGAGTTCGGTGAGCACATCAAAACCGTCGGTATCGGGAACATTGATATCGAGGATATAGAGATCATAGCGGTTGGAAAATGTAAGATCGAACACCTCTGTGCCCCGATGTGCGACATCCACCTCATACCCCTCGAGTTCCAGGAACTCTTTGAGGCT
>JALWKQ010000163.1 GCA_027081395.1 Sulfurovum sp. | reverse complement strand
AAGGAAGCATTATGACACAAGAGATGCATACTACACCCATCGAGAGCCTTGAAGCCTTTGCACAGCACACGGACTATTCACTGCTTGAGACCCTGCAGCCTGACCCGCAGGCGAGTGATGACGGCAGAGACCACGACCCGCGTCAGGTCTTTAGCGGGCACTATGTACCGGTCACACCTACACCTATAGCCAATCCCGTTTATGTTTCGCATAGCAGAGCGTTTTTCAAAGAACTTGGTTTGTCGGACAAGCTGGCAACTTCAGAGCCTTTTATGCGGATGTTTAGCGGCGATACTTCAGATCTGCCCAAACTGCTGCGACCACACGGCTGGGCGACGGGGTATGCACTCTCTATTTACGGTACGGAGCTTTATGAGCAGTGTCCCTTTGGTACTGGTAACGGGTATGGTGACGGGCGAGCTGTTTCCATTTTCGAGGGAGTGCTGAACGGCAAGCGCTGGGAGATGCAGATCAAAGGCGGCGGGCGCACACCCTACTGCCGGGGTGCAGACGGGCGTGCGGTGCTGCGTTCGAGTGTGCGGGAGTTTCTGGCACAGGAGCATATGCATGCGCTTGGTGTGCCGACCACGCGTTCTTTGACGCTCTATACCTCTGCGACTGAAACGGTCAAACGTCCTTGGTTTCGTGAGGGGTCGCACTCCAGAGACCCTGAAGTGATGATCGATGAACCTGTAGCCATCACCACACGGGTTGCCTCCTCATTTTTGCGTGTAGGGCAGCTTGAACTTTTTGGGCGTCGTGCACGCAAAGAGGAGCACCCACGGGCAATGCAGGAGCTTGAGGAGATTGTGCGGTACATCATCACCCGTGAGTACAGCGAAGAGGTTGATACCACTCTACCATTGACAGAACAGGTCATGCAGCTTGCCCATGCCTTTGGCAAGCGTCTGAGTACACTGGTAGCCAACTGGATACGGGTAGGGTACTGTCAGGGGAACTTCAACAGTGACAACTGTGCTGTAGGCGGCTTTACACTTGACTATGGACCATTCGGGTTTATAGATGCATTCGATCCCTATTATCAGCCTTGGACGGGTGGAGGGCGGCACTTCTCTTTTCTCAACCAGCCCAAAGCGGCAGAGCAGAACTTCAAGATGTTTGTCTTGGCACTGTGCCCGCTGCTGCAGGATGATACAGAGGCACTGAAAAGACTGGATGAGGTACAAAAGGCATTTCCTGCCCTCATGCATGCGAGGATGATAGAGATGTGGGCTTCGAAGCTTGGTTTACAAACGTTTGATGCCCAACTCTTCAACGAGCTGATGCGGCTGATGATAGAGACATCGGTGGACTATACGATCTTTTTTAGAGAACTCTCCCATATCCCTGACGATATCGCACCGCTTACCAAGAGCTTCTATGCCAATGCTGATAACGAAGCACTCCTTGATCGCTGGCAGGCATGGCTCAAGCAGTGGCGAAGTGCCATCGATGCAGATACTCCGGAATCGCATGCACCACTCTCGGCACAGATGAAACAGATCAACCCCAAATACACTCTGCACGAGTGGATACTCGTGCCTGCCTACAAAGCTGCTCAGAGAGGCGACTATACACCGATAGAGGAGCTCATGGAAGTCATGACCGACCCTTATGCCGAACAGTCTGAAGCGGTGGAGAGTAAATACTACCGTAAGAAACCTGCCGATCTTTTTGACATTGCTGGGGTATCGCATGTGAGTTGTTCGTCGTGATAAACATACATTGTATAAAATAAGAGAATATCACTCTTATTCTATCCTAAGTAATTTATACTACAATATCAAAAACAGTTAACACAATGGAGTTACATTATGGAAGTCAATTACAACAAAATCAGAAGTTTCTGTAGAGTCTTTAGGATCGTGATCGGTATCGCTTTGATCATCGCAGGTGTGGTGACGGGGATCAAGTGGTTCTATCTGGGGATTATCCCGCTTATTGCAGGGGTGGCGAACTTCTGTCCGCTTTGTCTGATCACCAAAAAGTGTGATCTTCCCGATCAGTAACAGTAGTTCAGCTGTATAAAAAAGAGATTTTTTCTCTTTTTTTATAAGAATTATAATTTTTTCTTTCATTCTCTTCTAAAATCCAGTATAATTCCAAAAATTTTTATCAAGGGGGATACCATGGATAAGTTAAATGAGTATATCCAGTCACGTCCACATGATGAACTGCATCCCTCAGAGATCGCAAATATTCTGAAGGATCTGGATGACAAGAGCTTTCAGGAAGCGGTCAAGTCGATCCCGAAAGATCTTGTCGCGGATGTAGCGCTTGAGCTTCCGGATCGCTACTTTGATGATATCGTCGAATCATTTACACCTGAAGAGCTTGCCGAGTCTGTTGCTGAACTTGAGTCAGATGACCAGAAAGAGTTCATCGAAGAGCTTGAAGAGCTCGATGAGCATATCGCACAGGAAGTTTTCGAGAAGCTGGACAAAGAAGATCAAGAGGATATTAAGCAGCTGCGTCAGTATGACGAAGATGAAGCCGGTGCCTACATGCAGGTAGAGGTCTATACTGCTAAACTCAACCAAAAGGTAAGAGATGTCATAGAAGAGTTTGCAAAGTTACGTCGTGCAGGTGAACTTGAAAATGTAAACTATCTTTTTGTTGTCGATGATCAAAATCATTTGAAATATGGTGTTGGACTTGATAGTCTGCTCACTTTTGATTTTGATAAGACAGTAGGGGAAAACATCGCACAAGATGAAGAGGCATACAAGCCGATCGTAGCCTATGATCATGAGCCGATCGAGGATGTGGT
>JALWKQ010000162.1 GCA_027081395.1 Sulfurovum sp. | reverse complement strand
ATACTGTGGTGGGTGTCGTAGCAGGACTTGTCGGTGCCGATATCCAGACAGCGATGCAAAACCCGTGGGTCTTGACAGCTTTTGCGGCGATGTTTGTCGCACTTGCCTTTTCTCTCTTTGGCTATTATGAAATAGGTCTGCCTGCCTCCTGGCAGAGCAGGTTGAGCCGTGTGAGTGACGAAGCGGGCGCGAGGGGCGGGCTGATCGGTACGGCTGTTATGGGGTTGCTATCGGCTCTGATCGTAGGTCCCTGTGTCGCGCCGCCGCTTGCTGGCGCGGTACTCTTCATCTCTCACACTGGGGATGCGACACTCGGCGGGATCGCTCTGTTTGTGATGAGTCTGGGGATGGGACTGCCGCTGCTGCTTGTCGGCATCGGTGCAGGCAAATTTATGCCCAAGCCCGGCGGCTGGATGACAGCAGTCTCGCAGGCATTTGGCGTGATGATGCTCGCTTTGGCGATTTTCATGCTCTCACGTGTGCTGCCTGAGAGTGTGACCATGATGCTCTGGGCACTGCTCTTTATCGGCACGGCTCTGTATATGGGAGTCTTCGAGAGCAAAGCAGGCGAGGGGGCGATGAAGCTTTTTAGACTGCTTGCGATGATATTTTTGCTCTATGGTGTGGCGCTCTTTATGGGGGCGCTGAGTGGGGCGGATTCGATGTTTAGACCTTTTGAGAGATTTACCTCCGGTACCAAATCGGCAGTAGAAAGTCCAAAGGATAAGGGACATTTGGGATACTCGGTAGAGCGTCTGATGAGAGAGGTCGAAGCCTCCGATAAGCCGGTCGTTGTCGATTTCGGCAAGGAGTCCTGTACGGCATGCAAGGAGCTCGAGGAGATTACCTTCCCCGATCCAAAGGTCAAAGAGCAGCTCAAGAAGTTTACCTTCATTCAGATTGATCTGAGCAAAAATACCGATGCGGACAAAGCCCTGCTCAAAAAGTTTGAACTCTTCGGCACGCCGAACATTATATTCTTTGACAAAAACAACCGCTATCTCCCGGAAAAAAGCCTGACAGGCTTCATCAAGCCCGAAGCGTTCGCCAAACATCTGGAGAGTGTGGCAGATTAGCGCCGCTCGATTGGTGTCACGCTGACACGTACGCCCTCATATTCTGCATAGACATCACCATCCTCATAACTGAAAGGGTGTTTTGTTCTGATCAGTTGAAGTCCGTGGGGCGGTACGCATACCGCCTCGAAATTCTCGATTTCACTTCCGATGATGACGGGGAACTTTGATGTATTGAGTACCCAAAAGTCGGTATGGTCTATATGCATACTCTCTTCCTCTTCATCATAGACTTTGACACCATGCTCTTGATGGCTCGCAAAACTCTCAAGCAGGAAGATATCGTGGTAGAATGTATCTTCGATATCCTCTTCGAGCAGGACACCCATACTGTTGCGTGAGACATAGGCGACGATGTCGATGTTGTCATTGGTCTTTTGGTTGATGCGGCGGTAGAGCTCTTGTTTGTCGGTGATCTTGTCCATATCTTTAAAAGAGTGATAGGCGTCGATATGCCCCTTCATGATGATGTTTTCAAAGCGTTCAAAATAGCGGTACTCTTCACGGATCTTTTTGTTTTTGATCATAGTACGCAATCTATTGTTGATCTTTTTGGAGCTGTTGGCAACTTTGCACTCGACAGGATCGAGATGCTTTTGGCGCAGGATACCAAGATAATACAACAGCATATTGATCCGATCCCCGAGAAAATCAAAGAAACGGTTGATAGGATTGTTGGGACCAAACCACTTTTCAAAGAGTGTCAGCAGATAACTCAGTGCAAAGACTTCAACAAAAGGTGCGATCCATGAAGAGGCAAACCATGAGAGTATAGATGAAGCGATCTTGGTGGCAAATGTCACGATCCCTTCGAAGAGTGCCGATGCGATGGTTTTGATTTGTGCAAAGAGCAGAAGTTTGTCGAGATATCCGAACCAGTAGACCACAATACCAAGCAGTGCCAAAGCGGAAACAATTGCAGCGATATTTTTCAGCTTTGCTTTGAGGTTGAGATGCATATAGAAAGCTTTGACCTCTTTGAGCCCTTCGATGATATGGTCAATGATATTTTTCTTGAGCCACTGCATCAATACATTGTCCAAAAACCAGCGTTTGATCAGCAGTGAGACTCCCTGGATAAAAGTAAGGCTTTTGAGAAATGCGATCAGTTTGAGTTTGGAGGCGAACCAGAGTGAGAGGATACTTGCTTTAAAGACCAAAGCAACGGCGAACATATATCCCATTAGCCATTCGTAGGATGCCTGATGGGTATACTTCAGTCCGTAGACAACTGCTACGGGGAGTGTGATCGCAAGCAGCGCTTTGTAACGTCTGCGCATGGGGTATCTATATCAATCTTCGTCAGTGGAGTCTGTGGTATAGACGCCGGTCAGTTTTTTCCAGATGATAGAGGCATTGAGTCCAAACCAGATAAGCAGACCCACACCGATGGTTGCTGCCCAGCCCGCCTGCTCGAAGTCGGTGACATTGATGATGCCATACTGCTGCAGTCCCCATACAAAAGCGGCGATGATGATAACGGTCATGATCGCACCGTAGAGTTTGAGACTCTGGAAGATTGACTTGATCGCCAGCAGCCAGAGTGCGAGCATCAGAAGGATGCCAAATGGTTTGAATCCCGAAAAGATATCATCGACATTGGAGATATAGCTGATGAAGTGGTGCCCGGTCGGGTTCCATGTACCGATCGCAAGTGCCATGGACATCAGTAGGGTTACCCACCAGTTGAGATGGGTGACCTTTTTGCC
>JALWKQ010000161.1 GCA_027081395.1 Sulfurovum sp. | reverse complement strand
GTATCAAATTCATCCGTATTATGGGAAAAGCCGCATTTGCCAAGATAGAGGACAACGATGGTCTTGTACAGATCTACTACAACCGTGACGACCTTCCGGAAGGCTACTACAACAACATTGCCAAGAAGCTCTTTGAAGTCGGTGACATTATTGAGGCGACCGGCTATCCCTTCGTCACACAGACTGGTGAGCTGACGCTGCACTGCAAAGATATCAAGATCGTCTCCAAAGCGATCATGCCGCTTCCGGAGAAGTTCCACGGACTAACCGATCAGGAGATCCGCTACCGCCAGCGCTACCTGGATATGATCATGAACCCCGAGGTCAAAGAGACCTTTGTGATGCGTTCAAAGATCGTCTCACTCATCCGCCGCTTCTTTGAAGACCACGGTTTCCTCGAAGTTGAGACACCGATGATGCACCCTATCCCCGGTGGTGCCAATGCCAAACCTTTCGTCACCCATCACAAGGCACTCGGTGTTGACCGATACCTGCGTATCGCCCCGGAGCTCTACCTCAAGCGTCTGACTGTCGGCGGTATGGAGGCGGTCTTTGAGATCAACCGGAATTTCCGTAACGAGGGGATGGATCAGACACACAACCCGGAGTTTACCTCTATCGAGTTCTACTGGGCATACCACAACTACCATGACCTTATGAAGCTCACAGAGGATCTTTTCGACTACATCTTTGCCGAGTTGCAGCTGCCCAAAATACTCACCTACGGTGAGATGGAGATCGACTTCACTACACCGTTTGCCAAAGTACCGTTCGTCGAAGCACTGACCACCATCGGCGGTGTACCGGCTGACGTTGCCACTGACCGTAAAAAAGGACTTGCCTATCTCAAAGAGCACGGTGTCGAAGTCAATGAGAACCTCACACTCGGCTATGTACAGGCAGAACTCTTTGATGAATTTGTCGAAGGGAAACTGATCAACCCGACCTTTATCACCGACTACCCTATCGATATCTCACCACTTTCAAGAAGAAGTGACGAAAATCCTGAAATTGCAGAGCGTTTCGAGCTCTTTATGGCAGGTAAGGAGATCGCCAACGGATTTAACGAGCTCAACGACCCTATCGATCAGTTCGAGCGTTTCAAAGCACAGGCAGAGGCAAAAGAGGCTACAGGCGATGAAGAAGCAATGCACATGGATCTCGACTTTGTACGCGCACTTGGACACGGTATGACACCCACAGCCGGAGAGGGTATCGGTATCGACCGTCTGGTGATGATGCTGACCAACAACCACTCCATCCGTGATGTCATCCTCTTCCCTGCCATGAAGCCAGAAGCGGCACTCGAAGAGAGACCCAAAAACGCCTGCAAAAAGTGCGGTAACACCAATGAAGAGGAGCTCAAACCTGCCAAAAAAGGCAAAGGCTTCTTCTGTATCGATGCGGCAGCGTGTAAAAAACGTGAGCAAGAAAATAAAAAGTAAAAATTGGATATAAATCCAACAAGAAAGCAAAAAGGAACACTATGAATTATGCAATAGAATCATTTGACCCCGAGATCTTTGAAGCGATAGAAAATGAGCGCCAGAGACAGACTGACCATCTGGAGATGATCGCATCTGAAAACTTCACACTACCTGCTGTGATGGAGGCGATGGGCTCAGTCTTTACCAACAAATATGCAGAAGGGTATCCGGGCAAACGGTATTATGGCGGATGTGAGTTTGCGGACCAGGTAGAGCAGCTTGCTATCGACCGTGCCTGCGAACTCTTCTGCTGTGACTATGCCAATGTACAGCCCCATTCAGGATCTCAGGCAAACGGCGCGGTATATGCAGCACTCCTTAAGCCCTATGACAAGATCCTCGGTATGGATCTCAGCCACGGCGGACACCTCACACACGGCTCAAAACCAAGTTTCTCAGGCAAGAACTACCAGAGCTTTACCTACGGTGTAGAGCTTGACGGACGCATCAACTACGACAAAGTCATGGAAATTGCAAAGACCGTACAGCCCAAGATCATCGTCTGCGGCGCTTCTGCCTATGCCAGAGAGATCGACTTCAAGAAGTTTAGAGAGATCGCCGATGAAGTGGGTGCGATCCTTTTTGCCGATATCGCACACATTGCAGGTCTTGTCTGTGCCGGTGAACACCCAAGCCCGTTCCCTTATGCAGACGTCGTCACGACTACCACACACAAAACACTCGCAGGACCAAGAGGCGGGATGATCATGACCAATGACGAGGATATCGCCAAAAAAATCAACTCAGCCATCTTCCCGGGACTTCAGGGCGGTCCTCTGGTACATGTGATCGCTGCCAAAGCGGTAGGCTTCAAGCACAACCTCTCAGACGCATGGAAAGTCTATGCCAAGCAGGTGAAGAAGAACGCTTCTGTACTGGCAGAAGTACTGATGAATCGCGGCTACGATGTCGTCTCAGGCGGCACCGACAACCACCTTGTACTTGTCAGCTTCCTCAACAAAGATTTTTCAGGCAAAGATGCCGATGCGGCACTCGGTGCTGCGGGAATTACTGTCAACAAAAACACTGTTCCGGGTGAAACACGCAGTCCGTTTGTCACCTCCGGTATCCGTATCGGTTCACCTGCACTCACAAGCCGCGGCATGAAAGAAGCAGAGTTTGAGATCATCGCCAACAAGATCGCCGATGTGCTTGACAATATCAACGACAGTGATCTGCATGCGAAGATTAAAGAGGAGATGAAAGAGCTCGCTTCCAATTTCGTGATCTATGAGAAGTCGATCTACTAACATTGAAAGTCTTTGATTTAGCGTTCGATACCGACCACTACTATATCAAGCGCCCAAGGGTTGTCGA
>JALWKQ010000160.1 GCA_027081395.1 Sulfurovum sp. | reverse complement strand
ATCATCGATGGACGTGTGGAACATTCATTGCTTTTGGAGATACTCACCAGTTCCGGTGTGGGTACATGTATAGAGCTTTAGGTTCTATTTAAAGATAATTTTAATTTATAGATAAAAAATGTCAATAAAATATTTTGTTTAAGTTTTTTTTAAGGGCAATAAATATATACTTCGGCATACAGTTTGTATAGCTGTATTGAAAAAGCCAAACCTATCGCGAGGTGGGGGCGGAAAGTCTAGGGTCTCTCTGAGACAGCCGGACTACCAATAGAGATATACAAGCATCTTGTCCCAAGATGCTTTTTTCTTCTATTATCCGTATTTAGTACCTTATGACCTATGTTGTAGTTTGCATTGGTTGACATTCTTTTTCCCTAAATATACTCTTGACTCGTGTGAGTTTTCTCATAGTGATTAGGGTACTAAATACACACTTCAAGCACTCTCAGTATCAAAACTTCTTATTGATCTAATCTTTTTGCATAACTTTTGCTTCATTCGGTTATAATGGAGATATACCACAAAAAGGATCAAAGATGTTCAAGCGTGTCATATTTGTAAATCTCGCTCTTATATGTTTTGGGGTCACTCTGTATGCAGACGGGACAAAGCCAGATGTCGTGAAAAAGCAGCCGGTTAAAAAAGAGGCTTACCGTGCCGTATGGCAGAAGATCTATGGCGGCAAAAGCGATGATATCGCCTATGGGATTGTGGCGTTGGAGAATGGTGACAGTGCCATTGTCGGAAGCTGCAAGTCATACGAAGCCAAGCGGACAGATATGTGTGTGACACGTATGAATGCAAAGGGTGAAATGAAATGGCGCTTATGGATAGGTGGAAAACGCAATGACTTTGGCAAAGCAATCACACGCTCAGCTGACGGGAACCTGCTGCTGCTTGGTGAGAGCAAATCCTTCTCAAAAGATTATGACTATGATCTCTATGTCGCCAAAGTCTCTCTGGACGGGAAGCTTTTGTGGACCAAGACGATTGGGGGCAATAGGGATGAGCATGCAGGCGGCATCGCCGGAACGGATGACGGCGGTGCAATCCTTGTGGGCGACAGTGAATCTTTCAAGAACGGATACAAAGATATCTATATTGTCAAGATCGACAAAAAGGGAACGGTGGTTTCCGAAAAAGCGGTAGGCGGCGAGCGTGATGAGAAAGCGACTGCGATCACGCGTACCAGAGGTGGTAATTTTGTACTGGTGGGATCCCGTGAATTCGAACGTTCGGGTGACCCTGACTTCTTTGCCATGAAGGTAGATCAAAATGCCAAGGTGATCTGGAGCAAAAGTTTCGGCGGCGATGATGAAGATCAGCTTAACGGTGTCTGTCCTACTGTAGACGGTGGTGTGGTTGCTACAGGCAGTACCCGCTCTTACGGCAGTGAGCAGACCGATCTTGCGGTACTCAAACTCGATAAAGGGGGCAAACTTGTCTGGCTCAAACTCTATGGGTTTAAATATTATGAGTATGGCAATGCGGTAACGCTGACCAGGGATGGCGGCTATATGGTTGCAGGAGGCACCAATACGCTAGGCAAAGGGGATCATAGTCCCTATTTCCTTGCGTTGAATGCAAAAGGGGCTCTGATCTGGTCGCATGTCTACGGAGACAAAGGCAAAGATATCATACACGGCATCGCACGTATGAGTGACGGAAGTCTGATCGCCGTAGGACAGAGTAACAGTTTCAGCAGATCGTATGATTTCTATATGATCAAGCTGCGTAAGCAGTAGAAAGTCCTTATTTGGGTATAATAACACTCATTTTTTGAATAGGAAGTTCTATGCGATTTATTGAGACACGTGGAAATGACGGTGCCAAACCGGCATCCGTAGCATTTTCCGAAGCGATACTCAGTCCAAGTGCGAGTTTTGGGGGACTCTATGTCCCGGAAAGTCTGCCGTCACTGGAGACAGATTTTCTTCAAGGGCATCTGCAGAGCCACTATAAAGAGCTTGCTTACGATTTTTTGAATAAGTTCGGTATCGATATTGAGGATGAGGTGATCGAGGCGGCACTTGCACGTTATGACAGCTTTGACGATCCTCAAAACCCGGTACCGCTTTCACAGATAGAAGAGGATTGCTTCGTCTCCGAACTCTACCATGGACCTACCCGTGCGTTTAAAGATATGGCACTTCAGCCTTTTGGCTATATTTTGAGCAAGTTGGCGCAAAAGCGTGGAGAAAACTATCTCATCATGGCGGCAACCAGCGGCGATACAGGCCCTGCGACACTGGAAACCTTCAAAAATCAGGAGGGTGTCAAGGTGGCATGCCTCTATCCTGACGGAGGTACTTCAGATGTACAGAGGCTTCAGATGGTCACAGAGGATGCGCCAAATCTCAAAGTAATCGGGGTTAAAGGCAATTTTGACGATACACAAAATACCCTCAAGGATCTGCTTGCGTCTGAAGATTTCAAAACAGAACTGGCTGCCAGAGAGATCAAGCTCTCGGCAGCCAACTCGGTGAACTTCGGCCGTATCATCTTTCAGGTGATCTACCATATTCACTCCTATCTCGAACTGGTACGAAAAAGTGAGATCACTATGGGTGAAAAGATCTATCTGGTCGTGCCCAGCGGTAATTTTGGCAATGCCCTCGGTGCATACTATGCCAAAAAAGCGGGATTGCCTGTCGAAAAGATACTGATCTCTTCGAACATCAACAATATCCTTACTGATTGGATCACCAAAGGTGAGTATGACCTCACCAGCAGAGAGCTTGTACAGACGGAGTCTCCTGCGATGGATATCCTCAAAAGTTCCAATATCGAGCGTATCATGTATGACAAGTT
>JALWKQ010000159.1:7352-11846 GCA_027081395.1 Sulfurovum sp. | reverse complement strand
CGCTTCTTGACATCACGGGTCGTTCCGCTCACATCAGAAGTGATCGCATCCCGCTGTCGTGCCAGCCGGTTAAAAAGGGAGCTTTTGCCCACATTGGGTCGTCCGAGTATGGCGACTTTTTTGAGTTTTTGTTGCTCTGTTTGTGATTGTTCTTGCATGGTAATTGTTTCTTTCTTGATAGTTGACGGTATTATAGCATAGTTTGGGGTCTGACCTCGATGATAATGTTTAGCGTTATCGTTGTGGGTCTGAGCCCAAATTGTCAGGTATAGACTCCACATAGATACTGCGGCTTGGGAATGCAAACCCGCTGCCGTTTGCTTCTACGATCTGCATGATCTTGAGATTGATATCTTCGCGTATTGCAAGGTAGCGTTGCCAGTTGGCGGTAGCAGTGAAGGTGTAGATGAAGATATCCAAAGAGGAGTCACCAAAATTGTCGAAGTTGACCAGCATCGTCTCTTTTTGGGAGATACCTTCGTGATTTTGGAGCATGCTTTTGATCTCGGAGACGATAGCAGCTATCTGGGACTGTGAAGTACCGTATACCAGACCGATATGCATTTTGATGCGGCGTACCCCTCTTCTTGAGTAGTTCTCTATAGGGGCATTGGCGACGATGGAGTTAGGGACGGTGATGAGTGATTTTTCAAAGGAGCGTATCTTGGTCGTACGCATCCCTACATCCTCTACCACACCCTCGACACCGTCTACCTTGATCCACTCACCGATACGGATCGATTTGTCCGCAAGGATCGCAAAGGAGCCAAAGAGGTTCGCTGCCGTATCTTTGGCAGCAAGGGCAAATGCCAGACCTCCAAGCCCAAGAGAGGCGATGAGTGCTGTGACATTGATCCCCCAGACCTGCAGCATGGCAGCCAGCCCGATACCGCCGATAAATATCTTGACCATTTTGAGGATGAAGTTGCCCATCTCTTTGGCAAGGTCAGGGTTGAACTTGGCAGTCGCATGATGGAAAACGCCGCGCAGCGCATCGGCGATGGCGATGATCGCCCAGAAGATATCGAAGATGATCAGGGTATTGAGCATCTTTTTGATTGTATCTGTCTCTTTGAAGATCAGCAGGAAAAAGAGATGCAGCCCTATTACGACAAAGGCGAAACTTACCGGTCCTTTGAGTGCAGAGATGATCCTGTCATCATAGTAGGTTGCAGTATGTTTGGCAAGCTTCTGCAGAGTCTCCATTACGATATAGGTAAAAAATCTGCGCAGCATCAAAAAGAGCAGTAAAACAATCACTGCCGCGATCAGGTTGGCAAGCGGGATACCAAAGATACTTTCAGAAAGGTAAGGAAAGCGTTCATAGACAGGCGCAAGAAGGGTTTGGACTGTATGATCGAGGTTCATATCGAGACCATCAATAACGTTAATAGTTTTAGTGATATTTGCATCCATATGGGGCATATTTTCTCTCTTGACACGATTTGTTCACATAATTATAGTAGAATTTGGTTCATTTCAACTATAAGGCTCATTTGGATGTCACATAAATTTTTTATTTCCAGTATTTTTATCACACTGTGCTCTCTTTTTCTCCAGGCTGAGAGTATTCATGTAAACTACAAGGGTACATTCGGTGTATTTGGAAAAGTAGGAACGATATACAATACGATTGATCGCAATGAGACATACTATCAGATAGAAACCAAAGTGAAACTTGCAGGCGTAGCAAAAATGCTTCTAGGAGGACAAAAAGAGCATTATATATCGAAAGGACATATGGAAAAGGGTATGATGGTGAGTGATTATTATGTGATGACTACTATCAAAAAACACAAAAAAGTAATGAAAGAATATTATATAGATCATATTAAGAAAAAAACCTACAAAAGATATCGTAAATGGAAGCATGGAAAGCTGGTCAAAGAGGAGAAAAAAGATCTTGGGTTTTATGCAAAAGATGATCTTTTGACCCTTTATTTCAATATGGACAAATATGTACGCATGCACACCAAAGGCTCTGTTTTTACTGTTAAAGCGGTCGGACTAGAAAAGCAAAAAGGGATTGTTAAGATCACTACACCATCACAAAAAGCTGAATATTTATATCAGAAATATCTGGGATGCAATGCTGTATGGTATGCCAAAGCCTTGATTGTTCAAGAGAATTTTCGCAAGAAAAAAGGGGATATAATGTTGGCGGGCAGCCAAGATGGCTTCATCCAGAAAGCAGTGATCAAAGATATACTCATGTATGGTGATGCAAAATTGATACGTATAAAATAAGATGGCAAGAGGAGTTTCTTTGAAATATCAAAACAAAATGACCCTGACAACCAAAGTCCTCATTGGTATGGGACTGGGTATCATCGTGGGATTGATGATAAATCTATTGGGACTCAATGCCCCCGGAAGCTTCACGAACGTATATATTGTCAATGGCTTTTTTCATATCATAGGGAAGATGTTTGTGACTGCGCTGAAGATGCTTGTCGTACCGCTGGTTTTTTTCTCTCTGATCACAGGTGTACTTGGAATAGGGGATATCCGCTCACTTGGCAAAGTAGGCGGAAAATCCTTTGCACTCTATATGCTCACAACGGCGATAGCGATTGCCGTGGGCATCTCTATCGCAGCGGCTCTTGGCGTAGGCGAAGGGGTGCATATGACGACGGATCTCTCTTTTACTGCCAAAGAGGCACCGCCGCTCTCGCAGGTACTTATCGAGATTATTCCTTCCAATATCATCCATGCGATGAGTGAAGGGAAGATGCTTCAGATTATCTTCTTTTCTATTTTGACAGGGATCTCGATCCTCATGGTAGGGAAAAAGGCTGAACCACTGGTAGAGCTGATCGAGATCGCCAATGAAGTAATGATGAAGATGGTCAATATCGTTATGGCGGTAGCACCATACGCTGTCTTTGCCCTGCTTGCCAAAGCGATCGCAAATCTCGGACTCGGACTGCTTGCAGATCTTGCAGGATATGTTGTCGTTCTGATCGCAGCATTGATGATACATCTTTTCATCACACTGATGAGTATCCTCAAGCTCTTTACCGGTTTGAGCATCCCCATGTTCCTTAAAAAGATGAGAGAAGTACAGATCTTTGCATTCTCAACTTCAAGCTCCAACGCTACGATCCCGGTCACCCTGAGAGCAGTGACAGACAAACTAGGTGTAGATATCTCGGTAGCCTCCTTTACTGTGCCTTTTGGAGCGACGATCAATATGGACGGTACCGCCATCATGCAGGGAGTCGCGACAGTCTTTATCGCCAACGCCTATGGGGTTGACCTGGGTATGGCAGGATACCTGACTGTGATCATGATGTCAGTCTTGGCATCGATCGGTACGGCAGGTGTGCCCGGGGTTGGACTGATTATGCTCTCGATGGTCTTTACGCAAGTCGGTTTGCCTGTAGAGGGTATCGGATTGATCCTTGGGGTAGACAGACTGCTTGATATGATCCGAACAGCTGTTAATGTCACCGGAGATGCTACCGTTTCTGTCATCGTTGCCAAGAGCGAGAAGAAGCTCGATATTGCAACCTACAATGATCCTGATGCAGGTGTCATTACAGAAGATGATTTGGATATCCCTGATGAGGTAGAAAAAGAGTTTGCCGAAGTAATACATGAGATAAAAGAGGAAGAGTAGAAAACCATGCAGAGTGTAGTGTTTGAGAATAGAAAGGTTGTCCCTTCCAAGGTGGTCTGTGTGGGGCGAAACTATGTTGAACATATCAAAGAGCTCAACAACGAAACCCCGGATACCATGGTGCTTTTTAACAAGCCTAACTCTGCCATTACGGACAAACTCAGATATATTCAGGAGGATTGCCGTTTTGAGGGGGAGATCTGCTTTTTGATCGAAGCACAGAAGATCGCAGGGCTTGGCTTCGGACTTGATCTGACCAAAGCCGATACCCAAAACAAGATGAAAGCCAAAGGCTTGCCATGGGAGCGTGCTAAGGCATTTGACGGCTCGGCGGTATTGAGCCGATTTGTACGTTTTGACGGGGATATCACAACCCTCGAGATGCGGCTCTATCTCAATGACAAGCTCCAACAGCATGCCACCTATGATCTGATGATCTATAAACCTGATGAGATTCTCAGCGAGATTTTGTCGTTTATGTCACTGGAAGATGGCGATATCATCATGAGTGGTACACCAAAAGGGGTGGCCGTTTACCAAAAAGATGACCGTTTCAAGGCCGAGATCTATCTCGATGGCGATCTTGTGCTGGATGAGACATTTATCGCCCGGTAGTCTTTGGGGTATTTTCTCTTCGGGCATGCAGTACAAAATCGATCACTTTCCTGTCTGACATTTCGCACGGTTTGAGCATGCCGCCTTTGAGGGTGGGATAGTAGTTGCCACTGACGATATCGTTGCTGCCGAGTGCTTGTGCATAGAGCTTGAGTACTTTCCCGCCAAGCAGGGTTTCTTTGCGCAGCAGGTAGCGCCTCTCTTTATAGCGGACATAGGAAGCACCATCGGGCAGGGCAAGGAGTTTGGAGTAAAAG
>JALWKQ010000159.1:0-7252 GCA_027081395.1 Sulfurovum sp. | reverse complement strand
TATCAAAAATCTCGACCGCGGTATTGTGCTGATGCTTTTGGCATCATTGACTTTCGCGGTGATGGGCGGTTTTGCCAAGGTCTTGACCCAGCAGCTTCCAGCACTTGAAGTGACCTTTTTTCGCAATATCTTCGGTGTGGCGATCATCGCACTGGCTATCTGGAAAGTGCCTCTCAAGCAAGAGGGCGGCAAACCGCTGCTGCTCTTTTTCAGGGGAGCAATGGGCTTTTTGGCACTGCTTGCATATTTCTATATTATGGGCAAGATCCCGCTTGGTGAAGCGATCACCTATAACAAAACTTCGCCGCTCTTTGTCGCATTCTTCGCCTGGCTCTTTTTGCATGAGAGGCTGCACTGGAGTGCTATTATTGCATTGATTCTCGGGTTTACGGGTATTGTGCTCATCGCACAGCCAGAAAATGGCGGATTTGACAAATATGACCTGCTGGGTATCTTCTCTGGTATCGGTGCGGCGCTTGCCTATACTTCTATCAGGGAGCTTCGTAAATATTACGATACTCGTGCCATTGTCATGAGCTTCATGCTGGTCGGTACACTCGGACCGCTTCTGCTGATGCTGATAGGAAGTGTGGTCAAGGTAAGCGAGGAGTGGGACTGGATCATTGCACCTTTTGTGATGCCCCATGGCTGGCAGTGGCTCTTTATCGTGATGGTGGGGCTGAGTGCGACCGTTTCTCAGCTGCTGATGACCAAGGCGTACGAACTGACCAAAGCGGGGATTGTAGGGACGATCAGCTATACCAATATCGTTTTTGGTATGCTTATCGGGATCGCCTTGGGAGACCCGATACCTGGATTTTGGACAATTTTGGGTATAATCTTGGTAATATTCTCAGGGCTCATCGTAGCGCTGATCAAAGAGAAGGTCTAAAGGATAGAGATGATACTGATAGCAGGTCCATGTGTATTGGAGAGCCGTGACAATGTCATGCGTATTGCCGAGTCACTGGGAAAATACCATGATGACTGTACCAAAGATTTTTATTTTAAAGCAAGTTTTGACAAAGCCAACCGTACCAGCCTTGACAGCTTCAGGGGTCCTGGTCTGGATGAGGGGCTCAAGATGCTGCAGGAGGTCAAGGATCAGTTCGGCTACAAGATACTGACCGATGTGCACGACTATACCCAGCCCGCAGCGGCTGCTGAGGTAGCCGACGTGCTGCAGATCCCTGCTTTTCTCTCGCGTCAGACCGATCTTCTGGTCGCGGCAGCCAAGACACCTGCTACGGTCAATATCAAAAAAGGGCAGTTTCTTGCCCCCGCTGCAATGGAGCACTCGGTAGCCAAAGTGCTCAAAACGCGCGGTTTTGACGGCGAAGTGAGTTACGAAAATGCCAAGAAATACAACGTGTGGCTCACAGAGCGCGGATCGAGCTTTGGGTACGGCAATCTCGTAGTCGATATGCGCGGGTTGGTTACGATGCGCAACTTCGCTCCAGTGATCTTCGATGCGACGCACTCTGTACAGATGCCGGCAAGCGGCGGTGCAAGCAGCGGAGGAGACAGCAGTTTTGTACCCTATCTCTCCCGCGCGGCGGCAGCAGTAGGTGTGGATGGCTTCTTTTTCGAGACCCATTTCGATCCGGGTATCGCACTGAGTGACGGTCCCAATATGATCGAACTGGACAAACTCGATAGACTTATTGAACAGATCGATGCGATCCGAAGTATCGTAGAATAATATCAAGTAGGGTGTTGTGCCCTCACAACACCAACGAAGCAAAGGATAGAAATGAAAATCATAGAAGGTAATCTTCAAGTTGACAAGAGTAAAAAAGTAGCGATTATCAATGCACGCTTCAACCACTTTATCACAGACAGACTGGTAGAGGGTGCGAAAGATGCCTATGCCAGACACGGTGGGAATACGGAGGATCTCGATCTGATCCTTGTGCCCGGTGCTTTTGAGATACCGTTTGCGCTGGACAAAGCACTCTCTTCAGGCAAGTACGATGCTGTCTGTTGTTTGGGCGCGGTGATCAGAGGGGCGACACCACATTTTGACTATGTCTCAGCAGAGGCGACCAAAGGGGTGGCGAACATGGCACTCAAACACGGCAAAGCAGTGACATTCGGTGTTCTGACCGTCGACAGTATTGAACAGGCGATCGAGCGTGCCGGTACCAAAGCGGGCAATAAGGGTGCAGAGGCGATGGTCGGATTGATCGAATTGATGAATCTCTACGGAGAGATGAACTAATGGCAACGCGACAACTATCAAAGGACACTTTTTTGGCAAAGCCAAACAAAGCTACGCTGACGCTATGTCAACTTCAGCAGTTGGCTCATGCGGCTGGTCGCATTATAAACACATTGGGAAAGGCAGCTTAAATGGCAACACGACATCAGGCACGTACGGCGGTCGTAGGGCTGCTCTACGCTTATGATCTGGGCAACGACAAGATCGCAGATTTTGCAGATGAGATCCTCGAAGAGGACAAGATACGAAACAAACAGCGGGAGTTCTCTCATACATTGTTCAAAGGGACGATTGAAAATCTTGACACACTTGACAGGGAGATAGAGAAGCATTTGACCGATTGGGACTATGATAGTATCGGCAAGGTTGAAAAGGCGATTTTGCGCCTTGGTGCCTATGAGATTTTGGTTGCCAAAACCGACCGTGCCATCATTATCAATGAAGCGGTAGAACTCGCCAAAAAACTTGCAGATGACAAATCTCCGAAGTTTATCAACGGTGTGCTCGATGCGATCGGGAAAGAAGAAGGTGACGCATAGATTCGTAGGGTGTTGTACCCTTACAACACGCTGTTGATCATGAAAATTATTTGGTGTTGTGGAGGCACAACACCCTACAGGGGTAAGATATGACAATGAACATGACAAAACGTATGACGATTGATGAAGCGGTAGAGCTTATCGAAAAGGCTGATCTCAAGACACTGGGGAAGATGGCACTGGCAAAAAAACGTGAGCTGCACCCCAAAAAGGTCACTACCTTTGTCGTGGACAGAAACATCAACTACACCAATATCTGCTGGGTCGACTGCAAATTCTGTGCCTTTTATACCCATGAAAAAAAAGAGGATGCCTATATCCTCTCCTTTGATGAGATAGATCAGAAGATCGAAGAGCTGCTTGCTATCGGCGGTACGCAGATACTCTTTCAGGGTGGGGTGCACCCCAAGCTGGAGATTGAGTGGTACGAAGATCTTGTCGAGCATATTCATCAGAAATACCCTCAGGTGACCATCCACGGCTTCTCCGCGATCGAGATAGACTATATCGCACGCCGCTCCAATATCTCCATCCCGGAAGTACTCGCACGCCTCAAAGCCAAGGGGCTCAGCTCCATCCCCGGTGCGGGTGCAGAGATACTCAGCGACCGTGTACGGGATATCATCGCACCCAAGAAGCTTGACAAAGATACCTGGCTGGAGGTGCACCGTGAGGCACATAAGCTTGGCATCAAGTCCACAGCGACGATGATGTACGGTACCGTAGAGACGACACGAGAGATCGTTGAGCACTGGGACTACATACGCCAGCTTCAGGATGAGACAGGCGGTTTTAGAGCCTTCATTATGTGGAGCTACCAAAGCGACAATACGCAGCTCAAGCGCGAACTCCCCACCATCACCAAAACTACCTCCAACCAGTATCTGCGTTACCTTGCTGTAGCACGCCTCTTTTTGGATAACGTCCCCAATATCCAAAGCTCCTGGGTGACACAGGGCAGTTATATCGGACAGATGGCACTGCTCTTTGGTGCAAATGATCTGGGCTCAACGATGATGGAAGAGAATGTCGTCTCCGCCGCAGGTGCCAAAAACGAGATGAATCAACAGGAGATGATCCGCCTGATCAAAGATGTGGGGGAGAATCCTGCTAAGCGCAATACGGCGTACGAAATACTGGAGCGATACTATTAAAATGAGGAGTGAGGAATTAGGAATTAGGAATGCAGGTAAGCTTTTCTTGCGAAAAGCTACGATGTTAATAAAAGTATTGCGAAGCAATGCAAACAAAAATTCCTCATTCCTCATTCCTCATTCCTCATTCAAAAAAATCAGCTTGATGATTTTTTTAACACAAGGATTTTTAATGGCAGCAAGCCTCAATGAGATAACACTGAAAGATACCAAGATACCTGTCATTTATGAGGAGGGGAAGTATATCCCTATCGTTACACTGCAGTTGGTCTTTACCACTGCAGGGCACCTTGCCAATACCAAAGACGGCTTGGCGGATATGAGTACCAAGCTTCTGAATGAAGGTACGAAAAAAGAGGGTGCCGTCGGTTTTGCTCAGAAGCTCGATGCCCACGCGGTCGATCTGAGTGCCAATGTCGGCAGGGAGACCTTTGTGATAGAACTCTCTGCGCTTAAAAGTGAATTTGACTATGCGATCGCGCGGCTCAAGGAGCTGCTCCAAGATCCCAACTATAGCCAGGAGGCACTCGATCAGGTCAAGCGCCAGAAGCTTGGCTGGCTCAAGCAGAAAGAGAGTGACTTCGACTATCTCGCAGCGACCAAACTGCGAGAAATCCTCTTCAAAGGACATCCGCTTGGCCGTCCCTATGACGGTACGATAGAGAGTGTAGAGGCGATGCAGCTGGAGGATATCGAGGGATTTATCCGAAGCCATCTTGGATACAACAATGCTATCGGTGTGATCGGTGGAGATATCAGCGAAAAAGAGGCGGAGCGTTATATTGCCGAAGTGCTGGCACTGCTGCCCAAGGTCGATACCAAACCCGTACCTCCGACACGCGCATCGGACAAAAAGGAGAAGGTGCTTATCTCCAAAGATACACAGCAGGCGTATATCTATTTTGGTGCGCCGTTTGACTACTCCTACAAAGCCAAAGACCAGTACAAAGCGAAGATCGCAGAGTATCTGCTCGGCGGTGCCGGATTTGGCAGCCGGATGATGGAGGAGATCCGTGTCAAGCGGGGATTGACATACGGGGTCTATGCCTCATTGCGGCGTACCAAACCGGCTTCCTATATGAGCGGTTATATGCAGACAAAGCTCAGCACGCAAGATGTTGCACTCAAGATCATCCAACAGGTCGTCAGTGATTTCGTCGAACACGGGATCACACAAAAAGAGCTTGACGCTGCCAAAGAGTTCCTTGTAGGCAGTGAACCGCTGCGCATGGAGACCCTCTCTCAGCGCCTCAACCGCGCATTCAACGAATACTACTATGAACGCGGACTGGGATTTAGCAAAGCACAGCTCGAGAAGATCGAGTCTGTCACCCTCAAAGAGATGAACGACTTTATCACCTCACACAAAGAGCTTGCCGATATCAGCTACAGTATTGTGACAAAAGAGTAAATATGACAATCTGACATATTTTCCTCCATTTTACACAACATCCGATATAATTGATCATCACAATATGATTGAGAGAGGATGGTATGGAAGAGGCGAAACAACTGTTTAAAAAACTCAAGATCTACTCTCTGCTCGATCTTGCCCTGATCATTCCTCACAGTTACAACGATACCACGCTCTCAAGCAGCCTGGAGATAGGAAAGAGTGCCACACTTGAAGCCAAGGTGATCGACAGCACGGTACGCAACGGCAAACTACGTGTGACCTTCGAACTGCCCGCTTTCAACGGAAGACGGCTCTCCTCTCTTTTTTTCCGTACGACCCCTTTCCATTACAAGCTTTTTGAAGTTGGTTCGCACCACTATATACAGGGCAGACTGGAGGAGTACAACGGCTACCTGCAGATGCCTCAGCCCAGATCGGTCAAAGAGATAGGCAAGATCACCCCCAAATACAAAACAGTACTCAAAGAGAGCGAGATACGCAGCCTTATAGAGCTGTATGTGACAGAAAAGACTCTTTTTGATGAGGGATTGGACTCCAAAGAGGTGGCGACACTGATGCGTCTGCATTTTCCCAAAAGCATCGATGAGGTCTATGATGCAGGTGCGATAAAACAGGAGATCATAGCGGTGCTCAAGTTTGTCGAAGCCTTTAACCACCTCAAAAAACTTCGCGGCAAACGGGTCGATTTCCCTGCTTTGGCTGCACTGCATGGTGACCTGACACCATTTCTTGAGAAGCTTCCTTTTACACTTACAACTGAGCAGCAGCAGGTGATCGAAGAGATACGCCGTGATCTCTCTACCGATGAGAAGGCAGCCAAGCGGATGGTTGTAGGGGATGTAGGCTCAGGCAAGACGATGGTGATCCTGGCATCTGTGATGATGGCACTGCCGCACAAAACGATACTGATGGCACCCACATCACTGTTGGCACGGCAGCTCTACGAAGAGGCGTGCAAACATCTGCCCGAGAGTGTCAGGATAGCACTGGTGATGCAAGGCAAAGAGGAGGGTGATTACCGGGATGCCGATTTTATCATCGGTACCCATGCCTTGCTCTACAAAGAGCATCTCCCGCAGGCGGCTCTGGTGATGGTAGATGAGCAGCATCGCTTCGGGACAGCACAGCGTGCTGCTTTGGAAGCATTGGTTTCATCAAAGTCATTACCGAGAGGGTCAGGTGACAACGATTCATCTGCCAAGGCAGACAAATCATTATCACCAGACCCCTCTTCTCCTTCTCTTGAAGGGAGTCAGGTGATTCATGATTCATTGCAAACGCAACAAATCACAAATCACCAGACCCCCGAGAAGGGGGAGTGCAGACCGCACTATATCCAATTCTCGGCGACACCCATTCCCCGTACACAGGCGATGATGGAGAGTGAACTGCTCGATGTGAGTCTCATCACTACCACTCCTTTCGAGCGTGAGGTCGAGACACGTGTGATCGGCAAGCAGGATTTTCCGGCACTGCTGGAACATATCAAAGAGGAGATCGCCAAGCAGCATCAGGTACTCATCATCTATCCGTTGGTAGAGGAGAGCAGTGAGGTGCCCTATCAGTCGCTTGAGGAGGGCAGAGGCTTTTGGGAAGATCGTTTTGACAATGTCTTTGTCACCCATGGTAAAGATAAGCAAAAAGAGGAAGTACTACTTTCATTTAGAGAGGAGGGCGATATCTTGTTGGCGACGACCGTAGTGGAGGTAGGCATCTCCCTGCCGAGACTCACACTGATCGTCATCGTCGGTGCGGAGCGTCTGGGGCTCGCAACACTGCATCAGCTCAGAGGTCGTGTAGGACGAAACGGGCTTAAGAGCTGGTGCTACCTCTTTAGCAACACCCCTCAGAACGAACGGCTGCAAAAGTTCTGCCGGACCACCAACGGCTTCGAGATCGCCAAACTTGATCTCAAGTTCCG
>JALWKQ010000158.1 GCA_027081395.1 Sulfurovum sp. | reverse complement strand
TCAAGTCGCACGATATTCCTTATGAATTTGTCGATTTTCGCGAAACGCCCGTTGATCTTCAGACCATCGAACGCTGGCTTCGCTATACTGACATCAAGAAACTCTTCAATACCCGCGGCACTACCTACCGTACACTGGGTCTTAAGGAGATGGATCTCGATGATGAGGCAAAAAAAATGTGGCTTGCCAAAGAGAATATGCTGATCAAGCGTCCTGTCATAGAGCTTGATAATGATATACTTGTCGGGTACGATGAAACCCTCTATAAAGAAAAACTACTCTAAAAGGAACACTATGGCTGCTTTTGATATCAAAAAACTTTTACAAAGTGTCGTGACACACGGTGCATCGGATCTTCACCTCGTCAGCAGGACGGAACCGCAGATCAGACTCGACGGAGCGCTCAAACCGGTCAACCTTCCCAAGCTTACCGGAGATGATATCGAAGAGATGTGCTACTCTCTGATCACAGAGAAGCAGAAACAGCACTTTGAAGAGCATAGTGAACTCGACTTTGCACTACTGCTTCCGGGTATCGGAAGATTCAGGGCGAACTACTATAAAACGCTTGGTGAAATGGCAGCTGCATTCAGAATCATTCCCATAGAGGTTCCCTCTCTTGATGATCTTGGAGCACCAGCGGTTTTCAAAAAACTGATCAAAAGAGAAAAAGGGCTGATCCTGGTGACAGGGCCTACCGGCTCGGGTAAGTCGACCACACTGGCGGCACTGCTCAATGAGATCAATGAAAATGAACAGAAACATATCGTCACCGTCGAAGATCCTGTGGAATTTATCCATCAGAATAAAAAAGCGGTCTTTTCTCACCGTGGTGTGGGTGAAGATACCAAAAGCTTTGCGACCGCACTCAAATATGCCATGCGTCAGGATCCCGACATCATCCTGATCGGGGAGATGAGGGACAAAGAGACGATCGAAGCGGCTCTTACCGCAGCGGAAACAGGTCACCTGGTATTTGGTACCCTGCACACCTCCTCCGCACCCGGTACGATCAACCGTATCATCGATGTCTTTACCGGAGATGAACAGCCTCAGATCCGTGCGATGATCTCCACATCACTGGTTGCCGTCATTGCACAATCACTCCTACCAAAAATTGGCGGTGGACGTGTAGCCGTACATGAAATCCTAGTTACAAACCATGCAATCTCTAACCTCATCCGTGAAGACAAAGTACATCAGATCTATTCACAAATGCAGCTTGGTCAGGAGGATTCAGGAATGCAGACCCAAACGCAAGCGCTACTGAAGTTCCTACGTGAAGGTAAAATCTCACGTGAGACCGCACTGCAGTACGCCAACAAACCCGAAGAGCTTGCCAAAGCAACAATACGCTAAGAAAATATCGATACAATTACGAAAAAATTAGAGAAGAGAGAAAAAGAGATGGAAGGTTTTTCAATGATGGATTTCAACTACTTCGATGTCACCATCGCAGCGATCGTTCTGATACTGGGGATCAAAGGCTTCGTCAGCGGATTTGTCAAAGAGGTTTTTGGACTCATTGGACTGGTCGCCGGTGTCTATTTCGCTTCCCGTCTCTCTGACACAGCGGCAGAATTTATCGACAGCAACTTCCTGCATCTGGAAAACAGTGCACTGCTCAAGCTGCTCGGTTTTCTCGCGATTTTGGCGATGATCTGGCTGGGTGCCACCATACTCGGTGCCATCTTCTCCAAACTCTCAGACAGCAATCCCGGTCTGCTAAGCCGCTTTCTCGGTTTTCTCTCCGGTGCGGCAAAATACTTCATCATCTTTGCACTGATCGTGACCGCACTCTCCAACGTCCAGCTTGCCAAAGACAAACTGCAGAAATATGTCCATGACAGTGTGCTCTACCCCTATCTGGTCAAAACCGGATCACTCCTTATCCATCTGGAGAGCCCCAAACCTGCCGTCCCTGCCAAAACAGCAGATAGCAACGAGACAAGCACAGAGACTTCCGGCAATGAGCTAAACACCAGTGACAGTAACCAAAGCAGCAACCAAAGAAGCAACATAGAAGGTACACAATGATCAGTTATCCTCTGCTTCTCGAACAGTTCAAAAAACTCTTGAAGGACAATACCCTCAAGTTTACCAAACAAAGAGAGCTCATCTTGAAGTTCCTTTACGAGAATGGAGGGCACTATACACCCGAGGAGATCTATACCCTGCTCAAGCAGGACTACCCAGATGTCAAAGTAGGCATCGCCACCGTCTACCGTACGCTCTCACTTCTTGAAGAGTCCGGCATCGCCAGCTCTATCTCATTTGGGGTACAGGGCAAAAAGTACGAACTGGGTCTCAAGAAACACCATGACCACCTCATCTGCTCGGCATGCGGTGAGATCATTGAGTTTTTTGATGAGACGATCGAAGAGAGACAGGAAGAGATCGCCAAAAAGTTCAATTTTAAAATGACCGATCACACCATGAAAATTATCGGACTTTGCGAAAAGTGCCAATAACCCATACAACCACCCAAGACAACACATACAGGAGAAACCTTGATATTTGACAACCAGTATATTCAGGAACGTATCAAAAAAGCAGAAAAACTTAGAGAAGAGGGGATCAATCCCTACCCTGCCAACATTACCAAAGGGATGCCCTCTTCGGAGTTTTTTGAACACTTTGCCTATGTCAAAGCGCTCGATGCCGATGAGAAAAAGGATGAGAATCAGACCGTCACGCTTACCGGACGTATCAAATTCATCCGTATTATGGGAAAAGCCGCATTTGCCAAGATAGAGGACAACGATGGTCTTGTACAGATCTACTACAACCGTGACGACCTTCCGGAAGGCTACTACAACAACATTGCCAAGAA
>JALWKQ010000157.1 GCA_027081395.1 Sulfurovum sp. | reverse complement strand
GCGGTACCGTTGTTCTCCCCAAGGTAGATATCGTTGGGTACATAGATCCCGCGCTCATCATTGGCTTCAATGATCGGGTGTCGCAGGGCGATCGCCTCATAGAAGTTCCCCTCTTCGATGATAGGACGGCTGAGATTCATACTTTTGGCGCACTTGGCAGTGGAGATAGCGACATCGATATTGGCGATAAAGGCTATAAGCTTGTCAAGCAGCAGAGAGAAACGCTTTTCCAGCAGATCGAGACTCTCAATATAGCGCTGTTTGACCAGAGAGACCAGCTTGACCTGTGCTGTCTCGTAGGAGCGTGTGATCTCTTCAAAGAGCGGTGCTTGCACTTTGACTGCATTTTTGAGCTGCTTGTAGTGGAAATCCTTGAAAAAGTAGTGTTGGTTGTCAATCGTGACAAAACTCTCTTTAAGCGCTTTTTCTATCAGGGAAAAGCGGTTTTTTGTCAAGTTGATATAGTAGCCTTCACTTTCAAGGTAGCCTACTGTTGCGTACTTTGTCTCCTCGTCACCAAAGAGTTTCTCCCCCTCAAAGAGCGCTTCGACATGTCTGGCAACATGTCGCATCTTGTCAACTTCTTGTTGCTGTCTGTTGACAATAGTATCAATGGCAGGATAGACACCGTTTTTGAAAATATTGTCGTTGATCTGCTCGATGCGGAAACGGGCACAGATATCAAGTTCGAAAGTATCGTGGAGTACACCGAGCATCTCTTTGGTTTCATCAATCAGTTTTGTTTCGATCTCGAGTCCGCTTTTGTCAGCATCTTCGAGCAGATTGAGTATGGACTCCAGTGACATGGCGATATAGGTCAGTTCTACCGGATGAAGCTTGCGCAGTTTGATACGTCGTGTGATGCGTTCGAGATCATAGATCTGCTTGAGGTGTGTTTCAAAACGGTCAATACCGGGCAGAAGCCGCTCGACAAGATCATAGCGCTCTTCAAGCAGTGCTTTGTCGCAGATAGGGTTGAGCAGACGCTCTTTGAGAAGACGCTTGCCAAAAGCAGTAGAGGTCTTATCGATCAGATCGAGCAGGGTGATATCAGCGGGATCCCTTGAGATGACAGAGAGCTGCTCCATCGCATTGTTGCCGATATACATATAGCGGTTGTTGCCCAGAAACTGGGGACGGTTCATCTTTTCAATAATGCTCTCATCGTGCTCGATAATAAAGTCGATCAACACCGCCAATGCTTCAGTGGTATAGGGATAACGCTCAAGATCAAGAAACTCTATGGCACTCAGAAAGGAGTTGATCTCAAAGATGCGGGTAAAGAGTTCGTTCTGGAAGGCGATCTTGAATCGTTTGGTGTTAAAACTGTAGTGCATTCCGGAGAGTTCGAGATAGTGTATGAGCCACTCTCTGTCAATATTTTTGCTCTCCAGTGTGAGAATTACCTCGGAGGTGCTGTAGGTCTGCAATAGATTGAACGTCTCGTCAAGGGCATAGGTTTTGTCATCACGGGTCGAGTGTATTTCGTTGCAGATGGTTTTGCCCGTCGTGACATCGATGGCGGCATAGCCGACAGAGTAGATCCCCATATTCTCATCGACCATGAGGGAGACGATATTGTTTTCTGTTGGTTCGCTCAGATACTCAAAATTGGTACCGGGACTGATAATATTGGCCACATAGCGTTTGACATTTGGCATCTCGCCTTTTTGTTTGACGATAATGATGGTATATTTTTTCGTAGCGATCAGGCGGGAGAGGTAGCGCTCAAGCGAGACAGCAGGAACACCGGCAAGGAGAGGGTTGTTGACCGAATTCTCAAGGATCGCTTTGCTTTTGCGGGTGAGCTGTATGTTGAGTAATTCGGCGATCTCTTTTGCCTTTCCGATCTTGAGTTCGTCATTGTTGACCTCATAGACCTCAAAGAAGGTGCCGATCTCCATGAGTACGAGGGCGTCTTTGCCGTATTTCTCTTCAAAGTGGCGCTGCAGGTCGAAGTAGATCTCTGTTAGAAGTCTCTTTTTTTGAGAAAGTATCTCTGCTGCTTTATCCACGAAGTGAGCCCTTAGTTTTAGTAGCGTAAATTTTAACACAAATAGGGTTAAGCTCCTGCAAGGATAGCAGTTTATAAAAAATTCAGATAATTTCAGTATAATATTGTCCCTTTTTGTTCAATGGGAGAGCTATGTAGATAGCTGGTATCGGTACCGTTGGATAAAAAAATCTATCAAGGGAGTAAGCATATGCCTAAAATGAAGAGCGTAAAGGGCGCTGTGAAGCGTTTCAAAGTCAAAAAAAGCGGCAAGATCAAAAGAGGGACTGCATATAGAAGTCACATCCTCACCAAAGTCGACGGCAAACACCACAGACAGATGAGAAAACCTAAATATGTTGATCAAGCAGATGCGAAAAACATCAAAGAGATGATCGTAGGATAACGATCCCACTGAAGTAGAGGTTCCCCCAATATAATGAGCGTACAAGCGCTTAAACGGGGCAAGTCCAACACAGTTGGCACCTATTTCTAAATAAAAGAAAACGGTAAAGGAAAACCATGAGAGTAAAAACAGGTACAGTTAGACGTAGACGTCACAAAAAACTATTGAAACAGGCCAGAGGGTTCTACAGCGGAAGAAGAAAACACTTCAGAAAAGCAAAAGAGCAGCTCGAGCGTTCACTGGTATATGCTTATAGAGACAGAAGACAGAAAAAAAGAGATTTTAGAAAACTCTGGATCATCCGTATCAATGCAGCGGCAAGATTGAATGACATCAGTTATTCAAGATTTATGCATGGACTGAAGCTTGCAAATATCGAGCTTGACAGAAAGATCCTTGCAGATATGGCGATGAATGCTCCCGAATCATTCGCT
>JALWKQ010000156.1 GCA_027081395.1 Sulfurovum sp. | reverse complement strand
CAGCCATGACGAACACAAGCGCTGTATCGAGATTGCTGTAGAGGTCTGCAAGGGTACAGGTACCAAAGTACTTGCCGGTGCGGGCAGCAATGCGACACATGAAGCGATCGATATCGCAAAACATGCCGAAGCGTGTGGTGTCGATGCACTCTTCTCTGTCAGCCCCTACTACAACAAACCAAGTCAGGAAGGACTCTATCAGCACTACAAAGCGATCGCTTCAGCAGTAGAAGTACCTTTCATGCTCTACAATGTACCGGGGCGTACCGGTGTGGATATCCTACCCAATACAGTCAAACGCCTCTACGAAGATGTAGAGAATATCATGGGAATCAAAGAGGCGACCGGCTCAATAGAGCGCACAGTAGAACTCTTGGCGAAGGTGCCGGAACTCTATGTCTTCAGCGGCGATGATGCGATCGACTTCCCGATCCTTGCAAGCGGGGGAAAAGGGGTCACTTCTGTGACTTCGAACCTGCTTCCGGATATGAAAAGCAAACTGGTACATGCGGCACTAAAGGGTGACTTTGTCACTGCAAAAGCGATCAACGATGATCTCTTTGCGATCAACAAGGTACTCTTCTGTGAAAGCAACCCTATACCGATCAAAGCAGCGATGTACATAGCCGGCTTAACGCCTACACTGGAGTATAGATTGCCTCTCGTATCGCCAAGCAGCGCCAATATGAAGAAGATCGAAGAGGTCATGAAACATTACAAGATAGCAGGAGTCGCATAATGAGTGAAATGAAAGGGAAAACCGCGGTCATTACCGGAGCCACCAAAGGAATCGGACTGGCATGTGCCAAAAAGTTTGCACAAAACGGTGTCAATGTTGCCTTTACCTATAACTCCAATAAAGAAGCAGCTGACAAAATCGCCGCAGAGCTTGAAGTAGAGTATGGTATCAAAGCAAGGGCCTATCCTCTCGATATTCTCGACACCGACCAGTTTAAGCCTCTCTTTGCCTCTATCGATGAGGATTTTGACCGGGTTGACTTCTTTGTCTCCAATGCCATGATCTACGGACGTCCGGTCGTCGGCGGCTACGGCAAGTTTATGAAGCTCCGCCCCAAAAAGGGACTGACCAATATCTATACTGCAACGGTCGGTGCCTTTGTGGCAGGCTCACAGGAAGCAGCAAAGCGTATGGAAAAGGTCGGCGGCGGGTCTATTGTTACTCTCAGCTCGACAGGAAACCTGATCTATATCGAAAACTATGCGGGTCACGGCACCAACAAAGCTGCAGTAGAGGCAATGGCACGCTATGCGGCCGTAGAACTCGGTGAGATGGGTATCAGGGTCAATGCCGTCTCAGGCGGTCCTATCGACACGGATGCACTCAAAGCCTTCACCAACTATGAAGAGGTTAAAGCGGAGACGATCAAGCGCTCAGCACTCAACAGAATGGGAGCACCCGAAGATCTTGCCGGCGCAGTCTATTTTCTCTGTACAGACGATGCGAGCTGGATCACAGGTCAGACTATCGTCGTTGACGGCGGGACTACCTTCCGTTAGAAATTACCCTAACAGTGAATTGTAAAAATTCACTGTTCCTCAAAGACTTTTATTTAGGGTCAAGACAACTTAAGAGGTTCTTTCCTGAAGATTTCTAAGAATATTTTGTAGAGATCTTCACCTCTATGATTGAATCTGAACTCACACTCTTTGAGGTGCAAATTGAAGTTCTTTTTGTCAATCCCTCTGAACTTAACCAATCTTATTTTAGCATAACTCCAGAAAGATTCTATGCCATTGATATGAGATTTTCCTCTGACAAACTCATTCTTGCCGTGATGAACACGGAAATGTTTATCATAGCCAATATCCACCAGCCCGTCATAACCTCTCCAGCCATCGGAGTGAATCACGCTGTCAATATCTACACGTCCCCGTATCAGTGCCTGAAGCGTGACTGCTTTGACATCGGGTACGATCTCGGTATAGACTTTCCCTTTTCTTTTTAGAAGACCGAATACAATTGTTTTACCATAAGCTCCACGACCACGTTTGCCTTTTACTCTTCTGGCTCCGAAATAGGATTCATCTACTTCAATCTCTCCGGTAAGAGGAGAATTCAGTTCACAAATAGCTGCAATTCTTTCCCTGAAAGCCTTGTAATACTTGTTGATCGTATTACGGCTAAGCCCAGTGATTTTAGCTGTTTGATCTGCTTCCAAATCAAGAGAAAACAGCTTTACGATCTCTCTAAATTTGGCTTCTGAAATTCTTGAACGGTAGACATACTTGTTTTTCATCGGTATAATGGTACTTTCTGGACACTTTATACCTCGTTAAGTTGTCTTGACCCTTATTTATTGTACAACAATCCAGAAATTGCTTTGTTATGCTAATGTTTATAATGCTTAGATAGATCTTGGAAAGTTTCATATAGGGTATTAAAACGGCATCCCAAAAAAGAGGGAATACCGCCTAAATTGCTTTTGTTAGAAAAAGCAGAGGATTAGAATGTGTAAGTAGCACCTACATTCATTGTATTGAAGAGGATGTCATCTGCGACAAGACCGTCATAGCTATTACCGCTGGACAGCTCCATATAGTCAAAGAAGAGACCTACGCCGTTTGCCAATTCATACTTGGCACCAAGCCCCCACTGTACACCGCTCTCGCTATAATCCGTACCGCCTTTTTCATATGTAGATTTCCCGTATCCGGCAAGTCCATAGACAGAGAATCCTGTAGTGATGTTATACATAGGCTTCAGATAGAGTCCGATATTGCTCAATGTATCGCTTGCAGAAACCGTTGTGGCACCGGAGTCAATATCGACATCTGTCAAGGTTCTGGTATATCTTCCTTCGATTCCGAAATACTTATTGAAATAGTAGCCGCCAAGCAGTGTCAAACCGTAACCGCTTGAAAGAACCGCTTCATTCATCTTGATATGGCTCAAAGCACCGCCAAGATAAAATCCGTCATATTTCACATTGTCACTTACAACAACCACTTCTTTTTTCGGCATGACAGCCTCCGGCTCAACCGGGGAAGAGATATGCCCGCCGGCAAAAGCCGCTGTACCTGATACTGCCAGAATCGCTACACTGTTTACAATTTTATTCATCTTCATCCATCCCTCAAATTTTTGATTTAAATATTGTATTCTTTATATGCTTAAGAGTTTCCAACTATGTTATCGCTCCCCGTCAATACACTGTTTAGTTCAGCTTGGGTGTATGCTTTGTAACCGTTTTTTAAAATCTCTGCTTTCTCTAAACCTTGTTTTACAGAGATTACGATACTGTTACAGTAAAGAAAAAAATTATAGGATACCTATCATGTTCAAACACTTTTTACTGCCTCTTGTTGCAGCATTTTTGTTCAGTGCCTGTGCAGAAAGAGGTATTGCACCGGAATTACCGATTAGAACCATAGAACATACAACCCCGCACACAACAAAAGAGAACGTGCCTGCAACAAAATCTGTCACGCCTGCACAAACACCAGTCAAAGCTGTCACCGAAGCTGATGAGGAGATACAATCCGTCACAGACGCTACACAAAACAGCGTTGCAGGTATTCTGGTTTTCGCTATCGCTCTGGCACTCCTTTTTTAATCTTTTTTGAACGCTTCTTTGTCAGGGAAGCGTTTCCCCAAACCTCTCTTTTATCAATATTGCGTTAAAGTATTGGCAATAATACTATTTGGGGAAATGAGATGGAGAAAACAAGACTTGCCACAGCAGTGATCACCGCTGCTGTGATACTATCAGGATGTGCCGAAAGAGGCTATCAGATTTCAGTACAAAAAGCCACACATACAGTCACTGCGCAACAGAGCACCGATCTACGTGACAAGACAACAGAAAGCACCAAAGAGACCTTCAGAAAGATGAACCGTGCTGTCAAAAAGGCTCTCAAAAAAAGCACCCATAAACAGAACAGTCAAACCACAGAAAAACTTGTCCATAGAAAGAAGGATGAGGCATTGCGTCTCAAACAAGAGAGTGATGCAAAGAGAGCCATGGAAGCAGCCAAAGCAGAAAAAGCACTCGAAACGGAACGTCTAAAAAGAGAGGCGGCACAACGTAAACTTGCAGAACAGGAGGCAGCGAAGAAAGAAGCAGCCAAACGCCAAGCACTTGAGCAAAAAACGCTTGCCGAACAGACAGCTTCCCAAAAAGCACAGAAAGCAGCACTTCTGGAAGAAAAACGCAAAGCAGCCGAAATGCAACTAAAGCACCAGAAGGCACTTGAAGAAGAGGCACGCAAAAAGGCTGCACTCGAGAAAGAAAAAGCTGAAAAAGAGAAAGCACGTCTTGCTGCACTCAAAGAGAAGAAGCTTAAAGAGGAACTGCTTCAAAAGAGAGAAAAAACACAAGAGCATGCCCCTCAAAAAAATCTTCTTGAAGAGGAGACTACCCCTGTACACTATGCAGAACCTATCCGATTCCTTCCGATGAACAAAACCTACCAGAAATACGGTACCTCTGAGATTCATGGACATGTGATCTACCTCTCCCCTGCCGGTGAAGAGATTGCCTTTACGAATGGTACAGTCTATCTGCTGCCTGTTGGTCCCAACCTAAATTTCTGGTATAAGAATTTTTATCTGAAAAACAAAGATTTCGGACTCAAAAAAGTTCAGGCACACTACCTGAATAAAACAGCATTGGATCTGGACAGAAATTTTGTCTTTTACGGTGTACCCGCGGGGAACTACTATATCATTATCGAAGCGACAGACCCTCGTGCAAAACATAAAAAACTCTATATTGCAAAAAAGATAAAGGTCGACAAATATAAAAAGGTCATGGCGGTCTTCAGCAAAAGACTTTAGGAGACAACCCGATGCTCAACATACCCAATATTCTCGCCTTTATCAGACTGCTTCTTGCACCTGTGATGTTCTTCCTGCTGGTAGATCGTGACAGTGCACTGTTGCAGGGTATTCACTATAGCTGGCTTGACTATATGGCTGCATTTATCTTCGTGGTAGCATCGGCAACAGACTTCTTTGACGGGTATATCGCAAGAAAATTCGATCAGATCACCACCCTGGGAAAGATCCTCGACCCCTTGGCAGACAAAATGCTCACACTTGCAGGATTTTTAGGGTTGATGATGCTCGATCGTGCTGATCCGTGGGCTATCTACCTGATCCTTACCAGAGAGCTTTTCATTACTGGTCTGCGCGTCTCAGCGGTATCTGAACAGATCGACATCTCCGCCTCATGGATGGGCAAGGTCAAAACCGTTGTGCAGATGATCGCTATCGGTTTTCTGCTTATGGAGTGGCCGGGCGGTACAGCACTGCTTTGGGCTGCTGTAGCACTAACACTCTATTCAGGCTACGAATATGTCCGGGCATTTCTCCAAAAAGTGTCGCTATAGTGATGTAAGCACCTATTTAACACTCTTAGCTATAATCTCCTCAATAAACAACTATATATTAGGATAGATATGAGCATACTTATTGCACTGCTGGTTTTATCGGTACTGATCTTTTTTCATGAGCTTGGGCATTTCACGGCAGCACGTCTTTTGGGGGTACAGGTCGATGTCTTCAGTATAGGCTTTGGCAAGCGTCTGTGGACCAAAAAGATAGGCAAAACAGAGTGGAGCCTCTCTGCCATACCTCTGGGCGGCTATGTCAAAATGAAAGGTCAGGATGATACAGACCCCACAAAAAAAAGCTATGATCCAGACTCCTACAATGCCAAAAAACCGTGGCAGCGTATCATCATCCTGCTTGCAGGTCCTTTTGCCAATTTTCTCTTGGCATTTTTGCTCTATTTTGCTGTCGCAAACCTCGGTGTGCCCAAACTGCTGCCCGAAGTCGGTCAGGTAGGAGAGGATACACCTGCCTACAGTGCCGGCATCCAAAAAGGTGACAAAATCGTTCAGATAAATGCCAAGCCGATCATCTACTGGGAGGAGATCGGTAAAGAGATCAACCGGAATTCAGGCAGGGTCAAACTTCTCATAGACCGTAACGGCTCCAAAATTCAACTGGAGCTCACACCGAAGATCATAGAGGACAAAAATCTCTTTGGAGAACCGATCAAACGACGTATCATCGGTATCTCCCCTTCCGGTGCCAGAGTCGTAGTACACTACGGACTTGTCGACGGCATACAGTATGCATGGCAAGAGACAATAAAGGCTTCTATGCTCATAGTCCAGAGTGTAGAGAAGCTGATCACAGGTGCTGTGGGCACAGACAAACTCGGCGGTATCATCACTATCGTCGATATCACTGCACAGGCAAGCCATGCAGGGCTTGTAGCACTCTTTTTCTTTACTGCGCTCATCTCTGTCAACCTCGGCGTACTCAACCTGCTGCCTATCCCCGCACTTGATGGCGGACATATCATGTTCAACCTCTATGAGATGATCAGAGGCAAAGAGCCGAGCGAGCAGGTACTCTACTATATGACCGTTACCGGATGGGTGATACTTGGCGGATTGATGGTGCTTGGTCTTTACAACGATATTCATCGGCTGATGGGATGATGTTTTCCTTCGAAAAACAGTGAAGCGTTAATAGTGAATAGTGAATAGTTTTGGTATGCTTTTCTTAGCGAAAAGCTTTTTTAATATGTAGGGTGTTGTGCCCTCACAACACCGGCAAAGGAAGATAAAGATGATACTTGACAAAGAAACACTCAGAGCAAACCTCGATAAAGTGATCTGGAACATCGAACAGGCACGCATTACTGTCAGCGAACACCACATCGTCAAACTGGTCATTGTCGCGAAATATACAGAGATAGAGAATATCAAAACACTCTATGAACTCGGACAAAGGGCTTTTGGAGAAAATCAGGTACAGCAGCTCAAAGAGCGAATGCATGCCCTCGAGGATCTGCCCCTGGAGTGGCACATGATAGGCAGGCTACAAAAAAACAAAATAAACAACCTCATCGACCTGCGTCCGACACTGATGCAGTCACTCGACAGCCTTGATTTGGCACATGAAATGCAAAAAAAACTGACGGCAAAAGAGGCAAAGATGCACTGCCTGCTTCAGATCAATGCAGCAAAAGAGGAGAGCAAAGCAGGTGTCATGCCCGAACATGCGATTGATACCTATCTGCAGATCAAAGAGAGCTGCCCCAATATCAATCTCAAAGGGGTGATGACCATCGGTGCACATACAGATGATACAAAGGCAATACAGCAAAGCTTTGAGACAACACACAGCATCTATGAGAGACTCGAAAAAGAGGGGGCGACGATCTGTTCTATGGGAATGAGCGGAGATTACGAACTGGCGATCAAGTGCGGCTCCAACATGGTACGTATCGGCTCTGCCCTTTTTCAGGGCTGATTTAGCCCATTAAGAGGCTTTGGCAGCCTGGCACTGGGCACAGACACCGTAGAGGTTGATCTGCTGTTTATTGAGCGAGAAACGCTCTTGTGACGTCATCGACTTCAAGAGCTTGTCCGTCTCTTCGAGACAGGGTCTGTCTTCCACCTCTCCGCACTCGGTACAGATCAGATGGATATGGTCGTTTTTGGTCAGTTCATACTTCGGTTTTTTACCTGTTATTGGCACTTCCACCAATACGCCGTTCTCAACCATCAGGATAATATTTTTATAGACTGTCGCCAGAGAGAGTGACGGGTGTACCTTGGCGACCTCATCATAGATCTCTTCGATCGCCATATGCCCATGTTTTTCTATCGTTTCAAGTATGTTCATACGCTGAAACGTCGCTTTGAGACCACTCTCCTTGAGCAGCACCGCATAATCTGTCATGAAGTCTCCTTTCCCCATTGTTAACATCTGTAGAACATAGTTAACACTATCACAATCACAATAGGGTTAACTATATCCTGTTCCCGTCTATAGACAGGAACAAGTATGTTTTAGAGCTCGTCAGCGTGCTTGGAGAGATATTCAGCGACACCTTCACTGTCAGGCTTCATACCCTCTTCACCTTTTTGCCAACCTGCAGGACATACTTCGCCATGCTCGTTGGTGAAGATCATAGCATCTACCATTCTGATCATCTCATCGACATTTCTTCCAAGCGGAAGGTCATTGATGACAGCATGTCTGATTGTACCGTCTGCATCGATAAGGAAAGAACCTCTCAGTGCCACACCGGCATCCTCAAGAAGTACATCATAATCTCTTGAGATCTGCTTTGTCAGGTCTGCAACAAGCGGGAAATTGATACGGCCGATACCGCCTTTTTCTACCGGAGTCTCTCTCCATGCAAAGTGAGAGAACTGCGAATCTACAGAAACACCGATGATATTGACACCTCTGTCTGTAAACTCTTTGGCTCTGTGAGAGAATGCAATGATCTCAGATGGACATACAAATGTAAAGTCAAGCGGATAGAAGAAAAGTACCGCACCCTTTGGTCCGATATTTTCATAAAGATTAAAGTTATCTACGATCTGTCCGTCTGCAAGTACGGCTGTTGCTGTAAAGTCTGGCGCTTTTTTTGTTACCAACATATTCATTTCCTTAATGATAATTTTTATTACATAAGGATTGTATCAGATGATCTTTAAATTGAGATTAATTTTTAAACGGCAAAAGCCCAAACTTTTTGATAAATGCCTCATCAATCTTTATAAGCCCTTTTTGCCCAAGCGTGTCAAGTACCTCTTTGGTACAGAAAGTATCGCCCGGCCACTCTCTGGGATAGCCGTCTAGTTCGTTTTTGTTGGTCGCATCGATAGCGATGAAGGTGTCGAGTATCACATCACGCTGCGCATCGATATTGTTCACCACACGCCAGATCAGCATGTAGGGGTTCTCCAGATCATTATTGGCATGGTCGACTATCACCAGTACCCTGATATGTGGAGCAAGTGGTGTAAGCTTGGTGATCGTCTCTTTTTGTGAAACGCTCTTCTCTACGGCGATTACACATATCGGGTTTTTGGTATGGGTCATATACTGTTTGAGCGCTTTGATCTGCGGGACGATCTCTTGACAACGCTCAAGCAGTACACTGTCACCTATCAATGCTTCTATGCCTGCTTCGACCTCCTCCTTTGCCGTCGCATCGATCCCCAGCTTGCCGCCTACAAATTGTCTGCTTGAAGCGTGATCGAGATGATCGACGATCCCGTGCGTGATCAGTATCTTCTCCCTCTCAAGCCTGTTGAGTATATGCACTGCCAACGCCTCATGATCCTCTAGTGCCGGTGCATCTTCGCCTACAAAGATAGCATGCTTGACAAAACTCATCTGCCCCACACCCCAAAAGGCATGCATGAACTGTTCGGCATGCCCCGGGTAGTACACCTGCATCTTGGCAAGGATCAGGTTGTGAAAGACCCCGTTTTCTGGCATATAGTAGTCGATGAGATCGGGAGCCATGGGCTTGAGCATCGGCAAAAAGACCCGCTCCGTCGCCCAGCCCATATATTTGTCCTCCAGCGGCGGTTTACCTACCACCGTTGCGGCAAAAACTGGATCCTTTTTCATTGTGATAGTCTCTACCTCCATCACAGGGAAAGGCTCTTTGAGGGTGTAGTAGCCCGTATGGTCACCAAAGGGCCCCTCTATCTCCAACTTCTTGGGGTCTACAAACCCCTCGATGACGATATCCACATCATTGGGAATGTAGATATCATTGGTGATCGACTTGACCAGCTGTGCGTTCTTGTTGCGTACAAAACCGTAGAGGAGCATCTCAAACATCCCGTGCGGCATCGGTGCCTGTCCGCACCATATATAGAGCGGATCACCGCCTATAGCAACAGAGACCGGCATCTTTTTGCCCGCTTTTTGGTACTGGTCGAAAAAGTGTGAGGCATCTTTGTGTATCTGCCAGTGCATCCCGAGACGCTTCTTGTCATACTGCTGAAGTCTGTACATCCCGAGATTTTGCATCGTACCGTCAAGACTCTGGGTATAGACCTGCCCCATCGTAATGAACGGGCCGCCATCCTCTTCCCATGTCTTGAGGATAGGAAGCCTGTCGAGGTCAACTTCCGCTTTAGGGATGATCTGCTCCTGACAGGCACCCCTGGATCTCTGGCGCTTTGGAAAGATGTTTTTAAGGGCGAAGAGTCTGGGCAGCATCGAGAGCTTCTCTTTGAAGCTCTTGGGAGGCTTGAGCTTGAGAAGCGACTCGATCCCCTCCGCCACCTCATCGGGGTGTTTACCGAAAATCTTCTCGGTGATCTCCTTGTTGGCAAAGATATTCATCAAGACCGGCATATCATACTCGATCCCCTTTGCCTTGTTGACTGGATGGGTAAAAAGTATCGGACGCGAATCCTCTTTTTTAACCTCTATATAGGCGACATGAGGGATCTCCAGTTCCACATCAAGGGGTTCATCGATGATCTTGAGGTTACCGTTCTCTTTGAGCCACGCTACGACATCTTGCATTACATACTCTCTCTAAAGTTTTTCACTGATTTGTCCAGCTTTTACCTACAACATCAGCTGCAGGTAGAACTATTGTTTGATTGTGCTCTTGAAGCACAATGGTATTACCCAAATTCAATAAAACTTTTTGATCATTAACAATACATCCAAAAGTACTATTTGTATCATTTAAGATATATGAGGTATTTAAATCATATTTTTTCAATATATCACAAGAACTTTTTTTAAGATAGAGTTTTGATATTTTGTAATTCCCAAAATGAAATGCTTTCATAAAAGCATTAGGGATCATAAAATAACTTTTAGATATGATCATAAGTATTATAATAAAAACTACTACAGAAATAATCTTTGTATGTGTGTCTTTGGAAAAAATAACCAAAGTATTCACAAGAAGAATAATAACCAAACCCATAAAAATACCATATACTAAATCAATTTCTCCATTGTTATAAATTAATAACAATGGAATCCAAGTGAGAAACCCAAATAGAGATAATAGGGCAACTGTAGCAACACCAAACAAGATATTTCCATTAAAAGTATATTTTTTAATTTTTAGATATTTTTCTGTTATATAAAGCACAACACTTAAAACAACTACTATAGCAATTAGTCCGATATATTGATAAATATCAGTCAAATTAACTTTTCCAATAAGAACTATTGCTAAAAAGAGAGAAAATTGAACTACAATAAACCATATCAAAAAAGAGAAATTATAATTTTTTTCTATATATTCATGTTTTTCAGTTTTTTCTTTCTCTTTTTTTAATTGATCATCTCTAAATTGCGACCATAACCATGCAGGGAAAATCAATAAAACTGAGAGTGTCATAATCACAAGAAAACCGAATAATACAATCGCAAAGATCAAATGCATACTATTCGCAAGATTTAAATCAGGGAAATAATGAATCTCTCCAAAATAAAGTAAGAATAAAATCCCCCCAAATAATGTAGAAATAGAAGTTATATATTTTAATGGCTCAGCTTCAATTTTTTTCAAATAATTCTGTTCTATATCTTCATCTTTCACAAATAACTCCTAAGTATTTCCAGCAATAATGTATTTGCTTATTAGCACTACTGTTTCCTCTCAATCATATCAAATATTTTAATAATACTTTTGATATCATGCTATACAATATCCTCTGTATATATTAGAAAGAAAGAAGAGAAACTGTCACTTTTAAAGCCTCTGCGGCATCTCATCCTTAAAGGCTATCTTTTCAGCATTTTCTAAGATGTCAAGTGCACCTTTGGCGATCATCGCTTCGGCAAGCTTAACACCGAGTCCCTCGGCTACATTACCTTTTTCAGACTCAAGAGGTGCCTCCATCTCTTCGTGCAGAATGTGGGTGCCGTCCGGATAGCCGAGCATTGCGCGCACATGGAGTTTGTCGTCACGGACTGTAGCATTGACCGCCACCGGGGCAGAACATCCCGCACCTATCTTTGAGACGAAGTCACGCTCTACTTTGGTACAGAGAAATGTCTCTTCATCATTGAGACTCTCAGCGATCTCTCTGACCCGGTCATTGGCTGCGACGATCTCGA
>JALWKQ010000155.1 GCA_027081395.1 Sulfurovum sp. | reverse complement strand
CAAAAGAGTTCTGCACCTTCTCCTTCGCAAGTTCAATGAGATAGAGGGCATCTTCAAAGGTGCCTCCTCCTCTGTTTACCAGAAAATTCGCATGGATATCACTCCACTGCATTCCCCCCTTGCTTGTTCCCTTGAGTCCCACTTCCTCTATGAGTCTGCCGGCATAGTCCCCCTCCGGGTTTTTGAATGCCGAGCCGGCACTTGGGTCGTGCGGCTGGCTGGAGCGCAATGACAGAAGCGTATCAAGCAGTGTCTGATCAAAGCCGCCTGTTATCTCAAAGCGTGCGGCTGTAGCGATACCGGGCAGTTTGGCAAACCGGTAGCCGTGCTCTATCTCCTCTTTGCGTATCCATCTGCCCTCTATCTCGATACCGTGAAGTATATTGAAGACTTCATACTCCTTGACCCCCGCATTCATCGCTAGCATGCCACCGAGTGTACCGGGCAGTTTGGCGCAGAACTCAAAGCCGCCGATATTGTGTTTCTTGGCATAAGAGACGATACGCCCTGTCGGCATAGCGGCACCAATTTCGAGCATATCGCCGCTTTGACTTGCATAGGCAAATGCTTTGGAGAGCATCATCAGCGGCGGGGGTGTCTGGGAGATGAGCAGGTTGTTTGCGCCGCCAATGAGGTAACGATCATCAGGGATGGCATCGCCTTTTTCTATCATAAGCACCTCTTCGGGCTGACCGATCTTGATGCTGCTGTATTTGGAGAAGTCTATGGTCTTAAAAAACAAGGACTTCTCCTTGTTTTTTAGTGAAGAGTGAAGAGTGAAGAGTGAAGAGTGTCGGTATGCATTGCTGCGCAATGCTTTGATCTATTTTCAGTTCCTCATTCCTCATTCCTCATTCCTCATTTTGAACGCAGTGCACTGTATTCTTTAGGTATCAAATAGTCCTCTGTTTTTATCGGACACTCCCACATACCGTGTTCAAAACCTATTTGGTAGAGTTTGTCGAGTGCTTTGAGTTGTAGCGGGCTCAGTTCTGCTGATGCATCAGAAGCGTACATCTCCAGATATTTTGTGAGCATGGCATCGGAGATGCGTACGAGTTTTTCATTTTCCAGTTTGGTGCAGAGCTCTTCTTTGCGTGCATTGGCGACTTTGACACCGTCTATGAGAATGTTCTCGATGTCAATGGCACGGTTCAGCGGCAGGCTTCGGCGGATTGCCATACCCCCAAGCGGCAGCGGCAGTCCCTCTCCTGCCAGTTCGACCCAGATATCCCATATCTCTTTGGCTACCTCGAGACTATCATCAAAGTCGAGGATCGACTCATGTATGAGCACCCCTGCATCGACATCACCATTGACTACAGCCTGCTCGATTTCAAGAAAGTCCATATAGATCGGACGTGCCTCGGGGTAGTAGAGACGAAAGAGCATGGCGTTGGTGGTGTAGCGCCCAGAAAGTGCTACCTTAAAGCGTCGTTTTAGCTTCTCCCCTTTGCGTTTGATGAGTTTGGGACCATACCCCTCTCCGAAGCTGACAGCGGTACGCAGCAGGGCATACTCATCTTTGATCAGCGGGTACATGCCGAAGCTGATGGCAGTGACATCGTAGGTGCCTTTCATCGCTTCAACATTGAGAGTTTCGATGTCGAGTCCAATGTTCTCAAAAGTCAGCCCTTTGGTATCGACCCAGCCAAACTTGATCGCATAGTACATGAAGATATCGTCTGCATCGGGGGAGTGTGCGAGCTCTATGGGAGTTGGCATCTGTATTACCTTATTTAAAAATTAGAGGTATTTTAGCACAAGAGGGCAAAGATCCAAATAAGATACGCTACTGTCGCAGTGTAGCGATGAGGCGTTTGGGATGCAGCAGCAAAGAGAGGGCATCTGTGATATGGCGGCAGCTGAGATCACTCTGCATCAGTGTGGCGGTACTGCATCCCTCTTCGCCGATGATGGCGATACCCAATGCGGCATGTCGAAGCATCTTTGCATCATTGTTGCCGTTGCCTATAGCCACACACTGCATCGCGCCAAGGCTCTCGATGTAGGTGGCTTTCTCTTCGGTGTGGTTGTTGCGGCCAAGGATCTTGACCGTGATGGGGTACTCTTTGAGCTGCGCTTCGACACTGCCGAAGGTATCGGCGGTGATGACATGGATATGGTAGTGCTCTGCGAGTTGCAGCAGCAGGGGCTGGATATCGGGGATGAGCTTGCCGTCTGTTGCTATGGTACCGTTGTAATCAAGGATGAGATGGCTCAGTCTCATCGTTTTGTAATGGGGGATCTCAATGGTCATGGTCGCCTTCTTTTTGGATAGATATTGAAAGGATAACATACTTTAAAGCAAAAGCGCACTATGATACGACAATGCAATATGGGAATACCAAAAGGAGTAGAGAGTATGGAAAATGTCAAGCTGACCCAATACAGCCACGGTGCAGGGTGCGGATGCAAGATCGCGCCACAGATTTTGGAGAAAATACTCATCAGCTCAAGGGACAACATCCCTTATCCACAGCTGCTGGTAGGCAATGAGAGCAAAGATGATGCGGCAGCGTATGATCTGGGCAACGGTACTTCGGTACTTAGTACGACGGATTTTTTTATGCCGATCGTGGATGACCCTTTTACGTTCGGGCGTATCGCGGCGACCAATGCGATCAGCGATATCTATGCAATGGGCGGTAGACCGTTGATGGCGATCTCTATTTTTGGCTGGCCGATCAATGTGCTGCCTCCCGAGGTGGGGCAGAAGGTGATCGAAGGAGGACGTGCAGTCTGCGAGGATGCAGGTATCCCGCTTGCAGGCGGACACAGTATCGACGCTCCCGAGCCGATCTTCGGTCTGGCAGTTACAGGTATCGTGGAGAACAGCGCACTCAAACACAATGACACCGCCGAGG
>JALWKQ010000154.1 GCA_027081395.1 Sulfurovum sp. | reverse complement strand
TGATGCGTCCTTTGGCGATCTTGGAGATGTGCAGCAGAGCATCGTAGCCGTCGGGCATCTCGACAAAGAGACCGAAATCGACGATGCGTTTGACCTTTCCTTTGTAGACCTTGCCCGGTTCGTAGGTTATCTGCTGCTTGACCGGTGCTTCTGCGATCTTCTGGATATGTGCTTTGGCGGCGGCTACCTTCTCTTTGTCCTCTCCGGAGACTTTCACCTTGCCTTCACTTCGATCAAGATCGATACTCACTTCGAACTTCTCGATGATATCCCGGATCGTTGCCCCTGCTTTGCCGATGATCTCGCCGATCTTGCTCGGATGGATAGAGAAGTGCTCCGTTGCCGGAAGTGCAGTACTCTCCTGGATGTTCGCCTCTGCCTCTTTCATGATCGAAAGGATATGCTGCTTGCCTTTGTTTGCCTGGATCAGTGCATCTTTGAGGATGCCCAGGTCGATACCGCCAAGCTTGATATCCATCTGCAGTGCCGTGATCCCCTTGGAGGTACCCGCTACCTTGAAGTCCATATCGCCGTCATGATCCTCGAGCCCCAGGATATCGGTCAGTACCGCATAGCGTTCACCGTCAGTGACCAGCCCCATTGCGATACCCGCAACAAGGTCTACCATCTCAATATTGGCAGAGCGCAGTGCGAGTGAACCGCCGCAGATTGTCGCCATAGAGGAGGAGCCGTTGCTCTCCAACACTTCCGATACCAGTCTGATCGTACCGTCAAAGTCCAGTGGGATCGCAGGCTCGAGCGCACGCTTGGCGAGGTTGCCGTGTCCCAACTCTCTACGACCCGGCGCACCGATAAACTTCGCATCCCCTACCGAGAAGCCTGGGAAATTGTAGTGCACCATGAAGTGCTCTGATCTGCTCTGCTTATCTGTGATCAGCTCAAACATCTGGGCATCTTTTTTGTCACCCAATGTCGCAGTGACAAGTACCTGTGTCTGTCCGCGTGTAAAGAGACAGGAGCCGTGGACAGACGGAAGCAGATTGGTCTCGATCGAGATCGGACGCACCTCATCGAGCTTTCTGCCGTCGGCTCTGATATGTTTGTCCAGTATCTGGCTGCGCACCACGGTTTTCTTGTAGCGCTCCAAGACTTTGGATACCAGCTCTTTGTCTGCTTCGAGCCCCTCTGCTTCAAGCTGTTTGAGTATCTTGGTACGTACCTTTTTCAGCTCGGTTGAGCGTTCGCTCTTTGCCATATGAGAGATCGCTTTTTCAATATCTTCGGCAAAGTGTTTGGCGATATAGTCATAGAGTACCTCATCGATCTTCTCATCTGCGATCTCCAGTGCCAGCGGCTCTCTCACAAACTCCGCAAACACACTCTCATACGCTTTGGATGCCCCGTCGATCTTCTCCTGTGCCAGCGCAATCGCCTCGACGAGAGCCTCTTCGTCAAGCTCATTGCACTCCTGATGTTCAAGTACCAGAGGCACACTGCTCACTACAGGGTCGAGTACGGGATCAATCTCGATATCATCGATCACTTCAGAAGCGATCGTACGCATCTCGATCATGATCACATCCCTGCCCGATCCGACCACCAGAAGATCAAGAGTACTCTCATCCTGCCCAGACAATGTAGGGTTGACCACAAGTTCTTCGTCGATCTTCCCAAGTCTCACAGCAGCGATACTCCGGGTCACCGGGATATCCGATACATAAAGTGCCGCAGAAGCAGCATGGAGTGCCGCTACCTGCATATCGACTTCGCTGTCACTGCTGACGACCATCACCGTGATCGTCACAGGGTAGTGAAAACCGTCAGGAAAGAGCGGTCTGAGTGAACGGTCTACGATCCTTGATGTCAAGGTCTCGAAGTCACCCGGTTTGGTCTCACGCTTGATAAATCCTCCGGGGATCTTCGCCGCCGCATAGGATTTCTCGATATACTGCACCGTTAGAGGAAGGAAATCCTCATCGACCGCTTTTTCATCGATCGCTACTGCCGCGATCAAAACGGCTTTGCCCTGTCGGTACATCACTGCACCGCTTGCCTGTTTGGCTATCTTGTTAAACTCATAAATCTCGTCCAAATTGTTGACATTGATTTCAACGCTCTTTGCTTGCATCTGTTTGCTTTCCTTTTTTATTCTCATAGAGATCGACGATCCGGGAGATCTCCTCAAATGTCATCTTCTCAAAATTCTTATAATAGTATTCTATCGAAATATAGTGTTGTATCTTATGAGGGCAGAAGACCCCGTCACAGACACTCAGCAGATTTTGATAAACGGCCTGGTCGAGTATCGGTGTCGCTATATAGATATTTTTTGCGCCTCTGGCAATAACAGACTTGAGTGCGACCATCATCGTCAGTCCCGTCTCGATACACTCATCTGCCAATACCACATACTTGCCCTCCAAAGAGACCAGATCCTTGCCTTTGCGGTATCTGTAGACATAGCTGAGCACCTCTTCATCATATTTGCGCTGGGCTTCACTGTAGACAAAATCCTCTGAGATGTCGAAGGCATCGATAAGTGCCTTGTGCATCACAACCTCTTCGGTCTCGGATATCATCGCGATCGCCAGTTCGGGATTGTTGGGGGCGCAGATCGGCTCAGTAAGCAGTATATCCATCTGTGACCGTGTCGCCTGCGCGATCTTGTCGGCAAAAAAGACACCCCCTTCACTCACACCGATCACCACCGTCTCATTGTTCCTGAGGATATCCAGCGGAAGGGTCTCTATCAACTTGGCTGCGGCATCTTCTCTATCTTCAAAATAGTAATCACGGTCTGTGCTGTTTGACATAATCTACCTCTGGAAACTGTTTGCTTATCTCTTCATCATCAAAAGTATAACGAAACTCTTCTATATACTTCATCAAAGTCCGGTAGGCATCATTGATACGCTCCATCCGCTGCA
>JALWKQ010000153.1 GCA_027081395.1 Sulfurovum sp. | reverse complement strand
CTTCATCTGATAATGCGGGCTATTAAACCAAAAGGAAACACATGAACTGTTATGAAACACTCTTTGTAGTCAAACCTACACTGACAGAAGAAGAGATCGCAGCGCAGATCGCGAAGATCAAAGATGTTCTTACCAAAGTTGAGGCGGAACTTCTTGCAACGGATGATATGGGGATGAGAAAACTTGCTTACCCTGTTGAGAAAAACGACAGAGGGTACTATACGATCCTTTTCTACAAAGCCAATGGTGACGCGATTGCAGAGATCGAAAGAAATCTCAAGATCAACGAAGACATCATTAAGTTTTTGACTGTAAAATATAGTAACCAAAAAGAGCTTGCGCAATTTGACAAGCAGGTTGCAGCAGCGAACAAAAGCAAAGCTGAAGAGCCGGCAAAAGAAGAAGCGTAATTTACAGTCGCTTACAGGAGCAACCCTATGTACAACAAAGTTATTTTAGCAGGAAACCTCACCAGAGATATCGAGATCAGATACACACAAAGCGGAAGTGCGATCGGCTCTACTGCCATCGCAACATCACGCAAGTTCAAATCTGCGACAGGTGAGCAGAAAGAAGAGGTACTTTTCATTGATCTGACCTTCTTCGGCAGAACTGCTGAGATAGCCAACCAGTACCTTCGAAAGGGAAGCAAAGTTTTAGTAGATGGAAGACTCAAGCTCGATCAGTGGACAGCACAAGACGGTAGCAAAAGAAGCAAGCACACAGTAACTGTGGAGAACCTTCAGATGCTCGGCAGCAGAGATGATGCAGCACAGGCAGGCGGCGGATACGGCGCACCTGCAGGAGACTACAGTGCTCCAAGCGCTCCAACAGAGAGTTACAGCCAGCCGGCAGCACCTGCTGCGGCCCAAAGTGCCCCTGAACCGACACCGAATATTCCGGAAATCGACATCAGTGAAGATGAAATACCGTTTTAGGAGAACATAGATTATGGCAGAAAGAAGAAAATTCAAAAAAAGATATTGCAGATACTGTGAACAGAAAGTCGACTATATCGACTACAAAGACCTCAATGCGCTGAAGTTCAGCCTCAGTGAGAGATTCAAGATCATGCCACGTCGTCTTACAGGCAACTGTAAACGCCACCAGGAGCTTGTCACAGTAGCGATCAAAAGAGCAAGACAGACAGCACTTATCCCTTATATCGTAGACAGAAAGCACGTTATCGAAAACCCATTCGAGATCATCAAGTAAAATCTTTCTACCCGGCTTGAATCACCTCAAGCCGGCATCACTACTCCCCCAATTTATCTTATTCAAATACCCCTGACTTTAGGGCATATATTACTTTTGGAGAATGACAAAACGTTTGTCTGCCTCTTCCAGTCCGTAGAGGGAGAGATCCTGATCGACTACCAGTGTCATACCGCTCGCTTCGAGCAGTCTATCGACAGTGTGATGGAACTGATGGATCGTCTGTGTAGATTTTTTGTAGCATTCGTCGGATGCGTTTTCAAAAAGGGTAAAATCGGCACGGTAGTGCCCCTCTTCAAAGTCGCTGTCAATCGCGACAAAACGACGTTCATCCTCAACGATATAGGCACCTACAGCAACATTTTCAAATCCATACAACGTATTGATATCAAAGAGAAAATATCCGCCTTCGTTTAGATGCGCTTTGAGACAGTCGAAAAACCCCTCCAAAGCTTCATTAGGCAGGTAGTTCATCATATCAAACACCGCTGTCATCACATCAAACTTCCCATCAACCTCACACAGATCGACAGCAGTAGCATCAGCCCCTTTGGCTCTGGCGCGTGCTGCCATGACAGGACTCAGATCTATCCCTTTGAGCGACAGATCTCCAAACTGATCGGCAAGCGCGATAAGAAAATCACCGCTGCCACATCCAATATCAAGCAGTGTTTCAAAAGAGAGTTGTGCAAGGGTTGCATAGTAGTAGCCATACAAGGATTGTATCGCTTCATCATTTTCAAGCAGATCCTCTACTTTGGCATAGAGGTCAAGCGAGTCTGTGCTGTTGGGGTTAGCCACGACTCTCAACCACCTTTTTGATGGCTTCGTACAAAGAGAGTATCTCCTCTTTCTTGGCATAAAAGCTGTTCTTGTTGGCAATAAGATGTGCAGAAGAGTCCATGATATCCTCTGCAACTTTCAGCCCATTCTCACGCATGGTATTGCCTGTCTCTACGATATCGACGATCGCATCAGCAAGCCCCACAAGGGGTGCAAGCTCGATCGAACCGTAGAGCTTGACCACCTCAACCCCTACTGCCTTTTTAGCAAAGTAGTTTTTGGTGATGTTGACCATCTTGGTCGCTACTTTGATATTGGGGCGTGACCAGTCGAGTTCATCTTCGTTTTTGATCCCGATAGCGACTTTGCACTTGCCAAGCTGCATATCAAGCAGTTGGATAATATCGAGCTCCTTTTCGGTAATGACATCGAGCCCCACCACACCGATATCCGCTGCACCATGCTCCACATAGGTAGGAACATCCTGATTACGGACATTGAGAAAGCGAAACCCCTCTTTCTCCATAATGAGCTCACGCCCTTCAAATCTGAATTCTCCGCCAAAAATCTCAGCAAATATCTCTAAGGTCTGCTCTGCGATTCTCCCCTTTGGAAGGGCTATAGTCAACATGATCTGCTCCTTTGGAGCAGAAGTGAAGAGTGAAGAGTGAAGAGTGAAGAGTATTGGGTTGCATTGCTTCGCAATGCCTTTGTTTCTAATTTCATTGTTATCCTTCCAAATAGAAGCATTGCAAAGCAATGCATACCAAAATTCCTAATTCCTAATTCCTAATTCCTAATTCCTCACTCGCACGAAGTGCCCGCTTCATACCGTGAAAAACAAGCGCTTCATCATAGATTGCATCTTGGAAAAATCCTGCAAGAAAATCACCGTCT
>JALWKQ010000152.1 GCA_027081395.1 Sulfurovum sp. | reverse complement strand
ACGGTCAAATCTGTCGAAATCCAAGATATCAACCCAAGCCCCTCCATGCAGAAAGCGATGGAACAGCAAGCTGCAGCAGAGCGTGAACGACGGGCAGTGGAGACGATGGCAGAGGGTAACAAAAATGCTGCGATCCTCGAAGCGGACGGTAAACTCGAAGCCGCCAAGAGAGAGGCACAGGCACAAATCGCGCTCGCCGATGCATCTGCCGAAGCGATCAGACTCATCTCCGACAATATACAGGACAAAGAGCTGCCTGCGATGTTCCTGCTGGGTGACCGCTATATCAACTCACTTGAGCAGATCAGCAAGAGCGACAACTCGAAGTTTGTCATCTACCCTGCCGACCTGCAAGGTGCTATCAAAGGGATGCTGGGGAATGTCTTTAAGAAGTAGCCGGGTAGCTCTCTACCCGGATCGAATCGCAAAAAGAGGTAGGGTCTAAAAATCTTCGTTCTCAAATGCCTCTTCGAGTTTTTTCTCCTGTTCTGCTTTGAGCTGCGCTTTGGTCAGTACCATCTCGTGCAAAAACTCCCCGAAAAAGGTCTTTGACTCAGTCTTGGCAAGAAAGAGATAGAGCCCGGTCAAAAGTCCTGCCAGTGTTATAACAGCAATACCTTTTTGTAACGGGCTGAGGATCTGGATCGGCTCTTTTTTGCGTATCTCACAGACACCGCCGGGACAGTGCTGCGGATCATCTTTGACTATCATTTTGTAGATCATACACCCCACACAGACAGAAAACGCCGCCTCAAGAAACATCAGCGTCAGACAGAGAATACAGACAAGTACTTTGTAAAAGGTAATGTCCCAATGAATCACAAACCACCACATCATCGGCAAAGAGATAAACCAGCCAAGCGTCCATGCAAAACGCTTTTGCAGTCCGCCGACATATTCGGGCTTCTGATTTTGTACGACAAGTTTCCCCAGCAGCAAAGAGGGGGCGTATTTGGGGCTGATCATTCTCAATGTGAAGTCAAGAAACAGAAATGCGAGATAGACACGTGCTACCATGATGTGGTTGTAGCCGATCCCGACAAAGATCACGATCATCCCCAGCATAAAGAGAATACCGGCTGCGGCTCTCGCCTCTCTCTCATTGATCACGGTGACATCATATCCGGGAACTTTTTCACCATATTCCCATAAAAAACTTTTTAGATTCAAAATATCTCCTCAATCTGAATTGGAGGAGAATTATAACTAAAATGAATTTAACCGAGTATAAACAGACTATTCCGATTTCTCTTTATTCTCTTTATTCTCTTTTGGCTGTGTAGTGTTATGCTCTTTTGCAAAATGCTGATAATCCTTGTAGGGTGAAAAATCGCCGCCCCACTTCCAGCCGTGTGCCTCGAAGATCTTCACTGCTTCATCGTTTTTCAGAAGCATCGCTCTGTCTGCAAACGCGTTGCTTCGGTGTCTGCGCTTTTTAAAACGGTATGAGGCTCTGTGGGCGATATATCCACGTCTATTGACAAATGGATTTTCGATAGGATTAAGGTCGATCGCCAGTCCATAGGCATGTCTGGACCACTTTTTACGACCTGTAGAGACATTGCGGCAGTTGAATGCCGAGCTGTTGTCCGCTTCGATGCTGCGCCAGTCACTCCCTTTGAAATCACTGACAAGACGCATTTGACGGATCGGATAGCCTATCTCATAGAGCTCGCGGAATATCTCTACCACCTCATCGGCAACATCTTTGTGCACAATCATCTCTCCGGTACGCTCGGAACGGTAGAAGTTTTTGTGTGTCAGACGGATATAGCGCAGATCAGAGGGTGCTACAGGACACCCTTTGTGCCAGCTTTTGCCCTCTATCATGCGCTGTTTGATATAGCGGTTGACGGGCTTGATCGTTGCTTGAAACTCGGCAACGAGCATCACACTCATTCCTATAAGTATCATAAAATAACGTTGCATCTTCTATCCCTTGGATCAACCACTTTTTTCAACTTATAGTAGCAAAAAATATGCGTCACTGTGTGTTAATATTCGATTAGTTTAACTATGCTATTTTAAAATAAAAAAGAACAAGGAGACCTTATGGAACAACTTAAGACCTATGCCTTGATGATCGGGCTTACACTGCTGTTCATCTGGTTTGGGGGAATGATCGCCGGAAAGACCGGGATGATCATCGCTTTCATCATCGCCGCAGGTATGAACTTCTATGCCTACTACTATAGTGATGAGATGATTCTCAAACACTATCATGCCATACCGGTAGACAAAGATACGGCACCCGAACTCTACCACATCGTAGAGAAACTCACACGCCGTGCACACCTTCCGATGCCAAAGCTCTACATCATACCCGAGGAGCAACCCAATGCCTTTGCAACAGGGCGTGACTATGAACATGCCGCTGTGGCTGTCACAGAGGGACTTCTCAAGCTACTGGATGAGGAGGAGATCGAAGCGGTCATCGCCCATGAACTCAGCCATGTCAAACACTACGATATGCTCATCGGTACCGTTGCCGCTACAATCGCCGGAGCCATCGCGATGCTTGCCAATTTTGGGATGCTCTTTGGCGGGGGAGACAGAGAGAGACCGAGCAACCCAATCGTGATGATCGCACTGATGATCATTATGCCTCTGGTTGCGACCATCATCCAGATGACCGTGAGTCGAAACAGAGAGTTTCTCGCCGATGAAGGCTCTGCACGTATGACCGGACACCCTGAGTGGCTGCAGTCTGCACTTGTCAAACTCGACAACTATGCAAGAAACACTATCCTCCCCGAGGCAGATCCGCAGACAGCGCATATGTTCATCATCAACCCCTTTACAGGCAAAGAGTTCAGCATGGGCGACCTCTTCCGTACCCACCCGAGTACCGAAGCACGTATCGAACGACTCGAAGCGCTAAAACAGATTTGATGAGTTATG
>JALWKQ010000151.1 GCA_027081395.1 Sulfurovum sp. | reverse complement strand
GACCCACAGAAGCAGCGGCTTGGCGATGTGCAGCGCACCAAAGCGGATCTCTACCGGGGTATGCAGGAACTGTGTGTAGATATCTGAAAGCGGTGAGTTCTGCATCAAGAGTGCCAGAAGCGTTACTACGATGAGCAGTATGCCGGCAGTGGAGTCCTTCTTGAGATAATCTTTGATGGAGTGTGTCACGATATTTCCTTTAATTATTTTGCTTATTATAGCCAATTAAGATCTATAAAAAACTACCGGTTTCACACGATAGCTCCGGCAGTCACAAACGCAAGCGCCCATTTCATGGGTTGAATGCTCCTTTGTCGCCATCGTGTGAAACCTCCATGCATAATTATTCAGAGGCTTCAATTGGCTTCCATCGTAGTGAAAGCATTGACAAAGAAAAGTGAATGGTGTATCATCTTACAAAAAGAGAAACGGAGTTGAAGCATGAAAAAGAAGATAGAAGAGGCACAGGAGCATATACGCAAATCCAAAGATATCCCCGAAGAGGAGAAGTCCGCTATACTCGAGAAGATAGAGGAGTGGAAAAAAGAGGATGCCGCTATCGGTGATCTGATGACACATCTGCAGGATTGGTGGATCAAAGTCGAGCCGATCTTCGCAGAATTGGGGCTTGTCTGAGCGATGCAGATACTGACACGTCTGCCCCACGAAAAGCAGTGGTCACCTACCACCAAACAAGAAGCACTCCGACTCATTTCCGAAGAGATGCCCGATACCGATCCGGAGGGGACACTCGCCTATATCCTCTCCCAGATAGCCAAAGGCAAATCTGTCACACTTGGAGAGTGCCGTTTCAAATCTGCGAAGCAAAAATCATAGTCGATAGAGAGACTGTTGAGAACATTTGGTGGGTTAAAATTCGGTTAAACTTTGCTTTTTATAATCTGAAAAACAGAGATTAAGGAGTAATCAAATGTTGAAGAAAACGTTAGCATTATTTACATTGCCGCTTGTGATGGCAGGTACGCTTCATGCTGCTGATCCTTTTCATGACCCTTTTAAGGATCCTTTTTTTCAAGATCCCTTTGGAGATGATATCTTCAAAGAGATGATGCAGATGCAGGCACAGATGGACAAGATGTTTGAGCGTATGCACCAGAGAATGCTGCAGCGTACACAGCGCTCAATTGGTCCTATAGCACACTTCAAGATGCCCGGACAAAGCGGTTTTGTCGACAAGGGTGACCACTATGAGCTGCTTACGACGATCCCGGAGTCCAAAGAGAATCATATCGATATCCAGACAAAAGACGGGATGATCTCCATCACTGCCAAAGTGGTAGAGGAGCAGGAGCACAAAACCCCCAACGGTATCGCCAAAAGCAGCTCCGTGAGGGTCTATCAGCAGGCAGTCACACTGCCGCAGGATGCCGATGTATCGAGTATCACGACGGAGTATAGAGACGGCAGGCTGGTTGTCAATATCGCCAAAAAAGGTGCACTCACTCTCCAAAAACAGCAGGTCTCCAAGCAGGAGGCTTCTGCATCCAAAGCTGCCAACCCTGCAGTAGAGACGAAAAAGCAGGAGTCCAAACAGGAAAGCTCCAACAATCCGTCAAAAAGCAACCCGGACAGAGAAAAGCAGGGCGACCAAAACGGTACCATCAAAAAAATGACGATCAACTCCGATATACCGAGTATGAGTTAGGAGAGCAGGAGTCTCCTACTCCGTTTTATAAAGCCTTAAAAGATAATGATCTATAATAGACTTTAGGGCACCTCTAATAACCCTAGGCGCTCATAATGGGCTTTGCAGATGTGAGATTTTGTAAGAGGCTTTCAAGTCCTAGCCAAAGCTAAGACGATGGAAGTATCTTGTGAAATATCGCGTCTGCAAAGCCCACCCTTCGGGCAATGCCAGCTTCGTCCTATGCGGCGTTACACTTTTTCGACTTAGCTACGGCTAGGACTTCAAAAGTGTGCCTTGCCTAGAACAAAGCTGGCAATGTTATGAGCATCTAGGGTTATTAGAGATGCCCTTTATAAGTATACAAAAAGGATGGTATATGGAAGAGAGAGACCAAGAGATACCCGAGAGAGTCGAAAAGGTACCTGAACAGCCCCAAGAGAGCAAAGAGATCCCCAAGACGCTCTCAAATGATCTCCCTTCCGAACCAAAACCCAAAAAACAGATCATAGCAAAGCAGCTTGTCTCCGAAGCCAAAGAGATGGTAGAGAGCACGGAGGCTCAGATGCAGGAGTGCAGACTCCTGCTTGAGAATGACCTCAAAGCCTACAATGAAGCCAAAGCGGAACTTCGTGCCAATGCTCTCGAACAGAGCGAAGCGCTTCTGGAAGAGCTGGGCTATGATCCGTCCAAGGAGGAGGAAGATACCATCCTCTTCGAGCCTGCCGAAGAGATCCCTCCGGTAGAGCCCAAAGATATCAGCAGTGGAAAATTTACGGCATTTATCATGGCGGTACTGGTCGGTATGGGTGCACTGGTCGGACTGGTCTATCTGGCGACCGAGAAGCTGCAGATGACCCTCGATCTCTCCAAAACACCGGACCGGAGTACCCTTGAGAAGCTATTTGGCTGGTTTGCCCAGACAGTCGGATATACGGGTGTCTCCTCATACTATGTCGGTATCGCGGTTGTGACCGCGGCAATTTTGCTGCTGATGGTGCTGGTCTACTGGATACGTGTCGCCCTCAAAGCCAACAAAAACCTCCACTTCGCCCAAAAACAGCTTGAAGATGTCAAGGAGTATGTTGCCCGGAAAACCAACTGCAAAGAGGAGATGGAGAGGGTCGATGCACACATCAAGGATGCCATCGCGACACTCAAAGACTACGAGATCCTTCTCGCTGAACAAAACGGCAAACTGCGCCGCATCTTGCACTTCGAGGGCTTCCATGATGATCAAAGAGAGTATGCCCCGCGTTCGCAGGAGACGATGCAGGTTACTCAAAGCCTGGTCGAGACGATCAAGCGCTTCATCGCAACACCGATGAGCGAAGAGGGCAAACTCTCGGGCAAAAGCACACTCTTTTTGCATAGTGCCAAAGAGAAGATCAGAAAGGTGCTTGAAACACTGGCATAGTAGCTTAACTCACCGTATATTGTCCCATCATGCCGTTGTCTTCATGTTCAAGAAAGTGACAGTGAAACATATAGGGATTATTTGCATCTGCCGTTACACCGTCATTTGGCACGGAGACAATGAATTTGACTCTTGATTGTGCGGGCAGATAGACTACATCCTTATATCCTTTTTCATTCTCAAGTACGGCATTGGGATCGTCATTGCGTGAAATAACCCTAAAGTGTGTTCCGTGTATATGGAAATTGTGATCCATATTCATATCATTGATGATCTCCCACTCCTCGACGTCTCCTTGAGAAAGTGCCACATCTATACGATTGGGATCCATAGTCTTCCCGTTGATCGTGAAGGTACCCATCCCTGTCATGCCAAGCGTGAAGGTGCGTGTATTTGTCGGTGCTGGGATGGGATCGAGTGTGGTAAGTGATGCAGGGAGTGAGGTAGTGGCTGTCTGGTCTTTGCTCACATTGATAGTCAAGAACTCTTTATTGTACCGATACTCATGAAGGACGAGAGTACTTCCAAGATCGCTGCTTAGGTCTACCACGATCTCTGCACGTTCACCCGGTGAGAGGGTCAGTCTGCTCATGCTTACAGGTGTTTCAAGAAAGCCGTTATCCGTAGCTATCTGATGGAAAGCGCGGTTGTCATTAAAGCCCAAGGTGTAGACTGTGGAGTTGGAGCCGTTGAGAAGTCTCAAACGAAGCTCTTTTGCTTCGGCATCAAATACCGGTTTGATCGCTCCGTTGGTGATAAAGGTATCGCCTATATACCCTCTTGCAAGTTGCATATTGCTCGGCGCATAGAGGAGTGAGCGCTTGTCGTCACTGAAGAAGCGATCTTGCAAAACCAGAGGAATGTCATCTATACCGTATCGTTTGGGCAGATCGAGTGACTGGCTGACACTGTCCTCTATGATGATCATCCCCGCAAGCCCCTGATAGACATGCGGTGCGGTCTTGTGCATATAGTGGGGGTGATACCAGTTGGTACAGGCTGTTTGATCGACATGGTATTGGGCTGACCATGTTGTGTTGACAGCGATAGGTTGATGAGCCGTACCGTCCATCTCCCCCGGTACATGCATCCCGTGACCGTGCATGGTGGTCGCTTCGGGCAGCCTGTTTGTGTAGTTGACAGAGACATCTTCTCCTCTGCGCATCAGAAGTGTAGGGCCGAGATAGGTAGCATCAATCCCCCATGTGGCAGTCTGTATGCCGCTAAAGAATTCGTGACTCGCCTCTTGGATTGTCAGGTCAAAATGTCTGACACCTTCCCGAAGCTCTCCGGTATGCAAAACCGGAATAGGCAAGGGCTTGCCGCTATCTGCCGTAGATGCATTGCCGCCGGATGTGTTTCCGCTGCTTCCTGTATTGGAGCTGTTTTCTCCGGAGCCGCCGCATCCGCCAAGCAGTGCTATCACAGCTACGCCGCTAAATGTAATAAAATCTCTTCTGTTCATATCTGTTTCTCCATTATTTTTTTGTAAGTTTAATGCACTTTTGTGCACAAAGTGTGCAGATTGATTTGTTCTGCATCACACCGTTTCCTCTCTGGCGAAAAACCACACATACAGCCCCGGCAGTACGAGCAGTGTCAGGATCGTGGAGGAGATAATGCCTCCTGTGACGACCACTGAAAGCGGGTATTGTATCTCGCTGCCCACTCCTGTGGCGTAAAGCAGCGGCAGGATACCGAAAAGTGTGGTAAATGCCGTCATCAGTACAGGGCGAAGCCGCAGCAGGGTAGCATCCTTGACCAGGTCAACTGTTTTGACATGGGGAAACTTCTTGCGAAGCTCATCGATGAAGCTTACAAGTACGATACCATTGAGGATAGCAATCGCAAAGATGGCGATAAACCCTACGATCGCCGAGACACTCAGATAGATATCGGCGATCAGCAGTGCGGCGATACCGCCTATGAGCCCAAGCGGTACACCTAGCAGGATCAAAAAGGCTTTTTTGAAACTGTTGAATGCCGTGTAGAGCAGCAGCAAAATCAGCAGCAGTGTCACAGGGATGATCAGTGCCAGTGTCGCCGTGGCTTCTTGCATATTTTTGAAGTCTCCCGCCCACTTGATGTAGTAGCCGTTAGGGATCTTGACCTCTTTTTTGATCTTGGCATCGGCTTCGGCGACAAAGGAGGCGATATCGCGCCCCTCTACCTCCATCGAGATCACCATATAGCGACTCAGATCCTCACGCTTGATAAAGGCAGGCCCTTGAATCACCTCGATATCACTCACCTGATCAAGCCGGACTACCTTGCCGCTTTTGCTGCGCAGCAGCACTGACCGGATCGCTTCGATATCCTTTTTGGCATCTTTGATCTTGGGGACGATCCCAAAGCGTCTGACCCCCTCTATCTTCTCCGTGACAGCCTCCTCTCCGATACCGTGGCGGATCAGACGCATCACCTCATCGACACTGATGCCGTAACGTGAAAGTGCCAGGTAGTTTGGACGTATGACGATCTGCGCCTGCCCCAGCTGAGACTCAACTTCGGGTCTCTCAAGCCCTTTGATACCGGAGACGGCGCGCTGAATATCCGAAGCGATCTTTGCCATCACCTTCTGATCCTCTCCGTAGATCTTGACGGCAAGTTCCGCTTTGACCCCCTCAAGAAGCTCTTCGATACGCATCGCAATAGGCTGGGTGGGAATAAACTGCACATAGGTGAAGTGCTCTTGAAGATCCTGCGTCATTTTGTGGGCAAGTGCTTCGATATCGCTGACATCTTTTTTGAGTGTGAGCAGCACCTCCATGTAGTTGCCCTGTGCTGTCTCTCCCTTTTCGCTCCTGCCTATCATGGAGAGTACACTCTCGACCTGTTTAGGATAATGTCTGAGGATATAGTGCTCAATGGCTTTGCCTGTATCGACACTCTGGGAGAGTGCAGTACCGGGTATGGCGATAACCCGGTACATGATCGACTCCTCATTGAGCTCAGGCATAAACTCCCGTCCCTGTTTGGTGAGTGCCGCAGCAAGCAGTGCGAAGATCACAAAAGTAATGATCACGATCTTTTTGGCATGTTTGAGCGCAAAGGTAAGCAGTGGTGTATAGACCGCTTTGATCATCCCCATCAGTGGTGAGTTGGCATGTTTGCCCGGGCGCAGCAGCATATAGGAGAGTACCGGTACCAGCCCCAGTGCGACTGCAAGTGATCCGAGCATCACAAAGACGATATCCAGGGCCATAGGTGTATAGAGCTTGCCTGCCAATCCTGCCAGACTCAAAAGCGGGATAAAGACTACTGCGATGATCAGCAGGGCGAAGATAACCGGTTTGGCGACTTCAGAAGTGGCCTGGGCGATCACCTCTGCACGGGAGAGCTCAGGATGGTCATGCAGTAGTCTGAAGCTGTTTTCTACCACAACGATAGTACCGTCGACGATCATGCCGATGGCAATGGCAAGTCCGCTGAGACTCATCAGGTTTGCCGAGATACCGTAATGGCGCATCAGCAAAAAGGCGATCAGCAAAGAGAGCGGCAGAGAGAGGATGACGATAAATGCCGAACGCAGTTCAAAGAGGAACAAAAAGAGGACGATCGCGACCAGTATCGATCCAGTCAGCAGGGCGGATGTCATCGTGTTGACCGCTTTGTGGGTGATCTCGGTACGGTCATAGATCGTTTTGATCTTTACTCCTTTGGGAAGGGCTGCATCGACAAGGGGCAGCTTCTCTTTGATGGAGGCGACCACCTTGGCGGCATTGGTACCGCTGCGCTGCAGCACCATCCCAAACATCGCCTCTTTGCCATCGATCGTCACGGCACCGAAACGTGGTGCTTTTCCCTCTTTGACCTCTGCGATATCGGCGATGGTGACAGCAAGGGCATCTTTGCTGCGCACTACGGTATTGCGTATATCATCCAGTGTGTTATAAAAGCCTGCCCCCCGGATAAGATACTGCTCTTTGTTAAACTCCAGATACTGTCCTCCTGCGGAGATGTTGGACTTCTGGAGAGCATCGACTACCTCATCGTAGGTGGTATCTGTCGCTTGAAGCCGTTTGGGGTCGATCAGTACATTGTATTGTTTCTCGAAACCTCCCCATCCTATCACCTCTTCGACACCGTCTACCGATTTGAGTAGCGGTGCTACGACATACTCCTGCAGCTCTCTGAGCTGTGTGGTGCAGTATTGTCCGGTTGTATCTTTGACCTGATACCAAAAGACCTGTCCCAGACCTGTGGTGTTGGGTCCCATCGTCGGTTTGCCCCATCCTTTGGGGATCTCGATACTGTTTAGCCTCTCTGTAACAAGCTGACGGAGAAAATAGGTATCGTAGCTGTCTTCAAAAAAGATCGAGACATAGCTCAGACCGAAGATTGAGTTGGAGAGGATCATCTTTACACCCGGCAACCCTGCCATGGCAGACTCTACGGGGTAGGTGATCAGCTTCTCGATATCCTCAGCGGAGTTACCGGGACTTTCTGTATAGATGACCACCTGTTTGGGTGTGATATCGGGAAAGGCATCGACAGGGATCTCCTGATAGGCACGGTATCCGAAGCCCGCAATAGCGATAAAAAGTGCCAAAATCAAAAATTTATACTCTATGAGCAGTTCAAAAAATCGTTTCATCTGCTACTCCTAATGACCATGCTCGCCGAGTGAAGATTTGAGCAGCAGAGATTTGACGAAATAGACACCCTCACTCACATAGGCTTCACCTGCTTCGATACCCTTGAGGGCAACACGATCACCGCTATAGGCAAGGATCTCAACGACTCGTGGCGCATAGGGGACTTCGTGCGCTTCATCATGGTGGTGTTCCTCCTCCTCATGCCCTTCATCCTCTGCTTCATCCTCTTTGTGGTGCTCTGCTGCCTTGTGTTCATCCTCTTGATCATCTGCTTTTGGCACAAAAACCACCCATTCGCCTTGGAAGAGTGTCAGGGCACTGCGCTTGAGCGTCACCGCTTTGATAAACGGAGCGATCTCGACTTGGATAGGTACAAAAGCCCCCAGCAGCAGTTTGCCCGTCTCTCCCTTGAGTGAGAATAGGACTTTTGCACGCTGCGTCTCCTCATCCACCTGGGGATAGAGCTGTATGAACGACGCACTGAAGTGTTTGTTCATGAGTGTGACGGTCGCTTTGCTCTGATCATCTACTTTCAAAGCATCCTCTATCTTCATATAAGCAACGGCATAATAACCTTGCGATTTGACGATGCGCAAGATTGGAGTCTGCGCATCAACATTGGCATGCAGGGGTACCAGTATACGTCCTACAGTACCTTCTGCATGGGCTTTGAGTATGAGTCGGTCTGTCGGTGCTTTGAGAGCTTCCGGATCGATACCGAGTGAGCGCATCGAAGCAGCGAGTGCATTGCGCTTGCCTCTGATCCGTTCAAGCGAGACGATCTTGTTGCCGAGTTCATTCCTGGATCCCAATCCTTTTTTGTAGAGGATCTCTGCTGTTTTACGCTGTGATGCGGCGGCACGCTCTTGTGCCTTGAGTGCGAGATACTCGGCTGTCATCTTTGAAAGTGCGATTGAAGTAAGCTCCGCTACTTTCATACCTTTGTTGACATGGCTTCCGGGTTTGACGAAATAGTTTTCGATATGTCCCGGCAGTCTCGATACGATCTGCTGTTTTTGATCGCTCAGCTGCGTGATCTCAGCGTTGGTTCGGATCACTTTTCCTATGTTGCCTGTTTGCGCGATATCGGTTTTGATCTGGGCTGCCGCCGCAAAAATAGGCAGGAGAGTGATGGTAAGTTGTAGTAACAATTTTCTATTCATTGTAGTATCCTTGGATATAGCGTAGTGTGATGTGTAGTTGGTTGATCTCTTTTTCAAGGTTTAGCAGCGATTTTTGGTTGTCTATGAGCCGTTTTTGTTCGCTGACAAGTTCAAAAAGTTTTTCGCCGGAGAGTTTGTAGCCTTCCTGTAAAAGTCGAACGATCGATCGTTGCTCCCTGACAAGCTGTCGGTTCTCTCTATATGCTTGTATCAGGCTACTCAGTGATGCCTTGAGTGATTGGCGGGTGTTGGCTATCTCATTTTCATATTGTCTCTGCTCTATGCCCAGCTGTTGCAATCTGAGTTTGGCAAGCTGGCGCTCCTCCTTTTTTTGATGCAGCAGGGGCAGCGGTAGTGAAAGACCAAGACGTAGAATAGACTGATCGGGCTCCTTCTCTACACCACCGTAGATATTGACCTTTTCGACCAATGTCTCTGCCTGTATCAGCTTGGAAGCCGCCTCTTTTTGCTTTGCAGCGTATAGTGCTGTTTTGGGTGCTTTGCCATGTTTGATCAGCTTGGGCAGCTTGACAGGGTAGATAAATTTCATCTTTGGTATCCGAAGCGGTGCTTTGAGTCCGGAGAGTGTCAAGAGTGTATAGTAGCGTGACTTGATCTCCCGCTCTACAGTTGAGCGCTGCGTGGCAAGCTGCAGGGCAGCTGCTTTGGCTCTAAGGTAGGAGACTCTGTCCGCCGCACCGTTTTTGTAGCGTGCATAGGCGATAGATACTGTACGTTTTGCCAGCTTGCTCTCCTGACGCAGCAGTGCTTCAAGTCGATTGAGATAGATGTAGTCGGTATAGTAGGACTCAAACTCCTTGAGGAAATCTGCCCGTCTTTTGTCGGTAAGTGCTTGAGCCAGTGCACGATTTGCTTCGCTTTGGGCTTGCACTCCCCGCATAAACCCCGGTGTCCTGACAGGCTGCGAAAGCATGGCGCTGTATCCGTAGCCGGCTCTGCTTGCGTCAGGTCTGTAGCGTACCGAATCTATCTGCACAGAGGGGTTGTCCGGGCGCAGCATACGCGCACTTTCTACCTTGGCAAGCGCTGCATTGATCTCTTGTGCTTTGAGTATTTTGGTATGTTTGAGTGTCTCTTTCTTGAATGCTTCGTAGCTCATCCCGAAGAGATAGAGTGAGCTGAGCATCATCAAGAATATGATTTTTTTCATAGGGTTCTCCTGATGGTTGTAATTATGGTTATAGATTGTGTACTAAGGTAAAGAAAAATAGGTGTTAAGCGATGGGAGGCTTGAAGCTCTCTTCGGCAATGGCCCCAGAGAGAGCCGGTTTGGTAGATGGGGCTACTTTCAGTGGTGTTGGAATCGCCATCGCAACATCGTGTGTGATGACAATGGCGACAAAATGAAAGAGCGGATGCAGGTCACAGAGGTCACCGCACGCATCACTGTGGGATTGCTCCGTGAGATATGCCAATGCACTTTGATGATGGCATCCATGCGCTTTGTCCTCTACAGCGATGATCGAAGCGTGTGCCACATTGAAAAAGAGTGACAACAGCAAAAGAAATTGTACCAGTCTGCGTTTCATGTCCTTAGTGTAGCATAGTTTTGGTTTACCCACAACAGCTCCCTCCGCTGCATGCATCTTTTTTGCTGAACCACGGCTTGAGTATAAAGTAAAGTATCAGCCCCCAAAGGATCACAGAGGAGAGGGTAGCGATGATGCCGCCATGCTCATCCATATGCACGATGCTTGCCGGATCGATCTGGGATGCATCGAAGATATAATCCAGCCCAAGTCCAAAGAGGATACTCCCTACAACGATACTGCCAAGATAGATCGCCAGTGAGCGGCTGCCGAGCATCTTTTTGACCACACCGATCGTGACGGTATTGGTCGCAGGCCCGGCAGAGAGGAAAACAAAGGCAGCACCGGCACTCACACCCCCGAGCATCAGCCCTGCAGCGATAGGCAGTGATGCCGTAGCACAGACATACATCGGCACCGCGATGAGGATCACGATGAGATAGCTCAGTGCACTGTTCCCCTCAAGAAGCTGGCTGAGATTTTCAGGGATCGCTACCGTGATCAGTGCACCAAGCAGCAGTCCCCAAAAGAGCGGTTTGGCGATATCGCCCAGCAGTGTCACAAAGGCGTAGCGGAGTGCTGAGATGAAGGAGAAGCCTTTTTTCTCGTTTGTATCACAACATGAAGCAGCGCTGCAACAATCATCTGACAGCGTTGAGCGTTGAGTGTTGAGCGTTGAGAAGGTTTTGTTGTTTGTATTAGGTCTCAAAGTATTTACTGTAGGCTGCTGTACCCCTACAGCACCGCCAAAGTTTGTCTGTGCGGCACTGCTGTTTTGATCTGTTTTTGGCTCTTGGATTTCGTCCGTTTTGTCGAAGATATTTGTCAAAATGCCTGCAACGATGGCAATAATCATAGAGGTGATGATACGGTAGATGGTAAATATCCATCCAAATATCCCATAGGTTGCCAAGATCGAATCGACCCCGGTAATGGGGGTGGAGATCAGAAAGGAGAGGGTGGCACCCTTGGAGGCACCAGACTTTTTGATAGCCGTTGCCAGAGGGATCACCCCGCATGAACAGACAGGCAGCGGGATACCAAAGAGGGTCGCCTTGACTACAGAGCCGATACTGTCGTTACCCAAATGCTTCGTGACGATACTCTCGGGTACGAGCTCATGCAGGATACCTGCAAAGAGCAGTCCAAAGAGGATATAGGGTGCCATCGCGCCGCTTAGTTGCCATAGTGCTTCCAAAAAGTGTGTGATCTCCATTTTCGCTGCTGCCTTTCAATATAAATAGTGTATCATATAACAATACAGTTATATGATACTGCCGCTTTAAAGGAGCTGAAATATGGAAGAGTTTGAAGAAGCACTGCGTCTCTCCAAGGCAATGAGTGACATCAACAGAATGCAGATAACGGCATTGATCCAGCGTGAGGGGACGGTATGTGTCTGCGAGGTATGCGATACATTGAAGCTGTCTCAGCCTCTGGTCTCCAGACATCTCAAGCAGCTCAAAGAAGCGGGGGTAGTGGATGCCAAAAAAGAGGGGAAATGGGTGGACTATTCTCTTGTGGAGAGCCCCTCTAAGCTTTTAAATGCCTATCTGGAGATACTCAAGCCAGAAGGGGAGAAGCTCGCTCCACTGGTCATGTGCCAGATACGGTAGCTCACTCCTGTAAGCGTAGAAAGAAACGTTTGTAATAGGGATAAAGGAGCAGGTTGATCGCCGCACCGATCTTTGCCATCAGCATATCCTTGTGTGCATCCCAGATATCTCCCTGTGTACCGAGAAATGCCATGCCCAGATCAGGATGCAGGATCACAGCCGCTCCCCACTCGATCAGCTCGTAGATCGCCGAGATACCCGCAATGGTCATAAAGGTAAAGAAGAGTGCCGCACCCCAGCTTTTGACCTTGGGTGTGATGAGCTCAAAGATGATCCTGAAGGTCAAAAGACCGAAGAGAAAGTGCACAACCCGGTCGAAATGATTGCGCTCCAGACCGAAAAACTGCATTATGGGTTTGAAATACTCCATTTCGGCATAGGTGTAGTGCGCACCAAGAGAGTGCAGCGAGGCGAAAATAAGCAGCAGGATCAGACTCAGATCAGTAAACCTGTATCGTAGATCGAGCCAGACGACTGTCGGAAAGAAGATGAATACCAGCACATTCTCAAGCAGCCAGTCCTGAGGGTACTTCGGATTGATCGCGGAGAGTATCCAGACAACGACATAGAGCGCATAGATGATCTTGTGTGATTTTGGCATCATATATTCCTTTAAAAGAGTAGTGCTTTGTTGAGATAAAATCCTGCAAACATCAGCCCGAGTGTCACGGTAAAATAGAGTGCCATTTTAAGCCCGAGCTTTCTGCCTGCAAGATAAAAGATGATCGCCAATTTGACCAGGGAGTTGGAAACTGAAGCGATGACGATACCATAGGCTGCCGCATGCAGCGGGAGTTTGCTCTCTTTTGCGAGTTGTAATTAACAATACCTGTAGAGACTCTCAAGCGTCATGTTTCCCCCTTCATTTTAATCTATTGCATTATAGCACAGTGTTGAAGAGGCAAAATAGGACTTTAGTCACAAATGGCTTGTTTGACCTTCTCCTGATTAAGTTTTTTGATCAGTTTCCCGGAGAGCTCCTCATAGCGTGCATCATCGAGTTTGAGCTTTTGGCGCAGTGTATCGAGATCACTCTGCATTGCCCAGGCATTGAGCAGTTTGAACTCTTTTTTGGTGAGTTTCGCTTTGAGTGCGAGTTTGAGTGCTTCCTCTTCTTTGAGTGGATGCACCAGTATCTTGATGTGTTTTTTGATCTCTTCTTGCAGTGTAGACAATGTTGTTCCTGTTTTTAGTTTAGCGGTTGCGCTGATGCGTGGCAGCCTCTTGGTCAATGACCTGCTGCATCTCATCTCTGACTTTGTCGAACCAGTCATCATCGGCCCCAGTTACATCTATGGTAGGCAGAAAGGTGTAGTGTACCGTACCGTTATGTGCTGTTTTGTTGTGCTCATTGAGTACCCATTTGCTGCCGGTGATGACGACGGGCTGCACTTTGAGTCCGAGTTTTTCGGCGACGATCTTGGTACCAGCCTTGAACGGCAGAAGCTCCTGGTCTTTGGCACGTGTCCCTTCGGGAAAGATCGCTACGGCACGCCCCAGTTTGTTACGGGACTCTTTGACACTTTTGAGCAGTGAGACAAGGGCGGCTTTGCTTCCGCGATCGAGAGAGATCATCTCTCCATACTTGAGCAGGTTGCCAAACCATGTCGCATCGAAGAGCTCCTTTTTTGCTGCCCATCGCAGATGCTGTGTCTGCAGTGCTTCCATTGCAATGATATCGATGATCCCCTGATGGTTCATAATGACCATATCCGCCTCCGGATCGAGTTCTCCGGTCGATTCGACTTTGGCGCCGATGAGTTTGAGGATCACCCTGTTGAGCTTGTGCATGATGATCCCCTTCTTTTTGGGAAAGAGCATGATCCCGGGGATCATAATCCCCGCAACCACAGCAGAGATCACAAAGGCTCCCCAGTAGAAACGGATGCGCTCCCAAAGGGTTGGTCTATCGTTTACAGATGTCTTCATCTTTGATCCATCCTATCACTCCTTGTTTGAGTTCGATCTTTTTAAATTCGCCGCGCTCACCAAGCAGCATTGTCGTAAACCTGTCCGCCACATGGGTACTGACCGTACTGGTCTGCGTGGGCAAGATATAGAGCGGTGCACCCTGTTTGACACATATCTTTTTGTGCGGGATGTAGAAGGTCATCAGGGTGATCAGAGAGATAACCCCAAGCACCAGATAGAAGAAGTCTCTTTTCCAGAGAAACATCAGCATAAAAAAGAGTGAGAGTGCGATCAGGCTGTAGCGTTTCAGACGTGCAAAGGCATCGACTTTTGGATTGAGATCGGACTGGGTGGTTACAGAAGCATTGGCAAGCTCGACTTTGATACGCAGGGGGATAAAACGTCGTTTGACCGTATCGTAGTAGCTGAAGCCAAACTGCTTTTGCGCGCGGGGAAGCACCACATAAAAATCACCTGTTACTTTCGCATGATCCCTGAGAAGATCCTCTATTCCGCTCTGTATCGCCTCAGGTGCCTTGATATCCTCGAGATTCGCCTCATATGCCTCCAGCGAGATCGTCACCAGATGATTTTGGGCATCATAGTTGGAGACCTGATAGTTTTTGATACGCATGGAAGCGGCAAGTACATTCGAGAAATCTTTTGGGGGATGGAGCGAGTCGAGGGAACGGATGGGGATCGCCATAGGATCAAGACTGTGTTGACTCAGATCTGTACGGATAAAGAGTCTTGGAATCTGGATATGCGTTTTGCCGCTTTTGAGTGCAGGGGCTTTGAAATAGAAGGTATAGAAGATATCATTGCCGTTTTTGACCACAAGAGGGTTGTCAAAAAGAGGTTTTTGGGCACTTGAAGTGTCAAAGTGTAAAGAACGGACTGTATCGTTGCTCTCTGCTGCTGTAGAGATGAGAGTGAGAGGAAAGACTTGATTCTCATAGACCTTCTTGGGCAGATAGCTGTAGCTGACCTCTGTCTGGCTCCAGAGCAGGGCGGGAAAGATCACTGCCCAGAAGAGTATGATGGAGCGCAGATCCCTCATCAGGCTTCAAAGCCTTTGAGCATTTTGACCCCATCCTCGCTGCCGAGGATCGCTTCGAGCGCACGTTCGGGGTGGGGCATCAGACCAAATACATTCTTTTTGGCATTGCAGACGCCAGCAATTGAGGTGACCGATCCGTTGACCACGACAGGGTTGCCTTCCGCATCACAGTAGCGCAGGAGTACCTGTCCGTTTGCTTCAAGTTCGGCGAGCCCCTCATCATCGATATAGTAGTTCCCGTCTGCATGTGCGATAGGGATATTGAGCACTTCATCCTTTTCGCACCGGTTCAAAAAAGCATTGTCATTGTTGACCACTTTGAGTGTCTGGTGTTTTGAGATAAAGTGAAGGTTGTTGTTGCGTTTCAGTGCTCCAGGCAGCAGACCGGCTTCTGTCAGGATCTGGAAACCGTTGCAGATCCCCAGTACATTCCCGCCTTGCCCAGCATAGGCTTTGACCGCTTCCATGACTGGAGAAAAGCGCGCAATAGCACCTGAGCGGAGGTAGTCCCCATAAGAGAATCCTCCAGGTACCACAACCAGGTCTATATCTTCAGGGAGTGACTTGTTTTCATGCCAGACAAGTACTGTCTCATGTCCCAACTTCTCAAATGCATACTGGGTATCAAACTCACAGTTTGTACCCGGAAATCTTAATACGGCTACTTTAAGTGACTTTTGCATCTTAGTGTATCTCTATTGTATAATCTTCAATGACTGTATTGGCAAGGAGTGTCTCACACATCTCCTTGACTTCCGCCTCTGCCTTGGATCTGTCATCAGTATCGAGTTCGATCACGATCTGTTTTCCGATACGGACATCTTTTACCCCTTCAAAGCCGAGTGAATCGAGTGCATGGTGTGCCGCTTTTCCCTGAGGATCAAGCACACCCTCTTTTAAAAATACATTTACAATTGCTGTCATTGGTTACTCCCTGTAGTTTGATATTGTTTAGTATGTTTCGCTATTGCCTATTTGCCGAGTATTCTGTTTAAGACCTCTTCATAGGCTACCTTGAGCCCGCCAAGACCCTTTCTGAAACGGTCTTTATCCATACTCTCACCGCTTTCGCTATCCCAGAGTCTGAAGTTGTCTGGGCTAAGTTCATCGATAAGGATGATATTATCATTGATATCACGTCCGAACTCGAGTTTGAAATCTACCAGTGTCAAGCCGCGCTGGGCATAGAAAGCTTTGAGAAGTTCGTTGATCTTCCTTGCCATATAGCGGATATAGTCAAGTTCGGCTTCATCTTTGACCAGTTCAAGGATCAGACAGTGCTGGTCATTGAGTTTGGGATCGCCCAGTTCATCGTTTTTGTAGTCGAACTCTACGAGTGTAAAGGGGAGGGGCTTGCCGTCTTCGATACCGAGATTTCTACTGAGACTTCCTGTGGCGATATTGCGGACGATCACTTCGATCAAAATGACATCGGCCTTTTTGTGAAGCATATGGTTGTCATCAAGCATTTCGACAAAATGGGTAGGGATACCTTTTTCATTGAGGTATTTGAAGAGTTCTGTCGAGATCTTGTTGTTGAGCGCACCTTTGCCCGCTTCACTCGATTTCTTTTCGCCGTTAAAAGCAGTCAGGTCATCTTTGAACTCAGAGATATAGAGCCCTTCATCCTCTGTTGACCAGATCTTCTTCGCTTTTCCTTCATAAACCAGAGATTTCTTTTCCATTGCTTACTGCTTTCCTTTATTTGTGATGATCAATGCCTTGAGGACATCCACTGCACTTTTGAGCTGTGCATCTTTGTAGAGCTGCTCTTCGGTGATGACCGTGTCATCCACTTTTGTGCTGTTGCTGTCGGTAGCATTGTGTTCTTTGCCTTTTAGACTCTTTTGTTTTTCGCTCTTTTTGCCGTCTATCTTTTCAAGTTCGCTTTGGAGGTGTTTCTTGAGATCTCGCTCTTTGAGTAGTATCGGATCCTCGACAAAATCGATCTTTCCGGTATGTACGGTGATATCGGGTGTAACTCCGACATTCTGGATCGTTCTTCCGCTTGGCAAATAGTATCTTGCGACAGTCAGCTTGAGCGCTTCATCTTTGCCTATAGGCATAACGACCTGCACTGAGCCTTTGCCGAATGTCTTTTCACCGATCACGACAGAACGATTGAAATCCTGAAGTGCGCCGGAGACGATCTCACTGGCACTCGCACTTCCGCCGTTGACCAGTGTCACGACAGGCGTATGTTTGTCTGTATCTGCCGAGTGGGCTTTATACTCGATATTCTCACTCTTTACTTTGCCTTTTTGTGAGACGATCACGCCTTTATCCACAAACATATCGACAAGTCCTACAGCCTGATCGAGGAGTCCGCCCGGGTTGTTTCGCAGGTCGAGGACGATACCCTTCGCTTTTGGGTGTGCCTGGATCGCTTTTTTGACTTCATCTACTACTTTCTGGTCAAAAGAGGAGATATGCAGATAGAGTACATTGTCATCGATCGTCTTGGCGTGTACCGACTTGATCTTGATGATGTCTCTGACGATCTTGATCTTGAGCGGTTTGAGCTCATTTTTTCTTATTATAGTAAGCGTTACAGGTGTGCCGGGCTTGCCGCGCATCAGTTTGACCGATTCGTCGATATTCATTCCTATCGTCGCTTTGTCATCGATCTTGAGAATAATATCCCCCGCTTTGACACCCGCTTTGTATGCCGGAGTGCCGTCAAGCGGTGCGATGACGGTGAGCGCACCGTCTTTCATCCCTATGGAGATACCCAGCCCGCCAAACTCACCTTTTGTCTGTACCGTCAGATCTTTGTAGGCTTTGGTATCCATAAAGGTCGAGTGGGCATCGAGGTTCGCCATCAGCCCTTTGAGTGCTTTGTCTACAAGTGTCGAAGTATTGACATCATCGACATACTGGCTTTCGATCACATTGAGGATCTGGGTAAACTTGATATAGGCTTCGAGTTTCTCTTTGGCGTTGGAGGATTTGCTGTGGGTCTCTTTTGCGTCTGCGAAGGTACCCATCAGTGCTGCAGCAGCAAAGGCAGAGAGCGCTCCTGCTATGATGATCTTTTTGCTTTTTTGAATCATTATCGTATCTATCTCCGTAATTGGTTTATAATTTTATTGAAAAACCTCTAAGAGGTTGCTTTCCCCAAATCTCGAAATAGAAATCCATGACTTTGCGTCATCATCGCATTCACTGACTTCGCACAAAACCATCGCCGAACCTACGGGTGCGACTCAATTTTTCTGCAAACCCTGTAAATACGAGCATAACACAAATTCAAAGAATACTATTTAGAGATTTGGGTTTTTCACTATAATGCAGATAGGTAAACCTATGTTTAATCCGATGTTTGGCCCAAATGGAACTTAAGTCGCAAACTATTTTTCGCAAATGGCTTATAATGGCACTGTTTTATGGCTATTTTTATCGATTTTAGTTGCTTTTTTAAGTTTATTTTAATTTTTTTGTTAAAAAACTTGACAATGAGTGACTAAAGTTGTATAATACAGTCAGCATAAAGAAAAAGGAGAGAAGTGATGAGCATACTCGAAAAATTGACCAATCAGATGCAGGAGACGATAGAATCCGGTCTCTCATTGGCACTACACAATAAAAACCCGGAAGTGGAGCCTATCCATCTTATCTGGGCACTGCTGACCAACAGCAATTCGGTACTCAACCAGGTACTGAACAAAATGAATGTCGACAAAGTTGCGATTGAATTGGAGGCGAAGAGTCTTGCGGATAAACTGCCGAAAGTCTCTACAGTCACCAAAGAGACGATCAAAATGTCCCAGAATCTCGTGCGTTCTTTGCAGAATGCTGAAGGTGTCATGGCGGCAAACGGCGACAAGTATCTCTCAGTGGATACCTGGCTTGTAGCCAACGCCAATGAACCTTATATCCGTGATACAATCGGCAAATATGTCGATATCATGGAGTTCAAGAAGACACTCGAATCGATCAGAGGCGGAAAGCCTATCGACTCACAGAGTGCGGATGAGACGCTTGAAGCACTCAGCCAGTATGGTATCGATCTGAACGAGAAAGCACTCAACGGCGAACTCGATCCGGTTATCGGCCGTGATGAAGAGATCCAGCGTGTGATGCAGATCCTGATCAGAAAGACCAAGAACAACCCGATCCTTATCGGTGAACCGGGAACTGGTAAAACAGCGATCGTTGAAGGTCTTGCACAGCGTATCGTTGACAAAGAGGTACCGACAAGCCTGCAGAATATGAGAGTTATCTCTCTGGATATGAGCAGACTGATTGCCGGTGCGAAATACAGAGGTGAGTTCGAAGACAGACTCAAGGCGGTTGTGGATGAAGTCAAAGAGGCAGGTAATGTGATCCTCTTTATCGATGAGATCCATACGATCGTAGGTGCCGGTGCAACAGAGGGCGGTATGGATGCGGCAAACATCCTCAAGCCCGCACTTGCACGTGGTGAGCTCCATACGATCGGTGCAACCACACTCAAAGAGTACAGAAAGTACTTTGAGAAGGATCAGGCGCTTCAGAGACGTTTCCAGCCTGTCAAAGTCGATGAGCCCGATATCAATCAGGCACTTCAGATCCTCAGAGGGATCAAAGACAGACTTGAGGCACACCACAATGTCATCATCACTGATGGTGCACTGGTGGCGGCTGCGAAGCTCTCTGACAGATACATTACAGACAGGTATCTGCCGGACAAGGCAATTGACCTGATCGATGAAGCAGCGGCAGAGCTCAAGATGCAGATCGAGAGTGAACCGACTGAACTGAGCAAGATCAAGCGTGAGATCTCGAAGCTTCAGGTTGAAAAAGAGGCCCTCAAGATGGAGGAGACCGAAAAGAACAAGAAGCGTATCGAAGAGATAGAAAAAGAGCTTGCAGATCTCGAAGAGAAACGCAGACAGCTTGAAGAGAAGTTCAGACAGGAAAAAGAGATCTTTGAAAAGATCGCTGAGATCAAAAGCAAGATCGAATCGCTCAAGACTGAAGCAGAGAGAGCGAAGCGTGAAGGTGACTTCAACAAGGCTGCAGAGATCGAATATGGAGAGATCCCGAAACTTCAAGAAGAGCTCAAGCAGCTTGAAGCCAAATGGGATCAGATGACCAAAGAGGGTACACTGCTCAAAAATGCGGTGGATGAAGAGATGATCGCAACGATCGTCAGCCGATGGACAGGTATCCCGGTCAACAAGATGCTCCAAAGCGACAAAGAGAAGATCCTCAAGATAGAGGAGATCCTCAAGCAGGAGGTTGTCAACCAGGATGATGCGATCAAGGCGATCGCAAGAGCCATCAAACGTAACAAAGCAGGTCTTGGTGATACCACCAGACCGATAGGAAGCTTCATGTTCCTTGGGCCTACAGGTGTCGGTAAGACACAGGTTGCCAAGACATTGGCGAAGTTCCTCTTTGATACAGAGAAGGCACTGATCCGTATCGATATGAGTGAATATATGGAGAAACACGCGGCGAGCAGACTCGTAGGTGCGCCTCCGGGATATGTCGGGTACGAAGAGGGCGGTCAGCTGACCGAGGCGGTCAGAAGAAAGCCGTACTCTGTCATCCTTTTCGATGAGATCGAGAAGGCGCACCCGGATGTGTTCAATACACTACTTCAGGTACTTGATGACGGTCGTCTGACAGATAACAAAGGGGTGACGGTGGACTTCAAGAACACCATCATCATTCTGACAAGTAACATCGCGTCAGACAAGATCATGGAGTTTAAAGACCCTGAAGACAGACGTGTGGCGGTCATGGATGAACTCAAGAATTATTTCAAGCCTGAGTTCCTCAACCGTCTCGATGAGACTGTGATCTTTAATCCATTGGATAAAGATGCGGTAAGAAAGATCGTTGATATTATGTTCAGAACGATTCAGAAGAAGCTTGAAGAGCGTGATATCGAAGTGATCCTGACCGATGCAGCGAAAGATTACATCGCTGAAGTTGGTTATGACCCGGTCTATGGTGCCAGACCTTTAAAGAGAGCTATAGACCATGTAGTCGAAGATAGACTTGCAGAACTTATCCTTGAGGACAAGGTCAAAGAAGGCAGCAAAGTTGTCTTTGATGTACAAAACGGAGAAGTTGTCGTTAACATCTCCTAATCCCCATCCCCGTCGTTCTGACGGGGTGATACCCCTCCAAACATAAATTACCTAATCTTATCAGAACACCTCACAACTACTACACAGTAGGATTGTAAAGTTTCATATATCAGATTGCTGCATCAAGCAATCATAAAGGAATGACTATGAAACGAACAATCAAAATACCTCTATTGCTTGGTCTGCTAAGTACAGGCTTTCTCTTTAGCGGATGTGTCAGTTACCCTGCGCACAACGGCTACTATTCGCCACCGGTTCGAAGCAGTGTGATCATCGGGGTGTATGACTACCCAAGGTATCTTGATGCGCCTTGCTATGTCTATCACAACAGATACTATTATGGCGGACATTACAGAAACGGCTACTATTACTACCGTGGACGTCGCCTGCACAGGGGACACTACTACTACCGCGGATACCGCTACCACCATCCAAGATACAGAAGACATCTCAAGCATGACAGACGTGTATACAAAAAAGAACGACATAGAGAATATCAGCGCTATAACTATGATAGAAAAGGGAGTCATGGCGGATATGAATATCGCCGATAAGAAAATGATTGAGATTTAAAATGTGAAGTAATCTTAGGTGCCGATACATGGGCTTGGTGTTCGTTGGTAGTCGGACAACAATGTTTTTTCTAAAAGGAGGAAGAATAAAAAAAATACACTTCGACACCTAAGATGTAAGAGAATTATAGCTAAATAAGATAAAATTAGTCTTAATTAGAAACTTATAACTATAATTTGTTTAAATTATTTGTTGAAACCTTATGGACCCCATCAGCACACCAGCCAGTTTTCGAGTTTGAAAAGTGCCTCAGTTGCAGGCATAGCTCTCCATCCGGCACTCTCAAGATACATCATCTTGCCTCCAAAATACCCTACTATATACCTCTCTTTATAGATCGGGAAAGTACCCGAGTGGAGCATCACAAAAATATCATCAAAACTTTTAGGCGTTTCATAGTAGGCAAAATCGTAGCTGTGCAGTGCAATGATCGCACTCTGAAGCATCTCATTGTGTACCATGGCACTGCTAAGCGTATAATAGGCCGGATAACTGACCGCAGGGTTTTCAAGCAGATCACTGATATAGAGTCTCTCTTTTTTCTTCTGATACATACCGGCACTATAGCGCAGGCAGAAAGAAGAGTTATAAAAAATGTCAAATTGTCATATTGGATGTGCTATACTTACCCAAAAAGAGTCGACTATGGCGTATGATCTAAAGAAAAAACTGGTAATTGCTATCTCTTCGCGTGCCCTTTTTGATCTCGAAGAGGAGAACAGCCTCTTTGAAAAAAAGGGTCTGGAGAAATACTACCGCTATCAGATACACAATGAAAACCGTCTGCTTAAACGCGGTGCTGCATTTGATTTTGTCAAAAATATTTTGCGGATCAACAGACACTTTGATGACAAACTGATCGAAGTGATCATCCTCTCGCGCAACAATGCTGCAACCGGGCTGCGTATCAAAAACTCCATCGACAAATACAAGCTGGATATAGAGCGTGCAGGGTGGACGGCGGGTACCCCTATCAGCCGTTACCTCAAAGCCTTTGATGTCGACCTCTTCCTCTCTGCACACGAAGAGGATGTTCAGGAAGCGATCAATGCCGGTATCGCCGCTGCACGTATCATCCCCAAAAAGTACAAAAAGAAGCACAAAAAGAGGGATGTACATATCGCCTTTGACGGTGATGCAGTGCTCTTTTCGGACGAATCTGAAAAGATCTACAAAAAAGAGGGGCTTGAAGCCTTTCTTGCACATGAGAAGAAAAATGCCAAAAATCCGCTGCCAAAGGGTCCATTTGCCAAACTGCTCAAAGTGATCTCACGTATACAAAAGGAGTTCCCGATGGAAGAAGCACCGATCAAGACAGCCTTGATCACGGCACGAAACTTCTCTACATTCGAGCGTGTCATCCGTACGTTCGATGCCTGGAATGTCCGCGTGGATGAGGCATTTTTCCTCGGTGGTGTAGAGAAGAAGAGGGTGGTCAAAGCCTTCAATGCAGATATCTTTTTCGATGATCAGGATGTCCACCTCGACGAGACATCCAAAAAGACACCCAGTGCAAAAGTCCCGTATAGGCGTTAAATACTAATAAATATTAAGGTCTATTTTCTCAACCTTGCCGTAACAATATATCGAAAACCAAAAACGTCAACGCTTATATCGAAACCATGATCTTCCAGTATGCTCTGCAATCTTTGGGGTACAAAAAAATTGCCGGGTTCTCCGAGGAGCTTTTCTCCTTTGGCGATCAATCCTCCTATCCATGTCGAGGGATCAAAGTCATAGATAAATAGTCTGCCTTCATCTTTTAGTACCCGTTTGATCTCACGCAACGCAAGGTCTATATCTTCAAAATGGTGCAGCGCTTCACCGATGAGAACAGCGTCAAATGCAGCGCTCTCAAAAGGGAGTGCTTCCGCCCTGCCAAGGTGGGTTGCAGTCTGCTTGGGGCAGTATTTGAGCATACCTGCTGCGGGATCTATCGCATCAAGCTGCAGATCATCTCTGCATGCCGATGCAAAGAGGCAGAGGATACCTGTACCCGCACCGACATCGAGGATCCTGGCGTCAGGAGCAAGCGGCTGCAGTGTTTGACAAAGCGTCTCTTTGACACGTGTGGGATAGATCATGCCACCAAAGCTGTGAAATGCCCATCCCAAGCGGTCAAACGGTATCATGGAGAATCCTTTTTTTGATATTTTTTCTAATTTATAGTATGATAGGTATAGAAACCGTACTCTATCTATCAAAGGAGTATAGCATGAAAAGATTACTGCATCTTATTGATCGCCAAAAACAGAAGATCCGACAATTCTCTTTCCCTCTCGTAATGCTCTTTGTCAGTACCACGGCACAGGCATCCTGCGCCAAACTCTCCAAGATAGCCGGTATCCCAAAAACCAAACTCGAAAAGATCGTCGAAAAGCTGGTGAAAATAGAATCAACCACGGGCAGGTATGATGTCAAAAACCATCGCAGCGGTGCCTACGGGCGCTATCAGATCATGCCATCCACGGCAGCCTACTATGCCAAAAAGCTCGGTATCCCCAAACATTTGTGGAAAAAACCCTACAATCAGGACAAGATCTTCCGTGCGATCATGCGCGACAATATCCAAAGCCTCAAACGCAACGGGCATAAAGTCTCGGCATTTACGCTCTATGCGACACATCAGCAGGGAGCCGGAGGGTTCAACGCCATTATGAAGGGCAAACCCTTGACCAAAAAACTGGAAAAAAACCTCAGACAGAATCTGCCGGAGCATCTGAGGAAAGTGAAGCGCTCACAGCTTAGATCGACATGGATCAACTATTGGAAGCGCAAACTCGGATAACTATTTCCCCCGTTTTTGGTAAAATCTTTTTCTAAACGCTTCAAACTCACCTTGCAAGATCGCTTCACGCATCTGCTTCATCAGATCAAGATAGTAGTAGAGGTTGTGGATCGTTGCAAGACGGAAATAGGTGATTTCCCGTGCACGGAAGAGATGACGCAGGTAGGCGCGTGAATAGGTCTGGCAGACCATACATCCGCACTCCGGATCGATAGGGGCTTCATCGGTGGTATATTCCGCTTTTTTGATATTGACCTTGCCAAAAGAGGTAAAGAGTGTCCCGTTTCTGGCGTTTCGTGTCGGCATCACACAGTCGAACATATCGACACCGCGATAGACATTCTCTACCAGATCCTCGGGAGTGCCTACACCCATCAGATAGCGCGGTTTCTCCTCGGGCATAAAAGGGGTGGTCCACGCTACAGTATCATACATATCCTGATTGGCCTCTCCGACACTGAGTCCCCCGATAGCAAAGCCGTCGAAGTCCATCGCGCAGAGTTCACGCGCGGACTTCTCTCTAAATGCTTTGTCAGTACCGCCCTGAATGATCGCAAAGATATTCTGATCTACCCCGACACCTTCGCGCTGTTTGGCTCTAAAGTAGTCGATACTCTGCTGTGCCCAGCGGGTAGTACGCTCGATACTTGCTGCTATGCGCTCCTGTGTAGCTGGCAGGGCGACAAGGTCATCAAGTATCATCATGATATCGGATCCAAGATTGTGCTGGATATCGATCACTTTGGTGGGTGTGAAGTAGTGTTTGCTGCCGTCAAGATGGCTGCGAAAGGTGATACCGCCTTCGTCAATCTTGACGTTGTCACTGAGTGAAAACGCCTGGAAGCCTCCGCTGTCGGTCAAAAAGCTTTTGGGATACTTGGTAAAGCCGTGCAGTTTGCCCATCTTGGCAACGACATCATCACCCGGACGGATATACATATGGTAGGTGTTTGCAAGGATGATCTCCGGCTGGATGAAGCTCAGCAGATCCGTAGCATCGAGAGCCTTGACCGCACCGACGGTGCCTACAGGCATAAAGACCGGTGTCTGTACCGTTGAGTGGGCAGTTTGGATCGTGCAGGCACGTGCTCTGCCGTCAGTTTTATCTATCTGAAAATGCATTGTGTTATAATGTCCTCTTAAATGATGGTGCGATGATCCCAAGTCTATTTCGAGATTTGGGATTATACCAAAGAATGATTATAGGGCTTATGATTTGAAGAATATACTTATCCTTGCTGACGGCAGTATTGCCAGACACTTTGTAGAGTGGGTAGGACGCAAACGTATCGCTGACAACAAATACTACGTCACCTGCTACAAAGCCGATGCCACACCCGAAAAGATAGGCAAAAACATCACCCTTATCCATGCCGATCCTACCTCCTATGCCAAAATGAAACGGATCATGGATGATGTGAAATTTACGCATATCTTTGTGGTCATGGAGGAGAAAGAGGATGCACTCTATGCCCTCAAAAATATCCGTCTGCTCGATACCAAAGTGCGTATCATTCTGGTCAACCAGTGGGATGACGAAGAGATCGGCAGGGATATGGAGAACATCACCCATATCGATGTGAATGAGCTGATGGCGGCACACCTCTATGATCAGCTTCCCAATGTCCCGCTGGTCGCACAGAATGTCGGTCTGGGTCGCGGTGAGATCATGGAGATCCATGTCCCTTTTGGGAGTGCCTATGCCTACAGACACGTCGGTTCTATCCTGCAGCGCAAGTGGAAGATCGCCGCTATATATCGGGATGACAAGCAAATATTGCCGACCAATGCGACGATGATCCGCCCAAACGATTCACTGTTGGTCGTGGGTAAGCCTATGGTACTTGACGGGGTATACCGTGCGATCAACAAACGTATCGGGCTTTTCCCTGAACCTTTTGGGCATGACCTCTATTTGCTGCTTGATTTCCGCTATGACCAGGAGAGAGCACTGCAGCATCTCAGAGAGAGCAGCTATCTTACAGACAAACTCGAAAACAAATCTCTCTTTGTCAGGATCATCAACCCAAGCAACTTTGCACTGATCGATGAACTGAGAAAGTTCGAAAGTGATCAGGTCACACTCCTGATCTCCTATGATGAGGAGGATGCCAAGGCGATCATAGAGTATGATATCGGTGAGCATGATATCGGACTGGTACTTGCAAGTACCGAGACTTTTGAGGCGGATGAGCTCAAAGAGATCCTTTACAATCTCAAAAAACTGGTCTATCTTTTCGGCGATTGTCCGCTATACAATGTCCATGAGTCTGTGGTGCTCATCGGTGAAGATGAGAAGATGGAATCGATCTCCTCTACAGCATTTGATATCTCAGAATCGCTGGGACTCAAACTCAAACTCTGTGACTTTGATCCGGAAGGGGATTTTGAGAGTAAAAAGATGATACTCGAACACTATGAGACCCTCTCGCATATTTTCAATATCGATATAGAGATCGAACAGAAGGTCGCCAACCCGATCAGAGAGCTCTCCCGTATGGAGAATGTCCTGCAGGTTGTGCCGTTTGAAAAGGCGTTGAGTTCAGAAGGCTTCCTGAAGCTCCTCTCGACAAAAATAGACGACTTTCTTTTGCGCAGCCAAAAACATCCCAAGCTACTTGTGCCGTTTGCGCTTGCAGAGGGTAAAGAGGAGGGCTAAAAAGCCTCTTCATGCCGCTACAACGAGCTTTAACCACAAATAAGATAAAATAAAGCCAATTAAACCTTCTGAAGCCCATTCGTATCGGGCAGGCAACTCCGGCAGTCGCAAACGCAAGCGCCCCTTTCAGGGGTTTAATGCTCCTTTGTCGTCACCTGCCCAATACGAATGGATTAGTTTTTTCCGAAGGTTCAATGATAATCCTAAAAGGCTTTTTCTCCATGATCGTTCCAATAGAATTGCCCCATACCGGTACCGTAAAGTATGACATCACTATCGATGCGCTGCCGGAGCTGACCTTTGATACCAATGTGGTCATTGTCACCAATCCGACTGTCGCAGGCTACCATCTCGACAGGCTGCTTTCGCATATCAAAGCCGATCAGCTTCATGTCGTCACGGTACCCGACGGGGAGGAGTACAAGACCCTCCAGACTGTTGAGCAGATACTTGATGAATGCTTCGAACACAAACTTGACAGAAAATCACTGCTGGTCGCATTTGGCGGCGGCGTGATCGGGGATATGACGGGGTTTACGGCATCACTCTACCAAAGAGGGATCGATTTTGTACAGATACCTACGACACTCCTTTCTCAGGTCGATGCGAGTGTAGGGGGGAAGACAGGGGTCAACAACAAGTACGGCAAAAATCTCATTGGTGCCTTCTATCAGCCCAAAGCGGTCTATATCGATCCTGCATTTCTTGAGACACTGCCCGAGCGGGAGTTTGCCGCGGGTGTGGCAGAGATCATCAAGATGGCAGTGATGTTCGACAAAGCCTACTTTGATTTTCTCAAAGAAGCCGATCTGCACGATACAGAGACACTAAAAGAGACGATCCGACGCAGTGTCGAGCTCAAGGCATGGGTCGTCAACCAGGATGAGAAAGAGGCGGGCATCAGGGCAGTGCTCAATTACGGGCATACCTTTGGGCATGTCATCGAGAACGAGACCGGATACAAAACCTATCTGCACGGTGAGGCGGTCGCTATCGGTATGGTCATGGCAAATGCACTGGCAGTCTCACTGGGATTCATGTCGGCAGAGGAGGCAGAGGAGGTCAAAGCACTCTTGCAGAAGCATCATCTGCCCGTCGAGTATGCGATCAAGGATGTCGACAGCTTTTATGAGCATTTCTTCCTGGACAAGAAGAGTGCCAAAGGGAGCATCAAATTTATCCTCCCTGAAGGTATCGGAGGGCATCGGATCGTTCAAGATATCGATGAGGCAGAGGTCAAAAAGGTGCTGAAGCAGTTTGAGGAGCAGGGATGAGACGATACCTGCTGCTTATTACTATCCTCCTTGCTGCTTCCCTCTATGCAGAAAACAATACTACCCAAAAGAGTGATGCAAATATACCGCTAACCGCAGTAGTAGAAGAGCTCAATCTTTCGGAAGTACCTTCCAGCCAGGAGCAGTCACAGATCAAGGCACTGCTCGCATCCAAAGACCAGATAGACCAGGAGCTGCTGGAGAACAATATCTGGTCCAAGATCTACAGCAACTATCACACCTACAAAGAGCTTGAGCAAAAGAAGAAAAAACTTGAGGCGCAGATCAAGAAGCTTGAGGCAAAAAAGAAGCGCAGCAAGGATGAAGAGGAGATACTTGCTGCAAGTAAAGAGGAGTATCAGACACTTCAAGGTAAGCTCCAACTTCTCAAAGAGTACGAGAAGGATCCTTTCAAAAAGCTCCTTACACCGCCGGAGATAGGAGAAGTTCCAACGGTTGGGAATCCCTTTGCGATCATCAGTGCGCTCTCCTACCAAAAGAAGCTGACATCCGACCAGGAGGAGTACAACAACCGCTATGCTTCCCTGCAGCATATCGTCAGCAAACTCAAAGAGCGTGACGAGATCCTCAAAAAGTTGAGAGAACTCGATCCAAACAACAAGAAGTATGCCCAGGAAGCCAAGCGGGTCGAAGATGAGATCAAGACATTCCTTCCGGTACTCGATATCTTCAAGACCACCAACAATGTCCATACCAAAAAGATCGATGAGATCAAACTCAAACTCAAAAACGATATCAAACGTGAAATTGAAAAGACGATGACCATCGGTGCGGTGATTCTTGTCTTTATTCTGCTGCTGCTGATCATCAAGTATTTTGTCCGAAAATATATGTCGGACAATGAACGCTTCTATACGATCAATAAGGCACTCAATATCACTTTCCTTTTTTTGATGATATTGACACTCCTTTTGGCATATATCGAGAATGTCAGTTATCTGGTAACGATCCTCGGATTTGCCTCCGCGGGTATTGCTATTGCGATGAAAGATTGGTTTATGTCGCTGATGGGGTGGTTTGCAATCATACTGGGCGGTACGATCCATGTCGGAGACAGGGTCAAGTTTGTCAAGGACGGCGTCGAGTATATCGGTGATATCGTCGATATCTCGCTGTTGCGTATGACCGTACATGAGGATGTCACGCTGACCACCTATATGCACAACAGACGTGCTGGGCGGATCATCTTTATCCCCAACAACTATATCTTTACCGATATGATCGCCAACTACTCCCATGCCGGACTCAAAACAGTATGGGACGGGATCGACTTTGTGATCACATTTGATTCGGATGTGCAAAAAGCTGCCTCGATCGCCAAGGAGGTCACGCGTAAATACTCCAAGGGATACACCGACATCACGCGTAAACAGCTCAACAAGCTTCGCAGTCAGTACAGTATCAGAAACACCAATGTCGAGCCGCGTATTCTGACCTTTATTGAGGATTACGGGATGAAGATATCCGCATGGTACCTGACCAACTCCTATGCGACCCTGACACTGAGGAGTACCATCTCCGCAGAGATCATCCGCAGACTCCATGAGGAGGAGAGTATCACTCTGGCATATCCTACACAGTCTATCTACATCGACAAAGATGTACGCAAACCAAAACCGGAACAAAAAGAGATCCCAATGGGTGAGGAGACCTACTGATGCAAAAAGTCTATTTCAAAACATTCGGCTGCCGTACCAACCAGTTCGATACGCAGGTGATGATCTCCAAGCTGAAGGATTATGAGCTGACGATGAATGAGCTCGAGTCAGACATCATCGTCGTCAACTCTTGTACCGTTACCAATGGTGCAGACTCCTCGGTACGCAACTATATCTCATCGATGAAACGCAAAAACCCCAATGCCCGTGTCATCCTTGCCGGATGCGGCTCCCACTCAAAGGGTGAGAGTCTCTTTGCGGACAAGAAAGTCTTTGGGGTCATCGGACACTCTGAGAAAGAGAAGATCAATGAGATACTGGGAGAGACCAAGCCATTTTACCAGATAGGGGATCTTGAGCACATCGACTCTACCATCGTCGAAGAGTTTGTAGGCAAGAGCCGTGCATTTATCAAGATCCAGGAGGGGTGTGACTTCGCATGCTCCTACTGCATCATCCCTCAGGTACGCGGTGCGGCAAGATCACACAAAGAGGAGACGATCCTTGAGCAGATCAGCAAGCTTGCGAGCAACGGTTTTGGAGAGTTTATCCTCACCGGTACCAACGTTGGAAGTTACGGCAAAGATCACGGTACTTCGATGGCTGAGCTTCTTAAGAAGATGAGTATGATCCGCGGTGTCCGCCGTATCCGTATCGGCAGTCTGGAACCTATCCAGATCGATGATGCCTTTATGGAGCTTTTGGATGAGCCGTGGATGTCGAGGCACCTGCACATCGCACTCCAGCATACCTCTGACAAAATGCTCAAACTGATGAACCGAAGAAACGATTTCAAAAGCGATCTGGCACTCTTTGAGAAGATCGCCCAAAAAGGCTATGCGATCGGTACTGACTTTATCGTAGGGCATCCCGGAGAGGATGAGAAGAGCTGGGCAGAGGCGATTGAGCGGGTCAAGCAGCTGCCTCTGACGCATGTGCATGCATTCAGCTACTCCAAACGTGACAACACCGCATCCGCGACGATGAAACCGGAAGTCAGAGGCAATATCGCCAAGGAGCGTCACAAAGAGCTCACAGCACTTGTCAATACCAAAAACTACGCCTTTAGGCGTGCCCATACCGACAACCTTGAAGTACTGCTCGAAAACGGCAAGCATGGGGTCTATCACGGTTTTGACCAGTACTTCAACAAGGTCGAGGTTAAAAGTGAGGAAGATCTCAGCAGCAACTGGGTGCTCCTCAATCAGGTGGAGGTGACCGCACATGGTAACAAAGCGCAGATTTGATCCTCGCAGGATCAACCAAAAGAACCTTAGGATCATTATTGGACTGACGCTGCTTTTTCTACTGCTGATCAGCTATGCCTTCCTGCGTGATACCGATCCGCTCATTACTCACAAAGAGGCAAATGCACTCTTTACCAAGGACAAAATAGAGAAACTGATCATCGATGGTGACTATATCCGTATCCAGACACCCCAAGGCAGATACAAAGTCTACAAAGAGGCGATCAATACCGCTCCCTTTTTCAGCAAATATCCCGTTGAAGTAAAGCAGAGTGCGATCTCTCTTTTTGATCTGCTCTCTCTGCTTATTCTTATAGGGGCGTTTGCGCTCTTCTTCCGCTTTATGAAGCAGAGCAGACTTCAGCAGCTCAAGCAGATCAGAAGTGTCTCAAGAAGCAGTGAGAACGAGGTTATAGAGCCTATCGTGGCGATCAAATCCAACGTTACTTTCGATGATGTTGCAGGAATCAAAGATGTCAAAGAGGAGCTTGAGGAGATCATCGATTTTCTTCGTGAACCGCAGAAATACAGAGAGCTCGATATACGTCTGCCCAAAGGGGTACTGCTGGTTGGTCCTCCGGGTGTAGGCAAGACACTTATCTCCAAAGCGGTCGCGGGAGAGGCGGGTGTACCATTTTTTTACCAAAGCGGGGCGAGTTTTGTGCATATCTATGTAGGTATGGGGGCCAAGCGGGTCAGCGAGCTCTTTCGCAAAGCAAAGCAGAATGCTCCCAGTATTATCTTTATCGATGAGATCGATGCGGTGGGCAAAAGCAGAGGGGAGTTTCGCAACGATGAGCGAGAGGCGACACTCAATCAGCTGCTGACCGAAATGGACGGCTTTGAAGAGAGCTCCGGGGTTATCGTGATCGGTGCGACCAACAAGATCGATGTGCTCGATGAGGCACTGCTTCGCGCAGGGCGCTTTGACAGACGTATCCATATCTCGCTGCCCGACCTTGAGGATCGCATCAAGACCCTTGAGCTCTATCTCGCCAAGAAGCCGCACCGTGTCGATATCGAACAGGTGGCACGTATGACTGTCGGCTTCAACTCCGCAGCGCTTGATACACTCACCAACGAAGCGGCGATCCATGCGATGCGAGAGGGTAGAAGAGAGATAGAGACTTCGGACTTTGAAGCGGTCAAAGAGAAGGTACTTCTGGGCAAGCGCAAGATCCTCAGTTTTACCGATGAGGAGCGTCAGATACAGGCACTCTACCAGGGTGCCAAAGCGGTCATCGCTACCTGGCTCGATGTGGAGTTTGAAAAGATCGGTATCGTCAATACACGCTTTTTGACCCAGGAGCATGAGATACTCTCCAAATCCCAGTTGCTCAACCGTATCAAGACCTATCTTGCCGGAAGTATCGCAACCAAGCTGCACTACAATGAGCAGTTTACCAATGCCAGCAGTGACATCATGCAGGCAAAAGAGCTTGTGCGTAAGGTGATCTATGAGTATGCGATGAGTGACAACTTCATCATCACCCCCCAACAGGAAGAGGAGCTTCTGCGTGAGTCTGTCTCAGAGGTCAATACATTGCTTCAGACACTCGACAAAGCACTCAAAGAGATTGCCGCATATCTTCTGGAAAATGAAAACATCACCCAGGAGAAGTGCCGGGATATTTTGAGAGGTATCTTTTAGCCGATGCAATACTTCAACGGGTTTTCCCTCCGTGGTGAGGAGCAGCTTTTCAAAGAGATACTTCCGGGTACGGAGACAACGGTAGCCGGATTCAGCTATGGTGCGCAGCAGGCTTTGGAGTATGCGCTGCAAAGTTCTCACCGTATCGACAGGCTCATTCTGATCTCGCCGGCTTTTTTCCAAAACCAAAAGGATAGCTTCATTCGTGCACAACTGCGTTATTTTGAGAGTGGCCAAGATGCCTACATCCAGACCTTTCTACAAAATGTTGCCTATCCCTCCGATCGTGATCTGACCCCCTATCTGCATCCGGGTAACAAAGAGAGCCTTGAAGCATTGCTCAATTACCGATGGAAAGCGGAAGATCTGCATACCCTTCAACAAAAAGGGATACAAATTGAAGTCTTTTTAGGGGCAGAGGATCGTATCATCGATGCCGAAACTGCCTATGCTTTCTTCTCCGAACTTACCACAACCTATCTCATCAAAAAGGCGGGACATCTCCTTGCAAGCTGAAAAACACCCTTCAAAAACCAACATCGTCATCACCGGATGCTCCTCGGGCATCGGTCTTGAGAGTGCCAAATACCTCAAGGATAAGTTCATTACTGTATACCCTACGGCGCGAAAACCGGAGGATGTGGAGATGCTCCGTTCACTCGGTTTTGAGCATGCGATGCAGCTCGATGTCACCAAAACCGAAGAGATCACTGCCGTGATAGAAGCAGTTTTGGCAAAAGAGGGGAAGATCGATGCATGGTTCAACAATGCCGGCTATGGACAGGCAGGGGCATTGGAGGATATAGGTACCGATGTACTTAGAGTTCAGTTCGAGACCAATGTTTTTGGGCTTCACGAGTGTACCAGACAGATCATCCCTGTGATGAGAGCCCAAGGCTACGGCAAGATCATCCAGCACTCCTCGGTACTGGGGCTTGTCTCTCTCTTTGGCAGAGGTGCCTACAATGCGAGCAAATACGCCATCGAAGGGCTTAGCGATACACTGCGGCTCGAACTCGAGGGTACCGGGATCTCCGTCTCACTTCTAAATACAGGACCGATCACCAGCCGTTTTAGAGAGACAGCGATGCGAAAACTCCGTGAAAATGTCGATATTGAACACTCACGATTCAAAGAGGAGTATCTCTCCAAACTGCAGGGAGGAGGGAAGAAAGTCCCCTTCAATGAAGAGGCGGATGCCGTTGCCAGTGTGGTGCACCGCATCCTCCTTTCCCCCAAACCAAAACCTAGATACTATATCACTAAAGCAACCTATCTTTTAGGCTATCTCAAAAGGATTCTGAGTACTTCCGCACTCGATAGGATACTGATGAAAATCGGTTAGAAGTGGTTGAGTGTCGCAGTGAGATAGAAAGGCATCGTGATATTTCTGCCTTTGGCTTTTGCCTGATACATATAGTCATCTGCCTGACGGATAAGGTCATCGATGGAAGCAGCATCCTTCATCTGGGCAACACCGGAACTCAAACTCACCTTGACCTCCTGTCCCTGATGGCAGAATAGGAACTTCAAGACATTCTGACGAATCTTTTCGGCAACCTGGTATGCTTCACGCTGGCTTGCACCGGGCAGAACGATCAGAAACTCTTCACCGCCCCAGCGTGCGGCCAGATCAGTTCTTCGGATAGACTGCTTAATAATATTGGCTATCTCAACCAAAACATGATCACCAACTTGATGACCAAATCTATCATTAATGTCCTTGAAAAAATCAATATCGCACAAAATAATACTAAAGTTTTTATTTTTCTCTTTCCATGTTTTATAAAAGTTTTCTAGATAATAATGGATACCTCTTCTATTATAAAGTCCTGTCAGTTGATCTTCATCTACCATATTAGATAGTTTGTGTGTAAGGGTATGCATATGATCAAAAACTTCTTGAGTAGAGTAGGCATATGCTAATGTCAAGGCACTCACTAAGATATACACCAAAACAATCCTCAATTTAAAATCAAAGGTATAATGGATATTCGTATGAAAAAAATCTCCAGGGCTAAAAAGTATGAAAGCAATTAGACTTACAAATAGTCCTAAAATAATCAGTCCTCGCCTTAATCCATAGAGAAATAGGGTAACAGCAGGTGTAGCGTATATCCATAGATGTCCTGAGTTTTCTACACCACCTGTCGCAACAAGATAAAGCATTAGTATCAAAACAGGAAAAAGCAATATATGGGAAGCAGTACTATATGAAATTTTCTTCTGACAAAGAAGGTAAAGGTTAATTGCAGCCAATATAGATATTATTATTAGTAAAGATGCTAAAAAATCGTCATCCCTATATACTGCATAGCTACCCAAAGGAAGTGTAAAGGCGATAGAAAGGATAGAAAATGCTTTTAATATATAATTATATTTTATATGACTAGTATCAACAAATCTAGACTTATCTTTTTGTTGTATTTTATGTTCATTTTTTGACATTGTTGACATTCTCCCCAGAATCGTTCTTAATTATAGTTGTCTTAGCTTAAATATCGTATATAACTAACGCATAATTGGATATAATCTCTCCTAAATTAGCGTGAAAAGAGGAGAAGTAGATGGATAAGATCAAAATTGGCGTAGTAACTACCAGTGATAGAGCGTCACAGGGCATTTACGACGATATTTCCGGTGTGGCTATCATGGATACGATGAAGGAGTATCTGCTCAATGAGTGTGACTATGAATACCGCTGTATTCCAGACGAGCAGAGTATCATCGAAACGACACTGATCGAACTCTCCAGAGACCACAACTGTGACCTGATCGTCACAACCGGCGGTACAGGACCGGCACCCAGAGATGTCACTACCGAAGCGACGGAAAATGTCTGCCAGAAACTGCTGCCGGGCTTTGGTGAGCAGATGAGGGCGGTCAGTCTCCAGCATGTGCCTACTGCGATCCTCTCCAGACAGACAGCCGGTATCTGCAACGGTTCGCTCATCATCAACCTTCCCGGCAAACCAAAGTCGATCCGTGAGTGTCTCGATGCGGTTTTCCCTGCGGTACCATACTGTATTGACTTGATAGGCGGCGGCTATATGGAGGTCAACGAAGAGGTGATCAAAGCTTTCAGACCCAAGGCGAAATAGGAGAATACTAAATAATATGAATATTGATTTCATTGAAAGCAAACTACAGGAGATCATCAAGGAGCTCGAAAAAGAGGTGATGGAAGTCCTCATGGATGAGAGCCTTGACAAAAAGCAGACCAATCTGCGCATGAAGCCGCTGAGCTCTACCAAGAAGATACTGACCAATGCGATGGAGAGCATCAAAATGGTCGACCGCCTGAGCAAAGAGGAGATGGAGAAGTGATGCCAAACAGCCTGCTTCTGTTGCTCTTTATCATTACTGTTGGACTTTTTTTCTGGGGCATCTACAAAGCACTAAAGACGCAAAAAAGTCTCTATGCCCTGGCGATGCTTCCCTTTCTGCTCCTTATTGCAGCTATCATGTTTCTGTAGCGGCTACTTTCTGGTGCTGGTCATACCTGCCTGCAGCCAGCTCTGCATACCGCCTCTGTACCATTTGATTTTCTCAGGATCATATCCCTCCTCGATGAGCGACTCTATAAATGCTATAGATTGCGAACACCATGGTCCGTTACAGAAAACCAGCAGATTTTTTGCGTTCCTAAAATCAAACCTGGTATGACGGTCAATTTCGACCCCCATCATTTTGAGATACTCTTCATACCTAAATTCATGCGCCTCATGATTTTTGATATAATTAAAAGGGATATTGATCGCTCCGGGAATGGTACGATAGTTATACCACTCCTCTTTGCGCGCATCAATCAATAGCATATCATCGCGTTTTTGCATTTGCTTGATAAAAGCAAGCACCTCAAGTTCACCGACCGTTTTAACATCTTCGTTGATGGTAATTGGCAGAAGTTTACCTGAGGTATGTAGATAGCTGGAGACACAGTTTTGCGGGACTTTCGGGTTGGCATAGTTGCCTGTCCAGAGCATCTCATTGGTGATGGGCACCTTCTTGCACTCCGGCGCAATGTCACGCTTGACGACAAAGGTCTTGCTCTGTCCGTTACTGTAGGTGTGTTTGACGGGGATCCCCGCATATTCGAAGCTTATCTCTTTCGCCTGCAAAAGCAGGGCAGATCCGACAAGCAGCAGAAAAACAACTCTATACATCGATACTCCTTTCGGGGAATCTTGGCGACTCCATCTCGTAGTATCTATATCATAGCATAATAGTATTACCCCCAACGCTCTATTTGTTGACTGCGATCTTGTAGGTTGGATCATCCTCTTCATAGGTACAGAAAGGGCCGGCGATCTTGAGGGTCTTTTTGCAATCCTCAGAGAGGTGTCTGAGAGTGAGCTTCTTACCCGCTTTTTTGTATTTCTCTGTCAGTGCGTCAATCGCTTCAGCTCCGGAGCTGTCCATCACTCTGGCGTTTTTGAAGTCGATGACCACCTCTTGGGGATCATTGGCGATATCGAACGTTTCATTGAAAGAGGTGACTGACCCGAAAAAGAGAGGGCCTTCGAGCTCATAGATCTTTTTGCCGTTCTCTACGTGTGTCCGTGAAAAGATCTTGGCATGCTTCCATGCAAAGACCAGTGCCGAGATGATGATCCCTGCGATGACAGCTACGGCGAGATCTTCAAAGATGGTGATGATGGTCACGACGATAAGCACAAAGGCGTCCGAACGCGGCATATGCTTGATACGCTTGAGAGAAGAGAACTCAAAAGTACCAATACTCACCATAAACATGATCCCCACCAAGACTGCGATAGGGATCGCAGAGATCACATGGGAGAAGCTCACAACAAGGGTAATGAGTAGGATTGCAGCGGTAAACGAAGAGAGTCGTCCCAGTCCGCCGGAGGTGAAGTTGATCACCGACTGACCGATCATCGCACAGCCTGCCATCCCGCCAAAGAGCCCTGAGAGGGTATTGCCCACACCCAGGGCGACACACTCCTGATTGCCCGATCCGCGCTTGCCGCCCATCTCATCGAGTACAGATAGCGTCAGCAGAGACTCTATCAGTCCCACCAATGCGACGATCACTGCTGTACCGAAGATCACCACCAGTGACTCCCAGCTTGTCAGCAGCTCCCAGTGGGGCATGACAAAGTGGGGGAGTGAGACATTGGAAAGATCGGCGAGATCCCCGACAGTTTTGGTATCGATATGAAAGAAGTGTACAATAAGCGTGATCGTCACGATAGCAACCAATCCGGCAGGTACGGCTTTGCTGATCTTGGGCAAGAACTGCATGATCGCCATCGTCGCGATGATGATGATATACATCACATAGTTCTCCTGCCCACTTGCCTTGACGATCTCGATCCATGAGTCATACTGATCCATGTTGCTTGGAGCAAGGAAAGGCAGCTGTGCGAGTGCGATAACGATCGCCAGACCGTTGACGAAGCCAAAGAGCGCAGGCTGAGGGACAAGACGGATAAACTTCCCCATCTTCAAAAGCCCGATAAGTATCTGTATCAGTCCTGCGATGATGGAGATGATGAGGATGTAGTTGAGCACCATAAAGCTGAGTGCTTCGGTATCGAGCTGCGGGTAGTGCTGCTTGACCCAGAGCCCCACACTCACGAAGACCACAGCGACCGAGCCCGTCGCACCGGAGATCATCCCGGGCTTGCCGCCCATGAGTGCTGTGATCAGCCCGATAATAAAGGCAGCATAGAGCCCCACCACAGGAGAGACTCCCGCGATAAAGGAAAAAGCGATCGCCTCAGGCACCAGCGCCACAGCGACCAGCGCACCTGAGAGGATGTCGTTTTTGATATTTTGTTTGGAGTAGTTCTGTATATTGAACAAGGTTCTATCCTTAGCTTATCTATATAAATAATGGATGGCATTTTACCATAAAAATCAGGACTTAAGCTGCCCGGCAAGGTATCCGCTTGCAAAAGACCACTGCAGGTTGTAGCCGCCGCACGGGCCATCGAGATTTACCACTTCACCGCAGAAGTAGAGTCCGCCCAGGCGGCGGCTCTGCATGGTGTAGGGGTCGATCTCTTTGAGGTGTACACCACCGCGGGTGATCATTGCCATTTTGAAGCCGTCGTGACCGTTGACCGTCAGTGGTGTGGCGACCAGCAGCTTAATGAGGCGGTCACGGGCGTTGCCCTGCTGTTTGGCGAGGGTGAGGGCAGGATCGCACGATGCCAGAGCAATGAGCTCACGGCTGAGCGACTCGGGGAGGAGGGTACGCACAAGGGCGAGGGTGTCGATGTCGGGTGACTTGCGTATCGTCTTTTTAAAGTGGGTGCGTATCTGCTCTTCGTTCATCCCTTTGGTGAAGTTCGCAAGCAGCGGCACCTCGTCATACTTGGCAAGCAGCGGTGTGATCTCGCGGGAGAAGTCGAGCACTACAGGGCCCCTGATACCCTCTTTGGTAAAGATGAGATCTCCTGTGGCATGCAGCTTTTTATATTTTTTCATATCAACGCGTAGCTCGACCTTGGCGATGGTGTCGGCACGGCAGTTGGCGACCCACTTCTCTTTGAGTTTGAGCGGCATCATCGCAGGGTAGAGGGGTGTGACCTTGTGTCCGGTAGCCTCAGCAAGCAGATATCCGTCTCCTTCGGTACCGAGCATCGGATACCCCTTGCCGCCGGTGGCGATGACGACATGCTCGGCACTGTAGCTCGCATGAGGTGTTTTGACCCCGGTGACACTTTCTCCGTCATGCTCCAGAGTGACGACCCGCTCACCG
>JALWKQ010000150.1 GCA_027081395.1 Sulfurovum sp. | reverse complement strand
CTCAGATGAACTCAGTAGCGATCAAGCATCCCAAAAAAGGAGGCAAGCCGCCAAGCAAAGCAATGGTGGTTGCCGATGTAGAACGTAATGCCCTGATCGTATTGGCAACGGGTGAGCAGATCAAAAATATCCGTGAGACAGTTGCAAAGATCGATATTCCCAAAGTGCAGGTTTATGTCAAAGCAAGGATTGTTGAGATCAATACAGATCTTGCTGAGCAGATCGGGTTGAGGTATGGCTTTGAAGGTGGCAAGATCACTTCAATGGGTCTCTTCTCCGCTGCTGCCAATATGGGAGCATCATCTCTGATGATCTCGCCGACACTTTTGAGCTTTCTTAATACTCAACAGACAGTATATGATGCAAATGGTAATCCCATCGTAACTGAGGACAGAGCTTTTAAATTTGACAGTGGGATTAGTCAGGTCTTTGCACTTGGTGCCAAGCTTGACTTGCTCAAACAGAATGGAGCGGCACATATCCTAAGTGAACCATCAGTGCTTTGTACCAACAACAAAGAGGCGACAATACAGGTGGGACAGACCCAGTCGATCCTGACACAGGCACAGCAGAGTACTCAGGGACAGGGGAATATCATCAATAGCTACTCCAGAGAAGATATCGGTATTACACTGAAGGTAAAGCCGAGACTCTCTAGTAACAACAAAGTGACTCTTGAAGTTGAAGCGGAGATTGAAGATATCTTGCCGGGTTCAAGTGCCTCGGCAGACCGTCCGACCACAACTAAGCGAAAAGTAACGACCAATGCGATAGTTAACAATGGAGAGACAATTATCCTAGGTGGGTTGATGAAAAGCTCAGGAGGGAAAACAAGTGTCAAGGTACCGTTACTTGGTGATATACCCGTCTTAGGTAGACTCTTCACTTCTAATGGAAGTGCAGATAGTCAAATCAATGTTGTGATTTATCTGACACCCTATATTGTACGTAAAAGTGATGACCTGCAGAAGCTTCGCACGGCATTGGCAGAGTTGGAAGATATTCAGATGCGTTACAATGCCTATATACGAAGAGCGCTAAATAAGGGAGAAGGTATAGAGGAAAAAAATCAAGAGCTTGCTCCTGCCCATCGTAGAATCCAGCGAAGAGCCAATGGTAGTCTGCGCTCTATGATGCAAAGAGAGGAGTAACCCGATGCAGTTCCCCCGTTTGGAAGATGTCAATCTCGAACCACTATGGGAAGAGGAGATCAATCACAAGCTTGCACTCAAGCACTCTCTGCTTTTCTCAGAGATCAATGGTATCAAGACAGCCATTGTAGAGGAGGCAACCCTCCCGGATGCGTTGAACTATCTTGCGAAGCTTTCACTCAACTATCCGGTCAATATCCTCGATGCAGAGAGCTTTGAGAGGCTCAAAAACAAATTTCTTGAGATTCAGACGGGGTCTGATTTTGAGGAGATGGCGACCACATCCGATGAATTGATCGAAGTTGAAGGTGATCTGCTTGAGTTTATCCGAAATTCGCAGGATTTGCTATCAAGCGAAGACTCCGCACCGATTATTAAGCTGGTAAACTCGCTCTTTTTTCAGGCACTCAAAAAGGGTGCGAGCGATATCCATATTGAAAGTCTGGAGCGCAAAGGTGAGGTACGTCTGCGTATAGACGGTGCGCTCAAAAAGCATTTGGATCTTGAAAAAACGATTGTCAACTTGGTTATCAACCGTATCAAGGTTATCTCAAATCTTGATATTTCCGAAAAGAGGGTGCCGCAAGACGGCAGAACTCAGCTGAGTATCTCCGGCAAAAATATCGATGTGCGTGTATCGATCCTTCCTACCTATCACGGAGAGCGTGTGGTAATGCGTATCTTGGCACAGAGTGAGCACATCCCCACTTTGGAGTCTTTGGGATTCCAGGAGGATATCACCAAAAACCTCTACAAACTGCTCAACCATGCACATGGTATGATTCTGGTGACCGGACCTACGGGATCGGGTAAATCAACGACGCTGCACGCCTGTTTGCAGCATATCGCAACACCGGACAAAAATATTATTACTGTTGAAGATCCGGTCGAGTACAATGCGGAGAACATCTCGCAGATACAGGTCAATACCAAAGTGGGATTGACCTTTGCTGCGGGACTGCGTTCTATTCTGAGACAAGACCCTGATATCATCATGGTCGGAGAGATTCGTGACTCCGAGACGGCAGACATCGCATTGCGTTCGGCGCTGACAGGGCACCTGCTACTTTCGACACTTCACACCAACGATGCGACCTCCTCTTTGAGCCGATTGATGGATATGGGGATCGAAAACTTTTTGATCTCTTCAACCCTGCTTGGGGTATTGGCACAGCGTTTGACACGTAAGCTCTGCAAGCATTGTAAGGAGCAGACGACACTCACCCCTGTCGTAATGGAAGAGCTTGACCTCCCTGTCGATCGCATCTACTATAAAGCGCAAGGATGTAAAGAGTGTGACTTTACAGGATATAAAGGACGTCAGGCGATCGGTGAACTCTTTATCATCGACGATGAGGTCAAAGAGATGATGAAAGATGGCTTCAATGACCATCAGGTCAGAGAGGCGATGAAAAAACGCGGTATGAGAACGATCTCTGACAAACTCAGAGAGATGCTGATCGCAGGCGAGACGAGCTACGAAGAGGCGGTTCGTGTCGGTATCATGGATGGATAATGCTGCTGCATAGACGTGGCTTCACACTGATAGAGGTGTTGATCTCTATACTGCTTCTGGGGATCATCATGGTAGCACTCTTCTCTGTGGTATCTATGATGAGAGACTCCAATGCCCAACTCTATACCTATCTTCAAAAAGCGAAAAAAGTGACCCAATCCACCAAAGTACTCTATTTGGATATTATCGCGTCAGACGGCAATATTACAATTACCAAAGATGAATACAGCAGAGTCTGTATGGAGGAGACAGGGAATTCTCTCTATGG
>JALWKQ010000149.1 GCA_027081395.1 Sulfurovum sp. | reverse complement strand
AAAAAGCCCAGCAGCAGGGATAATCGCTCCATAATACTTACGGGCAGCGATGCCCGCCTACAAGGTCACCCATGAACTATATGCTCAAAGATGAAAACGCTATCTATTACGAATGCGGATACAGCTGCGACAATGCACTCTATTTGCGTTTTGGCAAAGAGGCGTACTTTATCACCGACGGACGCTACACTGTGGATGCCAAAGAGCACGTCAGAGATGCAGAGGTAAAGATCACTGGTGATCTCTATGCCGAGGCGGTTACGCTGATCAAGAAGCATCGGATCAAAAAGCTCGTTTTTGATCCCAAAGAGTGGACGGTGTTTGGCTTTGAGCGTATCACATCGGCGGTGAAGTGCCGACTGGTTCCCGAACCGGACTTTTCGCACAAGAAGCGTATCATCAAGAGTGACGAAGAGCTCAAGATCCTCGCCAAAGCGGCAAAGCTCGGGCGCAAAGCCTTCAAGCATCTTGCCAAAGAGATCCGAAGCAAGGGATTTGGCAAAGATGAATATGCGCTTACCTATATGGCAAAGAGTGTGCTGAGTGACTACGGCAGGTACGAGCTCAGCTTCGATCCGATCGTTGCGATCAATGCCAATGCAGCCAAGCCGCATGCGACACCGACGGAGACAGTCCTGCAAAAAGATGATCTGCTGCTTGTCGATGCAGGATTGAAGTACAAGCGCTACTGCAGTGACAGGACACGTACGGTGCAGGCGGATAAGTATCTGATGTTTGATACCCATCAGCGTTTCAAACGCAAGAAGATACAAAAGGCGTACGATCTGGTACTCAAAGCACATGACCATGCCATTGCCAAAGCGCGCAGCGGGATGAAAGCCAAAAAGGTCGATGCCCTGACCCGTGATATCATCACCAAGGCCGGATACGGCAAGTACTATGTTCATTCGACAGGACACGGCGTAGGACTCGATATCCATGAGATGCCCTATATCTCCTCTCGCTCAGACACACGCATAGAGGATGGTATGGTCTATACGATCGAGCCGGGTATCTACATCCCCGGAGAGTTTGGTATCCGTATCGAAGATATGGTCGCAATGGTAGACGGCAGAGCGAAAGTACTGTGACAGAGAGCAGGTTTTAGGTAGCAGGTAGTAGGGTGTGTAATCACGCACCAAATGAATAAGGCAGGGAAAGATGGTAAGAAGAAAACAACTCAGTGATACCCTGACATTGATTTCTACCTCCCATTTTCCCTATAATACAGATAGAAGAAATAGCGGGGCTCACAGAGCGTTGCTTGGTATCGGCGGCAATATCGGTGATACACTCAGGCGTTTTGAACATCTCTTTTGGGTCTTGCAGCGCAGCAGGCTGCTTGAGATCATAGAGTGCTCGCCGATATTGAGAAATCCTCCTTTTGGATATACCGAGCAGGAAGATTTCTACAATGCACTGATCCTTGTAAGTACGAAGCTTCCGCCCAAAGCGCTTTTGCACTACATTTTGCGTGTAGAGAAGCGTTTCGGACGCAAGCGCACTTTTCAGGATGCACCGCGCACACTTGATATCGATATGATCTACTATGAGGGTGTCAGGATGGAGACAGAGCGCCTGAACCTGCCGCATCCGGGACATCTGAGCAGAGCGTCGGTGCAGATACCGCTTGGATATATGAGAGAAAAAATAGAAAATACAGGAATGAGATGATCAACGAAACATTTGTAGCCAGTGACCCAAAATCAGCATACGATCAGGCTGTAGAGAAGTACGGCAGTGATGTCAAACTCGTCTCGGCAAAACAGCTGAAGTATGATGACGGCAAGCTGCGCTGTGAAGTGGTTATCGCGGTACCCAAAACCCTTTTTATGGAGCGCTCTTTCGGTCTGACGCAAGAGGCGCTCAGCAGCCAAGAGGAGAACAGGGACGCTGAGACGGCACTGACAGGAGAGATAGGCGCACTTAGAGCAGAGCTTGAGAGCATGAAGCAGGGGATCAAGGAGGAGATACTCGAGCAGAATGATATCGCTGCAGAGGTCAAAGCGCTCTTTATGAAGAAGGGCATTGCCGAGCCATGGCTTGACGCACAGCTGGCAAGTCTGATCGGCACAGAGCTGCTTGCTGACAAAACGCTGCTGGTCTCCTATCTGCTTGAGGAGATCGATGAGGCACTCAAGCTCAAGGAGGAGGATCTTACTCTCTCCAAAGTGATGATGCTTGTCGGCCCTACAGGTGTGGGCAAGACCACGACCATCGCCAAGCTTGCGGCACGCTATGCCTATCTGCTCGATCATCCCTACCGGGTCGCACTGGTCAACCTCGACAGCTACAAGGTCGGTGCGGTCGAACAGCTGGCACACTATGCCCAGATCATGCAGATAGAGCATATCGCCGTCAACGGTGTAGAGGAGTTCATGGGGGCGATGCAGCGGCTGGCAGATTATGATGTGGTTTTGATAGATACTGCGGGGATGTCTCCCTACGATACCCAGAAGTTCATCAAAACCGTGGAGTATGTCAACAGCGATCTACATCGGGCGATGGAGGTGACGCTGGTACTGCCCGCGACAGTCAAGTACGAAGATATGGAGGATATCCATAAAAACTTCTCTTTTCTGGGTCCTGATTCGTTGATCATCTCCAAGTTTGACGAGACGAAGCATTTTGGTACACTGCTCAATTTCATGCTGCAGTATGATATCCCGATGTCCTATTTCAGTACAGGACAGGAGGTGCCTGACGACCTGATGGTCGCCAGCAAGGAGTACCTGCTCGAACGCTTCATCGGTGATATCCATGAGGGCTAAAGCTGCCTGCATGGAGCTTCACAGAGATCTCCGGCAGGATGCCGCCGAAGGTAAGGGGAGCTAAAATGCCCAGTACCCAGGCTCTGCGTCTGCAGGAGATGATGAAGAGACAGCAACGCCTCCCTGACTATACACTTTCACTTTACCCTGTCGAGGTGAAAAAACGTAGTCTTGAGAGACTTG
>JALWKQ010000148.1 GCA_027081395.1 Sulfurovum sp. | reverse complement strand
CCGAGTACAAACGCATTCTCTTTGCGGTCTTTAAAACGCAGCAATTCCTTGCCGTACTTCTCATAGCGTCCGCTCTCTTCCCAGAGTGATGCCGGTGTCACAAACGCAAGACTCACCTCCTGACAGCCGACACTATCAAGTTCCTCTTTGACGACCTGCTTGACCTTGTCAAGTACCCGCTTGCCAAGCGGCAGAAAGTTGTAAAGTCCGCTGCCTCCGACGGACTGTATGAAGCCGCCTCTGATCAGATAGATATGACTCGCCAGTGTTGCATCGTTGGGAGTCTCTTTGCTCGTAGGTATCAAAAGTTTTGAAAATCTCACGCGTTGTATCCTTTGGTATGGTGGTCTGATTTGTACTGCTTGAAATCGATATGCTCTGTATCGATATTGAACATCCTCTTGACGGCTTCAATACAGTTGGCATTTTTCTTTTCTGTGGATGATTTGCGAAGGTTTTGTGTCGGATCATGCAAAAATCGGTTGAACATCTGCGTTGCCATCTTGCGCATATTCTCCTCATATTCACCGGGGACAAACCCTTTTTTGACTGCACGTCTGATCTCTGCGTCGATCGCTTCGTTGACATGCTGTCGCATCTGTTTGATCACAGGTTCAATAGAGAGTGCCCTAAGCCATGCATAGAACTCCTCGGTATAGCGTTCTACGATCTCTGCAGCTTGAAGTGCCTGCTCTTCCCGCAAGGCGTGATTCTCTTTGGAGATCGATCTCAGGTCATCGATACGGAATATCTGAAGCTTTTGCAGATCCATATCGGCAATATCTCTGGGGATCGCCATATCAAACCAGAGGCGAGGGAGCGTTTCGTTCTCTATCAGTGCTTCAGTGATGACAGGCTCGGGAGAGGAGGTGGCAGAAAAAAGGAGTCTGTATCGGTTGATATATTTCGGCAGCTTCTCCATTGTGGCTGCTTTGACATTCTCTCCCAGTGTTGCAGCTACCTGTTCTACCTTCTGTTGGTCACGTCCGATTAGGATCACATCACATCCGATACGCAGCAGGTGTTTTGCAGCCAGAACACCCATCTCACCGGCACCCACGACCACCCCTGTCATACCCTGTATGTTGTCACCCAAAATCTTGTGTACCTGTGCGACAGCGACTGATGCGATTGAGATTGGATTTTGGGAGATGTTGGTTGTGTTGCGTACCTCTGCGGCACACTTGACGGCATAGGAGATCAGACGATTGAGCCTGCGTCCGGCTGTACCGTTGTCATGCGAAAGTCTGAACGCCTCCTTGACCTGCCCTGTGATCTGAGACTCCCCTACTACCAGCGAATCGAGTGAAGAGACGACCGAGAAGAGATGGTGTACCGCATCCTCATCATCATAACGCTTTGCTGTACTTTTGAGAGCATAGAAATTCATACCGCTTTTTTGCGCCATGAGCCCCAGTACCGCATGAAAGGAGGAGAAGTTGTCACGTGTTGCCAGGACGACCTCTACACGGTTGCATGTAGAGATGATAAACGCTTCATGGACAAACTCAAAGGCGATGAGCTGATCGAGCATCTGCTTCTTCTCTTCATCGTTTGCAAATGCCAGCTGTTCACGCATCGCCTGATCACAGTTTTTGTGTGAAAAGCTTACGACTTGATAATACATTAAAAATCCCTTTCAATCATTGCCATCGCGATGGAACTGAGTGCTGTTTCCCCCTCATTGTCCATCAGCGATATCGCTTCGGCTACCAGCTCCCGCGCTTCCAGGAAGCTCTTTTGGATGATCTCATGCTCTTTCATCTTATCCTTGATCCATACCTGCTCTTCATCGGTAAGACTCTTGCCGTGCAGAGATCTGAGCCTCTCCTGCCCTGCCTTGTCGAGTGCTTCATGGAGATAGATATAAGGCAGAGTGGTCTTACCCTCTTCGTAATCATGCAGTGCCGGTTTGCCCAGTGTCGCACTGTCTGAGGTGATATCCAAAATATCATCGATCATCTGAAAAGCAATACCGAGGTTTCTTCCGTAGGTCATATAGGCATCTGCGCTTTTGCCTGCAAGCAGTGCCGCAGCACCTGCACTCGCTTCCATCAAAGATGCGGTCTTTTGGTAGATCATATGGAGATAGGCATCTCTGTCTGTATTGAAACGGCTGGAGAGAGAGACATCTTTGAGCTCCCCCAGAGAGAGCTGTGTAACGGCGTTGGAGATCAGCTGCGCCACAGGTACGCCAAGTGTGTTGAGCTCAACAAAGCCTTTGGAGTAGAGCACATCCCCAAGCATGATCGCTGTTTTGTTGCCGTAGAGTGCATTGAGCGAAGGTTTGGCACGTCTGGTATCCGCATCATCGATCACATCGTCATGCAGCAGACTTGCTGCATGGATCATCTCTACGATCGCCGCTGTTTTGACTGCCGACAGACCATTGCCGGCGATTTTCAAGATCAGTTTCGCACGCAGACGTTTGCCTGCAGGCAGTGCCCTGTAAAGTGCTGTGATCTCAGGATCATCCAGATCTTGAATATATTGCTCTATCTTTCGCTCAACCGCATCAAGCACGTCAGTTCCTACTCACACTTTGTTACGATAGAGGAGACAAGGTCTATAAAAACCGTCGCCGTTCTGTCATCGATATCTTTATCGATCATCGTATTTTGTATCTCACGTTCAAGCTCTTCATCAAGCCCGCGCTCTTCAAGCATCCGCTCTGCAACAGCCAGACGTCTAAAGACCGCTTCGAGCTCATGCTCTACGACATTCTGATTTGCCGTTTTGGCGATCTCAAAATAGGAGGACTTGGGCGTTCGCCCCATAAAATCCTCCTTGTAGTCATCATATCCGTAATCGTTGTCATCATCTTCAAACATACCCATATTGTACTCCGCTATTGTCATTTGATTCTAAAAGTGAAGTATTATATCCAAGTAAGTTAAATGTAGTAAGTTATCTGTTTGGATTGAGATAGGCTTCAATCGGTTTAGGCTCACCGAGATAGTACCCTTGAGAATACTC
>JALWKQ010000147.1 GCA_027081395.1 Sulfurovum sp. | reverse complement strand
GCAGAAAGATGGAGCGGGAGGTGATGATCGAGGATGATGTGGTCAAAGCACTGAATGATGATTTCATTTCCGTTGTGATCGATGTCAAAAAGCACGCTTTGCCGTTGGGGCTGAAAGCACCGCTTACGCCGACATTCATTTTTGTCGATGCAAACGGTAAAGTGCTGCTCAATATGCCGGGTGCCTGGGGGAAAGAGGACTTCCTGTCACTTTTAAAAGAAGCGAAAGAACGCAATAAAAAGGATAAAAAATGAATAAAATACTCTCTATCATGGTTCTGTTTGGGTTTATAGGTTTACAGACTGTTTATGCAGACAGAGGAGAAGAGGTATATAAGAAAGTATGTTCGCAATGCCACGAATTGTATATCCCTGAAGAAAAGCTGGTCAAAAACTTTATGGAGAGCAACAATACACTCCTGAAACTAAAAGCACCGCCTTTAAGCATGATATCGACACAGATGAAAGCAAAAATAGGCGATCCGGAGGCTGATGAGGATATCCATCGTATGGAGGTTAGCGCATTTATAGCAGATTATATCATCTATCCAGATAAGAAAAAGAGTGTGTTGCATCCGAAAGTAGGTGGAAGTTTTGGAACGATGCCGAGCTTGAAAGGCAAATTGAGTCTAGAAGATATTGAAGCGATCAGTAATTTCGTCTATGATCTTGATGAGAAAATAAAGCAGGAGAAAAAGATAGATTACGCCTCTTTTGAGAATGCATTGAAGAAAGCAAAAAAAGAAGGGAAAATCATTTTGATCAAAGCGACGGCACCCCATTGCCGGTATTGTATCAAAATGGACAAAGTATGTCATGACAGCGAGATTATAAAACTGTTGAACAAGTATTTTGTAGTGGTTCCCGTAGATCTTAGTGAAGAGTCTCTTCCTTTGGGGTTACATGTAAATATGACACCGTCATTTTTCTTTATTTTTGTTGACAAGAAAAGTGATAAAGTCAAGATAAAACGTATTCCTGGTGCATGGAACAGGGATGATTTTATAGATATATTGAATGAATCCATCAAGATCCAAAAACAAAGAAACAGTAAATAGAAAAGGAGTATCCCATGCTATTTTTTAAAAAAGTTTGCTTACTATGTATCTGTTTTAATACTTTTGTCATGGCAGAAACTGAATTTGCAACACCGAAACCCTCCATTGACAATCCAAGGAAAATCGTTTTTTCTATTGACAGTGATGATGACAGAGAAGTGAACCATGTCTTAAGCACAATCAATAATGTGATCAAATACTACAGACCGGAAAATACGGAAGTGGCAGTAGTGGTGTATAGTCAGGGTGTTAAAGTGCTTCGTAAAAACAGTGACAAAGATACACGTGTACGTATAGAGGCACTGGTGACTTATGATATAGAGTTTATTGCCTGTGAAAATTCCCTAAGGACATTTGGTATCAAGCGAAAAGAGCTTATTGATGATTTGAGTTTCGGTACAGCCGGTATTGTAGAGATTATTGAGCGGCAGTTGCGCGGGTTTATCTATATCAAACTGTGATCCGGTTTTTACATATTTTTTACACTCATTGACTATACTCTCTTATAAAGATTCAACAAAAGGATGATAGATGAACACAGTAATGAGAGGCATTTTGGGAGTATCCCTTATTGTCGGAATGGCGTTTGCCAAAGATACAAAAGAGAATATGACTGCACAGAAAGCTTCAGCGCAGGAGAGCAGTCTCAAGCAGGATATAGAGGTATTTGTTTCGGACAGCAGTGACGGCAAGATCACACCGGCGAGCATTCAAAGCGCATTTGAAAAAGCGGGATTTACGGTCTCTGCCAACCGCGATATGAACGGACCGTTCAAAAAGCAGTTTAAAGCATCGGACTTTGACATCTACAACCTCTTTACATTTTATAAAAAGGACAAAGTGCTTGAACTGGCAAAGAAGTATCCCAACGTAGGACTTTTTGCCCCAATGAGTATGTCTATCTACACCCGCAAGGGAGACAAGAACATCGCAGTGGCATCACTGAGTGCCGAAGCGATGGCAAAGATCATGCATGCTCCCCAAGATGATGCCACACTCAAGGCACTTAAAAATGAGGTGAGAGATGTACTGAAAACGGCAATGCCAAATGGGCATTATGAAAAGCTCCCATATCAGACCAAACCATCAAAGGGTGATCTTGTTACCGTGTTCAGTATGGAGATAGATCCAAAAGACTGGGAGGATGAACTCGACGAGTTCAAGATGGGATTTGAGGGAGAGCTCTCACCGAACGGTTTTGTGATCGCAGGTTTCAATAACCTTGGGGATGATTTTGATGATGCCAAGTATGAGGGGTATGATTTTTACGAGGTCTATTCGATCTGTAAATTGCCTGTCATCTATACTATCGCCAAGCGTCATCCCGAGGCGGGTGCATTTGCGCCGTGCTCTCTCTATCTGGCGAAGAAAAAAGGTGCAGACCGCATGGAGATCGCATTTCCGTCTGTCTATAACTGGATGAGCTCCATGGCGATAGAAGATCCAAAAGATGTAGAGGTACTTGAAAAGGCCCAAACAGGGATGCAGAAGATACTCAAAGGCTTGACTGAGTAATCAGTCAAACGCCTTTTGCATATACTGCTTGATCTCATCGAAGCTATAGCGGTGATCGGTAAAATGATCAAACGCGATGATCCCCTGATAGAGCAGCATATCTGAGCCGTCTTTGGTTGGTTTGCCAAGCTCTTTTGCCAGTCGCAAAAAGGGTGTCTCTTTACCGTAGATTACATCGACACACGCTTTTGCCTGTGGGATAAGTGCCTCAAGGATCTCTCTGGGGGCAGGCAGGTTCTCATCTTCCAGACCGGCAGAGGTCATGTTGATCATCAGATCATAGGGTTTTGGGGTAAACGCTTCAAAGGTAGCTGTCTCAAAACCCTCTTTGGCAAACCTCTCAAGTCTCGGTGCGCTCCGGTTGAGCAGGGAGACTTGGTAGCCTGCCTCTTTGAGGATCACAGCAGTGGACTGCGCCGTACCTCCTGCCCCAATAAAAA
>JALWKQ010000146.1 GCA_027081395.1 Sulfurovum sp. | reverse complement strand
GCATAGAGGATATTGGCGGCAAGCGGTCTGTCTCCACATATCTTTCTGGCATTGTCAAATATCTGCTTGAGTGCCTTGAAGGAGTAAAAGTTGATCGCATCGAGCGGACGGTGCTCTTTGCCCACCATCTGCTTGTCGTCAAGATATGAGCGGTTTTTATAGACCCCGGTACCTACTGCCGAGATCACGCCGAGACCTCCCTCTTTGGAGACTGTGCCGGCGAGCTGATCCCAGGAGATGCCAACTCCCATACCACCTTGAATGATCGGCTTCTCTATCGTGTATTTTCCTATTTTCAACGGTTTAAATTTCATCATCCCACCTTCGCTTTCGCAAACTTTCTTTTGCCGACTTGGAGAATATACTCTCCCTTTTCGAGATTTTGCTTCTCATCAGTCACTTTTTCCTGATCGATACGTACCGCACCCTGCTTGATATCCCGTCTTGCCTGTGATGTCGAAGGCTCGATACCCGCATCGACCAAAGCCTTGCATATCCAGATACCCTCTTCGAGTGCCACCTCTTTCATATCAGAGGGGAGCTGGTTTTGTTTGAACACATTGTCAAACTCTTCTTTAGCCAGTGTAGCCAACTCTTCATTATAAAATCTTGTAACGAGTTCGAGTGCCAGATCTTCTTTCACCTTTTTAGGGTGCAGAGTGCCATCAAGAACCGCTGCTTTCATCTCTGCGATCTCCTCAAGCGATTTTTCACTCAAGAGTTCGTAATAGCGCCACATCAACTCATCAGAGATTGAGAGTGTCTTGGCATAGATATCTTTGGGGGCTTCGGTGATACCGATATAGTTGTTCAACGATTTGCTCATCTTCTGCACACCGTCGAGCCCTTCGAGGATAGGCATCATCAATACCGCCTGCTCCTTACCCACGCCATAGGTACGCTGCAGCTGTCTTCCCATCAAGAGGTTGAACTTCTGATCCGTTCCTCCGATCTCTATGTCAGACTCGAGTGCCACTGAGTCATACCCCTGAAGCAGTGGGTAGATGAACTCCGAGATAGAGATACTCTGCCCCGCTTTGTAGCGCTTCTCAAAATCATCCCGCTCAAGCATACGCGCCACATTGAAGGTCGTTGTCAGTGCCACCATACCTGATGCGCCGAGTTTATCCAGCCACTCAGAGTTGAAGACCACATCGGTTTTGCTCTCATCGAGGATATTAAATACCTGATCGGTATAGGTTTTGGCATTTTCGAGAATCGTCTCACGGTCAAGCACTTTGCGTGTTTCACTCTTGCCTGTAGGATCGCCGATCATCGCTGTAAAATCACCGATAAGCAGTTGGACACGTCCACCGTGTTTTTGAAAGGCACGAAGCTTTTGCAGCAGTACAGTGTGCCCCAGATGCAGATCGCTGCCTGTGGGATCGAAGCCTGCCTTCACTGTATAGCCTGTCCCGTTCTCATAATAGTCTGAGACCAGTTTCTCTATACGTTCCATATCGATCACTTCGGCAGTGCCTCTGCCGATCTCTTCAAGTGCGGTTGCTACTCTCGCATCACTGTTTGCCATCTGTTACCCTATCCTTCATGTGTTGTATGCGTCATCGAGACTGATGATCTCTATAAGCTTGAACTTTTGGGAGATCAGCTCTTTGAGTTCACTCCTGTTGTATTGTCCGCTCTCTACTTCGATCTGACAATACTCCGCCTGCTCACTGCTCTGAATACCCAGCTCGATGCTCAGCACATTGAGATCCAGCTCCGAGAGCCTTGTCAGCAGATCCGCCAAAATACCCTTCTGGTTCTGCAGACTGATCGTCAGCCTGAAACGGGAGAGTTGAGACCTGCTCCAGTTGACATAGACCATCGGCTCATGTGCCTGGATCTTCTCATGTGCTTTTTTGCATAATTTATGGTGTATAATAGCCTTACTGTCCTTATAAAAAGCTACGATCTGATCCCCTACTTTGGGATGACAGCAATAATCGAACTCAACCCCGTCAAGCGGCTTGTTCGTGAAGAAACGGAAGTGCTCTATCTCTTTGATCTTGGGCTTTTTGTATCCTTTTTTGAGAAGTTCCCAGAAACGTACCTCTTTTTTGCCCATATATTTGGCGATCTGATGGATCACCTCTTTATAAAAATCAAGCTGTTCAGGCAATTTGTGGATATTCTCCTCGAGCCCCAGTGCTGCGATCAGATCTGCCATCTCTTCGTATCGTTTGCCAAAGAGCGTAGCGAGGATATTGAGCGCAGCATGACGGTTGTTCTCCTTGATCCGTGCCCGGCAGAGTGCCCGTATGCCCTCTTTTGCCTTGGAGGTTTTGACACTCTCGACCCACGAGCAGTGCAGATGCGGTTCATCATCACGTAGGATCTTGACGATGTCACCGTTTTTGAGCACGCTCAGCAGCGAAGCCTTCTGCTTGTTGATCAGTGCGCCGCTTGCGGTCTCGCCGATCGCAGAGTGTACCGCATAGGCGAAGTCAAGCGCCACAGAGTCTTTGGGAAGGGTGTAGTAGTCTCCCCGTGGAGAGAATACCGTGATATCCTCAGAGAAAAGATCGCTCTTGGCAAGTTCATAGAACTCCTCGACCGAATCGTTCTGGTAGTGCAAGCTCTCGAGCCAGTCCAGATTGACACCGTTGCCTCCCTCTTTGTACTTCCAGTGTGCCGCGATCCCATACTCTGCAAGACGGTGCATCTCTTCGGTACGTATCTGTGCTTCGATGATCCCCTCTTCATCAAAGAGTGTCGTATGGATCGTCTTGTACCCGTTCTCTTTGGGTACCGCAATGTAGTCTTTGAAGCGGGAAACCAGAGGCGTGAAGCCAAGATGCATCAGACCAAGTACCCGGTAACACTCAATCGGTTCTTTGACGATGATACGCACAGCAAGCAGATCAAGCACCTCATCGATACTGACACCCTTGCGGTGCATCTTGAGGTAGATCGAGTAGTAGTGTTTCACCCGTCCGATAATCTCAAACGAATCGGGAGCAAAGCCGTCTTTGTGCATCCGATCCTTGATCTTCTGAATAAAGGCGTTGAGCTTCATCTGAAG
>JALWKQ010000145.1 GCA_027081395.1 Sulfurovum sp. | reverse complement strand
ATCAATGTCGCTGACAAAATCGCCTACAAGGTATTGACAGAGAACGATGTCACGATCAATCCTGATGAGAGTAAACTCAAAGCCTTCTGGGAAGCACACAAAGAGAACTACAAGACACCGAAAATGTATGATCTCTCTATTGTCTGGACAGGATCGGATGATATCAATGTCACAGACGAAGAGCTAAAAAACTATTATGAGACCAATAGCTTCAACTATACTGATGCCAAAGGCAAGCAGCTCAGCTTTGAAGACGCGAAAGATCTGGTCGAAAAAGATCTCCAGCTCAAAAAGAGCAAAAAAACCGCACAGAAAGCCTATATCGCTTTCAAAAAAGGAAAGCTGGGAAGTAACGAGGATATCACCCTCCCTCTTGGAGACAAAAAACTCAGTCCCGAACTCTGGAACGAACTGCAGACCAAAGATAACGGTACTATCCTCAAACCGAAAGTTGTCGGAGACTACTATGCAACTGTCAAGCTCAACAAAGTTGTTCTGCCCAAAATAAAAAGCTTTGAAGAAGCCAAATCACAAGTAAGTGCAGACTATACTCTCCAGGCAAAGAAAGAAGCACTCAGCGCCCTTGCAGACAAGACATTGCAAACATTCAATGAGGCTAATGCAACCCACTCCGAGTATCTCTCGCTTGAAGATAATGTCAACCTAAATCCGCTTAACAAACAAGAAAGTTTACAATTTTTACAAAAATTATTTACATCTAATAAAGAAAAAGGTATGATAAGCGTAGGAGATAAGATTATAGTTTACAAGATAGAAGATCAAAAGCTTCTTCCTGCGGACACAGAGAAAGCCGAAACTGTCAAGCAGACAACAGCCAAGATCAAAAAGAGCACCTTTGAAAACAATCTTATCCAACTGTTAGATGAGAAGTATCCGACAAAAGTCTATATGGGAGGACTTAAAAATTGAGTGAACAAATTTTAGCTATCGATATCGGTTCTACGAAAATATGTGCCATCATAGCTGAAATTGAGGATGGCAAAGTCCATGTCCTCGGACACGGCATCGCCAAATCCCAAGGCATCAAAAAGGGTGCCATCACCAATATTGAGCTCACTTCCAAAGCGATCAAAAAAGCAATCGGTGATGCTAAGCGTATTGCCGGAAGCAACATCAATACCGCTACCGTCTCCATCTCAAATGCATATGCAAAAAGCCTCAACTCCACAGGGGTAGTCAACATCCCGCACAAGGATATCTCTATCAAAGAGATCAACCGTGTAATGCAAACAGCACTCTACAATGCCAATGTCCCCAATGAGTATGAAGTGGTACATGTACTGCCGTACAACTTTAGAGTGGACGATCAAGATTTTATCGAAGATCCGTTCGGTATGAACGCTTCACGTATGGAAGCGGATGTCAATATCATCATGACCCAAAAATCCAACCTCTCCAATCTCAAAAAAGCGGTGCGCTCTGCCGGTGTTGAGATCGACGGTATTGTACTTAGCGGCTACGCCTCTGCAATCGCCGTTATGAATGAAGATGAAAAAGAGATGGGGGTTGCCGTCATCGATCTGGGCGGACAGACAAGTAATCTTGTCATCCATACAGGCAACTCTATCCGATACAATGACTTCCTCGGTGTGGGCTCCAACCATATCACCAACGATCTCTCAATGGCACTGCATACGCCGCTTCAGGTCGCCGAAAATGTCAAGATCCGACATGGGGATCTTGCCGAGACATCCAATGAAGTGATCGAACTGCCTATTATCGGAGATGAAGAGAATCGCAACAATGTTTCACTCGAGATCGTACACTCCGTGATCTTCTCACGTGTCGAAGAGGCACTGATGATCCTCGCAAAATCACTGGAGAAATCTGCTCTCAAAGAGCAGATCGGTGCAGGACTCATCCTCACAGGCGGTATGACCAAACTCAAAGGTATCAGAGAGCTGGCGCAGTCGATCTTTCCAAGTATGCCCGTTAGGATCGCGGCACCTCGTGATCTCGAGGGTCTGTTCGATGAGCTCAAAGATCCCGCCTTCTCTACGGTGGTAGGTCTGCTGCTCTACAAAGCAGGGGAACACACCCAGTATGAGATCGACTTCCAGCAGGAGCTTCTACACTCCAAAACAGTCTATGAAGAGAACCTGAACGATATCAAGATCGCCAACACGATCAACGAAGTGGAAGACAAAAAGGCAGCCAAAAAAGAGCCGAGACCACAAGAGGAATCTGACTCCGAACTCGATGCATTCTCATTTGAGGATCTGCCCGATATCGGAAAAGAGAACAACAATCCGTTTAAAAAGCTCGCCAATTGGGCAAGGCAGCTTTTTTAGCGGTGAAGAGACCACAAACACTATTCAAAGGGGGAAAAGATGGAAGAGTTTGAAATCGACATAGTCGAAACAAAATGCCAAACAACAGGTGCAAAGATCAAAGCGATCGGTGTAGGCGGCGGCGGCGGAAATATGATCAATCATATGATCCAAGAGGGGATCAATACGATTGATCTTATCGTAGCCAATACCGATGCACAGGCACTTGAGAGTTCACTGGCACCATACAAGATGCAGCTGGGCCTCAATGCTACCAGAGGTCTGGGTGCGGGTATGGTACCTGAAAAGGGTCGTGAAGCGGCACTGGAGAGTTTCGAAGATATCAAAGCGATGCTTGAGGGTGCGGATATCGTCTTCATCTCCGCAGGACTTGGCGGCGGTACAGGAACAGGTGCAGCACCAATCATCGCTCAGGCAGCTAAAGAGGTTGGTGCGCTGACGGTCTCAATTGTTACCAGTCCGTTCAAGTTTGAAGGCCGCAAGAGAACCAAACTGGCAAAAGAGGGTCTCGAAGAGCTCAAGCGTGAAAGTGACTCTATCATTGTTGTACCAAATGAAAGACTGCTTTCGATTGTCGATAAAAACCTCGGGATCAAAGAGAGCTTCAAAATGGTTGACGATATCCTTGCACAGGCTGTCGGAGGGATCTCCAAGGTGATCCTCTCACACGGTGAAAATGACATCAACCTCGACTTTGCCGATGTTAAGACTGTCATGAGTCATAGAGGTCTGGCACTGATGGGTACAGGGTATGCCACAGGCACCAATGCTGCCTATGATGCTGCCAAAGCGGCAATCGA
>JALWKQ010000144.1 GCA_027081395.1 Sulfurovum sp. | reverse complement strand
TGCCGCAGCGTACCCATATCGCAGACAAGAAGGGAGCAAAAGTCTTTGTCTCTATTCATGCCAACTCCGTTCCCAAGAGTAAACGTAACCGTGTCCATGGCATAGAAACCTTCTTCTTGCAAAATACCAGAGATGCCAAATCCAAGCGGATCGCGGCACGGGAAAACGCAGCTGTACTTAAAGGGGCAGGAAGCAGACTGAGCAAAAAGGTGATCGTAGATTCTGTGCTCAACGGCCCCAAAATCATTGAGTCGAATAAGCTTGCGATCGATGTACAAAAACGTATGATGACCAACCTCAGGGCACACTACAGCGGGATCAAAGACGGAGGGGTGAGGCATGCTCCTTTTTGGGTGCTGGTAGGTGCGAGCCGTCCCTCTATTTTGGTCGAAGTGGGATATATTTCCCATCCGAAAGAGCGCAAGAGACTCTTTAGCCGAAGGTATCAGGAGCTGCTTGCCAGAGGGATTGCCGAAGGTATCGACAACTATCTCAACAATAGACGAAAAGAGCTTGGTTTTTAATCAAAAGAGAGGGAAAAAGAGTGAAAAGATATTTGACAGTTTTGGCTGCGGTGTGGTTTTTGGTCGGGTGTGGCGGTATGGGTGTCGACCGTTCCGATGATCTGATCGTGATTGATGCGGGACACGGTGGACATGACGGTGGCGCAGTCTGTGCAGGCAAATGTGAAAAAGATGCGGTACTGCAGATCGTCAAAGAGCTCAAAGATGCCTTCGAAGATGAGGGCTACAGAGTCTATCTGACACGTGGAAGTGACAGATTCTTGACACTTGGAGAGCGTACACGTATCGCTGACAAACTAAACGCCAAGGTTTTTATCTCGATCCATGCCAATGCGATCGCTGACAAGAGCAAGTTTGAAAAGATCGAGGGGATCGAGACCTACTTTTTACAAAAAACCAGGGATGCCCGCTCACAGCGTATTGCCGCCAAAGAGAATGCCGCTGTTTTGCAGGGAGCGGATGCACTGAGCAAAAATGTGATCATCGACTCCGTACTCAACGGTCCCAAGATCATAGAGTCGAACAAGCTTGCCATCGATGTGCAGCGCAATATTATGCAAAATGTGAAAAAAGAGTATCCAGATACCAGAAACGGCGGTGCCAAGCCCGCACCTTTTTATGTACTTGTGGGTGCGAGCAGACCCTCCATCCTGGTTGAGACCGGCTATATCACCAATACCAAAGAGCGTCAAAGACTCTTTGACAGACGCTATCAGCAAAGTCTGGCACAAGGGATCGTCAAAGGGGTCGATCGCTACCTTGACAACCGTAAGAAAGAGTTGGGGTTTTAGTAGAGAAAAGAGAGGATGAAAGCGGGCTCCTCTGAGCCGCTTGGATCACTTATTTGTAGTTTTTGATCGCTTTCTCTAAGATCTCAGTCGCTGCTTTTTTATCTTTGAATCCTGCTACTTTTACCCATTTATTCGGCTCAAGCATTTTGTAGGTTTCAAAGAAGTTTTTGATACGGTTGAGTGTCGCTTCGGGCACATCGGCAAGATCTTTGATGTTGGCATAGGTCGGATCGATCTTCTCGGTAGGCACCGCAAGCAGTTTCTCATCACCGCCTGACTCATCTTCTGTCATCAGTACACCGACAAGACGGCATTTGATATAAGAGCCGGGCTGAAGTGTATAGTCACACAGTACCAGAATATCTGCCGGATCACCGTCATCAGAGAGTGTGTTGGGTACGAAACCGTAGTTTGCCGGATAGTGGACAGCTGAGTAGAGTACTCTGTCTACTGCGATACCGCCTGCTTCTTTGTCAAATTCATATTTGATGTTAGAGTTGAGCGGCACTTCGATCAAAGCGATCACTGCATCTGGGCACTCTCCGTGTCCGAGTTTTGTAATATCCATCTTGGTATCTCCATAGGTTAAATTTGGGCTAATGGTAGCATAAAATCGATAATAATGTTATGATTTAGTATCAATAAAAGAGGATGAATGATGATGAAGAAGATAATCATAGCAGCGCTGCTGTTGACAGGATACGGTATTGCTGTAGAGATAGGCAAGATCCCGCCCAAAGTGGTACTTAGCGGCAAAGAGGGTGCCAAGGTAGACGGCAGTGCATGGCGATCTGATACACTTAAGGGGAAGGTGCATATCCTTTTCTATGTCGATCCGGATGAACGTAAAAAAAATGATGCCTTGAGTCAGGCACTCAAAAAACGCCACTTTGATCGCAACAAATTTGCTTCGGTCGCTGTGATCAACCTTGCAGCGACATGGATGCCCAACATGGTTTTGGAGTCACTCCTCAAAAAGAAACAAAAGCAGTTTCCAGATACGGTCTATGTCAAAGACAAGCAAAAAGTACTGGTCAAAAAGTGGCAGCTTGCCGATGACAACTCAGATATCATCATTTTTGACAAAGCGGGTAGGGTGATCTACAAGAAGTTTGGCAAAGTGGATGAGGCGGAGATCCCAAAGGTGTTGGATCTGATCGAACGTAATCTTTGAGTTACTGTGATTCACCAAGTTTGTAGGCAATTTTGTTTGACTCCAGCAGTGTGACGAACTTTTCAAAATAGGATTTTGCCGCTGTTTCATCTTTGGAAGCGACCGAGAGTGTTACACTCCATCCATTATTATAACGTTTGGGGAGTGAAGAGATCTCTACCTCTTTGGGTGCTTTTTCCATTAGCTCTATAAAGAGGTTCTCTTTGCATGATGCTGTCAATGTATATCGGAAAGTATGTGTGCCTTCCGGGATGATATGCTCAAGTATATGCATCACCATCGGATGGCTCATCTGGGGAAATCCCGGCATAAAAAAGTAGCGCTCATCCAGATAGAAAGCAGGCATTTGGTTGACAGGGTTGTACAGGAGCTTTGCCCCTTTTGGAAGCTGTGCCATCTTGATGGGGTGCGGGTAGGCATCCTTACCCAGTCTTGTCTCGATGATCTCTTTGGCTTCTGGATGTTCGTAGAGTTTCCCGTCACGCAGGGCGATGGCAACACATTTTCGTGTATGGTCATCGGGAGTGGAGCCGATACCGCCAAAGCCGAAGAGCACCGGATTGGGCTGTGAAGCGATGAATTTCAGTGTCTGCACAATAAGCGCAGGATCATCTTCGATGGTAAATGAACC
>JALWKQ010000143.1 GCA_027081395.1 Sulfurovum sp. | reverse complement strand
CGAAAAAAGTGACCCAATCCACCAAAGTACTCTATTTGGATATTATCGCGTCAGACGGCAATATTACAATTACCAAAGATGAATACAGCAGAGTCTGTATGGAGGAGACAGGGAATTCTCTCTATGGGCTCTCTTTGGCAAAGGTATGCTGGCTTGTACTCAAAGAGGATAATACCCTTGTAAGGGTGGAGGGCAATGGCTATCACCTGCCGACCCGCTATGAAGAGAAGGTCGAAGTAGATCCGGTCATCAAACATATCGAGCTTTTCGATCTCTATCACCAAAAAGACAAAGTCATTGTACTGCTCAAAGAGAAACATAAAGAGCCGATCAGCTTTATGGTGCAGGGCATTTCAAAGCCCAAGCCCCCCAAAAAGAAAAAACTTAAAAAGCCTGCAGCCACCAAAGCTGCGCCAAAGCATCAGGAAAGCAATACCACAACACCTGCTATACCATCAACGACTCCTGTTATCTAAGCCCGTCCCGGCTGAAAATTCGCTACAATAATCTGATGATCAGAACAAGGAAAAAGTATGCAAGCTATCCAAGAGATTTATGAAAAACTGGGACTGTTTTATCTGGGCAAAGATGTAGACAAAGAGACGCAGGAAGTAACGGATGTACTGACACTGCTGAAAAACAAAAATTTTACGACCCATGCTGCCATTATCGGGATGACCGGTTCAGGAAAGACCGGTTTGGGTGTGGATATCATCGAAGAGGCGGTGATAGACAATATCCCCTCAATCGTGATCGATCCCAAAGGGGATATGGGCGACCTTTGCCTGACAGACCCGACATTCTCAGCGAAGCGTTTTGAGCCATGGGTCGCGGATGAGGCGAAAGCAAAAGAGCTTGAGCCCTCCGAGTATGCCCAGAAGATCGCAGCGATGTGGAAAGAGGGGATCGAGAGCTGGGGGCAGGACAGCAAACGCGTAGAGAAGTTTCACAATGTACCAAAGACGATCTATACACCAGGCTCAAGTGCCGGAGTCCCGGTCAATATCCTCTCTTCGCTTGATGTACCCTCCCAAGAGGTGATGGAGGAGAGTGACCTCTTCGCCTCTTATCTCAAAAGTACTGTCGTCAGCCTGCTCTCCTTGGTGGGTATAGAGGCTGATCCTTTGGAGTCCAAAGAGTATATCCTCCTTGCACAGATCCTTACCCGCGCATGGCTTGCCGGAGAAGATCTAAGTATTGAGATGCTTATTGGCAGGATCATCAACCCGACATTCAAAAAGATCGGGGTATTGCCGCTGGAGGATTTCTATCCGCAGGAGAGTCGTTTCAAGCTGGCGACCAAGTTCAATGCACTGCTTGCGAGCCCCAACTTCGCATTGTGGCTGCAGGGGGTCGATCTCGATATCCAGAGACTGCTTTATGATGAGAATGGCAAGGCGAAGATCTCCATTTTCTCAGTTGCACACCTCAATGACAATGAGCGTATGTTTTTTGTCACGCTGCTGCTGAACAAGTATATCTCATGGATGCGCCGCCAAAGCGGCACAAGTGCACTCAAAACACTGCTCTATATGGATGAGATCTACGGTTTCTTCCCGCCAACCAAAAATCCGCCAAGCAAAGAGCCGATGCTCTTGATGCTCAAGCAGGCACGTGCCTTTGGTGTAGGGGTGGTGCTAAGCACACAAAACCCAGTCGACCTTGACTACAAAGGACTCTCCAATATCGGCACATGGTTCATCGGACGCTTGCAGACCACTCAGGACATCGAGCGTGTGATCGACGGACTTGGGGGTAAGGTAGGAGCGAGCTACGAGAGACAGGAGATCAAAACACTGCTGGCAAATCTCAAAAAGCGTACCTTCTTCCTCAAAAGTGCCCACCTCGATGATATCAGGCTCTTTACGACTAGATGGGTACTCTCCTATCTCAAGGGACCTCTAAAACGTCAGGATATTGCTGCACTGATGGCGTCACAGAAAGAGAAGCTGGAGAAAGCAGAGTCCCAACAGGTGAGCAATACACCACACCGCAAGCAGAGTACGAAGCAGCAGGGTGTGCTCCAGCGTATCGATGATTCCATCGCGCAATATTTCGAGCCCGATCCGAGCGGAGAGCACCATTTTGTACCAACCGTAGCTGCGAAGGCGAAGGTACATATCTTTCAGCAGCGTAGAAGTATCGATATAGAGCAGGAGGAGGAGCGCTATCTCGTACTTGATGAGGATAGCGATTACTATAGCTGGGATGAAGCCCAAAAAGAGGTGCTTCATTTTGACAAATTTCCAAAGAAGGCTCCCTCAGATGCAACCTATGAGGCGGTACCGGAGTTTGTACTTGAAGACAAGGGGCTCAAAAAGGCAGCCAGAGAGTTGAAAGAGGAGCTCTATCGGGATATGTATCTTGAGCTTTACCGCTGCCAAAAGCCCAAACTCGAATCACGCCCCAATGAGAGCAGAGCCGACTTTGTCGTCAGGCTTCAGGATCTCCTTAATGAAAAAAAAGAGGAGGAGATCGAGAAACTCAAAGAGCGCTATGCCAAAAAAGAGAAAACACTCCTGGAGAGATTGAACCGTGCCAAAGCGAGAGTAGAAAAAGAGTCTGCCGACTCTACCTCCTCTATGATCGAAGCGGGCATCGCCGTACTAGGAGCGCTCTTTGGACGTTCAAGCACGAGTAAGATCGGTCGTGCCGTTAGCAAAGGAAGCAAGATACTCAAGGAGCGCGGCGATATGAGCAGAGCACAGCAGCGTGTAGCAGAGATTGAGGAAGCACTGGAGGCGCTTGAGTACGAACTCGAAGACAAAATAGATGAGATTCATGAACGTTACAGTATTGACAATTGTGACATTGAAAGTTTCAAGATCAAACCGAGAAAAACAGACATCGATATAGAGTTGATCGCATTGGTCTGGAGGGTTTTGTAGCTAAAGATATAAAGCAGAGCCGGGAGATCAACCTTTGCTTCCCGGCTTGACAGCCTCACCTATACCCGCTTTACACAGGGGGCATTCATCAGGATTATACATTTCAAAGGTAAAGTCATCCAGCGAAAAGAGCGGTTTGTCTGCAGGCAGTTTGCATTCGGGCTTTGCCTCTTGCACTCCTCCGACACGTTTGCAGAATCCACGGTTTGCCAAAGAGGCAAAAGCAACGACTTCACCGCCCAGTGCT
>JALWKQ010000142.1 GCA_027081395.1 Sulfurovum sp. | reverse complement strand
GGGTACCCCTACGGGGTGTTTGATTGATGGGAAAATAGTTCGGTTATTATTTAAACAGATCTTCCAATGCGCTGGTATCTGTGGTTTTTTCTACTTCTGTTTGAGCTGCATTTTCAGGTTGTCTTTCTGTCACGCCCTCTACTTCATTGAGTTCTATCGTATAGCCTGTAAGCATCGAGGCAAGACGGATGTTGATACCGCTTTTACCGATCGCCTTGGCTTTCTGGTCTCCGGTGATGTTGATCGTTGCTTTCTTCTCATCTTTATCGACCTTGATACTCTGTGTGATTGCAGGAGAGAGTGCTCTGGTGATGTAGATCTCAGGAATCGGAGAGTATTCGATACAGTCGATATTCTCTCCGTTAAGCTCCTGACTAACTGCATTGATACGTACACCCTTGACACCGACAGCTGCACCGATAGGGTCGACATTCATCTGTTCCGTTTTGAGGGCGATCTTTGCCCTTTCACCTGGGATTCTTGCAGAGTTTACGATTTCCACGACACCGTCAGCGATCTCAGGCACTTCGTTTGCCATCAGTGCTTCGAGAAACTTCGGTGAGGTACGTGTCAGCTCCAGAAAGAGTCCGTACTGAGGATCGACGCTGACATAACGCAGCAGTGCACGGATGGTATCCCCACGTTTGAATTTCTCGCCTTTGATACGGTTTCTCTGACTCATGATACCTTTGAGTTCCCCTATTTCGACATGGGTATTATCCTCCGCATCGACACGGTTGACTGTACCGAGCATAACGGTACCTACCTTCTCTTTGTACTTCTCAAAGAGATCCTGTTCGATACGTCTTTGGATATGGTATTCAAGCTCCTTGAAGAGGTTGGCAGAAGCAGTTCTGCCGTAATCCTCGAGTACAAACTCTTCAGTGAGCTGATCCCCGACTTCGAGGGATTCGTCAAACTCTTTTGCCTCACTGAGCGGGATATAGGCATCTGAAGGTACCTTTTTGATATTGGGCTCTCTGCCTACTTCCGCCATCAGACGCTCATCATCGTCAGGTACGACAGTGATGACTTTGTTGACACTGTAGGTTTTGGTATCTTCATCGATCTTGACATCAAACGCCGATGTCTCCGATGTCAATCTTTTGGCAGTGTTAACCAGTGCCTCTTTGAACGCTTCGATGGCACTCTCTCGTGATATATTCTTCTCATGTGCTATTGCTTCGATAATATCAAGTATTTTTTCCATTGTATAAATCCTCTATATTTTTTCAAAATCTACCGCTACAAGAGGTAACATAACATTGTGATGACGACTTGGGAAGTGGTGTTTTTGAAGAAGAGTATTATAGCTAACCAAACCTTTACTGAAAATAAAGTATAATGGATGCAACTATGTAAACGAATAAGATTTAAGGAAATATAGATGAAATTGAAACTTGCCAGAACCACACTGAAAGCAAAGCCAAAGAGTATTGAACTAAAGAAGATCGAAGAGGAATTGGCGAACAAATCTATATTTTATTTTGACAAAGACAATTCACACAAAGAGCTCAAAGAGCTTATCGAGTATTTTGAAGAGAAGGGCTATTCTGTCTATATGAGAGAGGTCAAATATGGTCTGGATGATAACGAATATATCTATGAAGTCCACATTATCGCATAGTGCAGAAACTGTAGACAAAGAGGCATATTGAGTAGCAAAAAACTGTTTATCGAAACACTCGGCTGCGCGATGAATGTCCGCGATAGTGAACATATGATCGCGGAACTTAACAAGCAAGAACCCTACGAACTTACCGACAACCTTTCCGAAGCAGACCTTATCATCATCAATACCTGTTCGGTCAGGGAGAAACCTGTCGCCAAACTCTTCTCCGAGATCGGTGTCTTCAACAAAAAGAAAAAGCCCGGAGCCAAGATCGGTGTTGCCGGTTGTACCGCATCGCATCTGGGTGAAGAGATCATCAAGCGTGCACCCTCTGTAGATTTTGTCCTCGGGGCGCGTAATGTTTCCAAGATCAATCAGGTAGTAGACAAAAAACATGCGGTAGAAGTCAGCACAGACTATGACGAGAGCAGTTATGCTTTCGGAGAGTATCGCAGCAACCCCTACAAAGCGATGGTCAATATCTCTATTGGATGCGACAAGTCGTGTACCTTCTGTATTGTTCCGGCAACACGAGGCGAGGAGATCTCGATACCTTCCGATCTGATCGTTCAGGAGATCACCAAAGCAGTCCAAAGCGGTGCCAAAGAGGTGATGCTGCTCGGACAGAATGTCAACAACTACGGCAGACGTTTTAGTGCGGTGGAGGAGAAGATCGACTTCACCGGGCTTTTGCGCAAGATATCACAGATCGAGGGCTTGGAGCGCATACGGTTTCAGTCGCCGCACCCCTTACATATGGATGATGCTTTTCTTGAGGAGTTTGCTTCCAATCCCAAGATATGCAAACAGATCCATGTCCCTCTGCAGAGCGGCTCGACCCGTATTCTCAAAGAGATGAAACGCGGCTACAGCAAAGAGTGGTTTCTCAACCGTTGTGAAAAGATCCGTACACTCTGTCCTGAAGCGACCATCAGCACCGATGTGATTGTCGGTTTCCCCGGAGAGAGTGATGCGGATTTTGAAGATACGATGGATGTGCTCGAGCAGGTACGTTTTGAGCAGATGTTCTCCTTCAAATACTCTCCAAGACCCCATACAGAAGCAGCCGATTTTGCCAACCAGGTCGATGAGAAAGTGGCAGGTGCGCGCCTCACAAGGCTTCAGTCCCGCCATACCGAGATCCTCGATGAAGTGATGGATGCACAGCTTGGCAAGATACACAAGGTCTATTTCGACGAGCTCAAGCCCGGTGGCAAAGTCTCGGGCAGAAGTGATGACGGCAAACTCTTTTTTGTCAAAGGTAGCGAAGAGCTGTTGGGCAAGATCGTAGATGTCAAGGTGACCAAAGCGTCACGGGGAGCACTTGACGGGGAAGTGCTGTAGCTTTCATATGAAACGTTTCTTGCGCAATATCGGTAGTGCAGTGATCCCATGGATCATATATGTGATCATGCGTCTCTTGTGGTATACCACGCGCAAAACTTTTCACTATATCACCCCGATTGAAGAGCGGCAGTATATCTGTGTCACATGGCATGGAGAGTTGTTGATGTCTACGCAAGC
>JALWKQ010000141.1 GCA_027081395.1 Sulfurovum sp. | reverse complement strand
AATACTCCAGCAAAAATGTCTCTTTGGATGAGCGCAAGGATTTTGAATCTTTCATGCAGAATATCCGCAAAGGGGATCGGCTTGTCATCTCCAGCTTTGCAGTCATCAGTGACAAAGTCGAAGAGATTGTCAAGGTGATCAACTGTATTTTGAGCCATAAAGCGACGCTCTATATCTGTGCCCCGGAAACAAAGATCGACGGCAATACAAAGCTTATAGATGTATTTCCCCTGCTCAACGATCTTCGTCAGGCACAAGAGGAGAAACGTGTGCAGATAGGCAGACCCAAGGGGAGCCGATCTTCTTCGAAGTTCGATGTCTATCATGCACAGATCATCTCTATGCTCAAAGAGGAGATGAGTGTCAGTGCAATCGCTAGAGAGTTGGAAGTAAGCAGAAGTTCACTGAAGGATTATATCGAATCAAGAGGGCTTAAAGAGCTTATTAACGGCTCATGGATGAAGGAGTTGCCTGCATCCAAAGGGATAGAAAATGTAATTCTTATCTGTCCTTTTGATGAAAAGGTAGACAAAGATCAAGAAAAAACCAAAGAAAAGGTATCGTAAGATGGAAGCATCAATCAACACAAACACAACAAACCAAAAACCGAAAAAGAATATGGCAAAAGAGTATCTCAAGGGATGGGTACCCTATAGGATTAAACGCTACTGGGCATATGTTGCTGCGACAATATTTGCACTTGTACTGCCGTGGATCAAGATAGGCGGTCACCATATTTTTCTATTGAGCTTTGACCATAAAAAGCTCGAATTGATGGGTGTGCAGTTTGATATGCAGGAGCTCTATCTCATGCCTTTCCTTCTGATGCTGCTCTTTTTGGGGATCTTTGCCGTGACTGCTGTAGGCGGCAGGGCATGGTGCGGTTGGGCATGTCCTCAGACAATTTTCCGTGTGATTTATAGAGACGGTATCGAGACAAAACTATTGGGACTTCGCAAAAGTATTAAAAATAAGCAAAAAGAGCCTGATATGTCAAAGCCTGAAAATAAAGTAAAGAGAGTTATTGCCATTTTGCTTTGGTCTATTATTGCGATTATTGCAGCGGCAGATTTTATGTGGTTTTTTATTCCGCCGGAGGAGTTTTTTTCTTATTTACAAAACCCAAGTGAACATATGATTCTAATCGGATTTGTCGTAGGCATCGCACTCTTCTTGATTGCTGATGTGGTCTTTATCAAAGAAGATTTCTGCGTGTATATCTGCCCCTACAGTCGTGTACAGTCTGTGCTGTATGATGACGACACACTCATGGCAGTTTATGATCCTGTGCGCGGTGGTGAGATCTATGAAGGACACGGCAATGAGAGACATAAGGCATTTAATAAGAAAAAGGAACTGCTCGCGGTTGATCCGGATGCAGAGTGTACGACCTGTGAGAGCTGTGTGACGGTATGTCCTACTCATATTGACATTCGTAAGGGGCTGCAGCTGGAGTGTATCAACTGTCTGGAGTGTGTTGATGCCTGTACGCAGGTCATGGGAGCGCTCGGCAAGCCGAGCTTAGTACAGTGGTCAAGTGAGAGAGAGACTGTCAAGCATGAGGGCAAGACGAGAATCTGGCGCCCCAAAGTCATTGCATACTTTACAGTATTGACAATAGTATTGATTGCGTTGTTCGCTATGGGAAGCACAAAGGAGCATATGCTTCTTAATATCAATAAAACAACTAGACTCTATAAAGTATTGGATGATGGAAGGGTACAGAATGACTATATCTTTATGTTTGCCAATACTGACAGCAAGGATCATACCTATACATTTGAAATTACAGACAATGATAAAATCCATATTGTTAGACCCAAAGAGCCATTTAAGCTAAGTGCAGGGAAGAAGAAGAAAAAAGTTGTTGTACTCGAAACGAGTGAGGAGCTGGCACACAATACAAGAAAAAGTGTTCCTGTTCCTATTACAATCAAGGCCTATGCAGTAGATGATCCAAAGAAGGTTGTAGTAGAGAGGAAAACAGTATTTGTCTATCCTCGTGCTGATCTTGTGAAGAAAGCCAACTAAGGAGAAATGATATGTCAAAAGTACTAATTTTAGGAGGAGGGTTTGCCGGTATAGAAGCAGCCATCTTTTTACGTAAACACGATATTGATGTTACACTCGTGAGCGACAGGGACTATTTCTATATCTATCCGACCTCTATCTGGATACCTACAGGCGGTGCTACACGTGAAGATGTCTCGATTCCGCTTGATCAGTTGGCGATGAAGCATAGCTTTAAGCTGATCATCGATCCGGTCAAAGCGCTGGATGCCGAAAACAAGAAAGTGACACTGCAAAGTGGCAGAAAGCTTGAGGATTTTGAGTATATTGTGCTGGCGATAGGGCAGGAGAAGATCCGTCACGAAGGGATGGAGCATACCCTCTCTATCTGCGGCAAACCCGAAGAGGCGGATGAGATGTATGCCCGTCTGGACAGGCTGATCGCCAAAGGTGCAGGGAAGATCACGATGGGCTTTGGCGGCAATCCGAAAGACAGCTCTGCTGTACGCGGGGGACCGGCGTTTGAAGTACTTTTCAACGTCCACAATTACCTCAAACGAAAAGGGGTGAGAGAGAAATTTGAGCTTACCTTCTTTGCTCCGATGGAGAAGCCCGGTCAGAAAATGGGTGAAAAAGCATTGAAGATGATGGACAAAATGTTCAATATGACCCATATCTCCAAAAAAGTGGGAAGCCCTATTGTTCGCTTTGAAGAGGATGGCATCCTCTTTGAAGATAACACAAAGCTCGCTTCGAACTTTACGATGTTCATCTCGGCAGGCAAGGGACACTCGGTATTTGAAGGCAGCGGGCTGCCTCTCAGTGATGCCGGATTTGTCGTAACCAACGAGTACAATGAAGTAGAAGGTTTTGAAGGTATCTATGCGATCGGAGACAGTGCGGCACTTATGGGACCGACATGGAGAGCCAAGCAGGGGCATGTGGCTGAGGTAATGGCACGTAATGTAGCTTACAATATCTTCCAGCATATGCAGAGAATAGAATCGAAAAGAAGCTATCTCGAACATCTCAATATCATCTGCGTCATGGATACTGGAGATGGTGCGGCATTTGTCTATCGCAGTGACAAACGTGCCTTGATGATACCGATGCCGATCATTGGGCACTGGATGAAGAAAGGATGGGGAT
>JALWKQ010000140.1 GCA_027081395.1 Sulfurovum sp. | reverse complement strand
CCTATGAGATGGATGCGTGCCGGCCAGTAGTCCATCAGTGCTTCATCTGTACCGTATCCCAGAGCCGTGACATAGTTCATCAAAGCATCGAGCCAGACATACATCACATGGTCTGGATCGTTGATCTCTTTGGGCAGTTTCACACCCCAGTCAAAGCTGGTACGGGTGATAGAGAGATCCTGCAGCCCGCCTTCTACGAAGCGGATCACTTCGTTGCGTTTGCTTCGCGGAAGGATACAGTCCGGGTTGTTTTTGTACCACTCGAGCAGTTTATCCTCGTAGGCAGAGAGTTTAAAAAAGTAGCTCTCCTCTTCGACGACAGAGGTAGGTTTACCGCACTCGGGACAGAACTCGCCGTCAACGAGCTGAATCTCAGGGAAGAATGTCTCGCAGGAGATACAGTAGTGACCTTTGTAGGTATCTTTGTAGATATCGCCGTTGTTGTACATGGTCAAAAAAGCCTTCTGTACACCTTTCATATGGTTTTCATCCGTTGTACGGATAAATTTGTCGTAACTGATGTCAAATTCATCCCAGAGGTCTTTGAACTTTTTGGAGATCTCGTCAGCATACTCCTGAGGACTTTTGCCTCTGGCTTTTGCTGCCTCTTCGATCTTCTGCCCGTGCTCGTCGGTACCGGTCAAAAAGAAGGTATCCAGTCCAGTCATACGGCTGTATCTGGCAAGTGTATCAGCGATGATGGTTGTGTAGGCATGCCCGATATGGGCGATGTCGTTGACATAGTAAATAGGTGTGGTGATATAGGCTTTTTCGCAAGACATGTATGGTGTTCCTTAAACAAATGAGTTTTGGATTGTATAATCGAAGATATTTTAGCCAAATAGTGCTGTAGTACGGATAATTTTAAACTCTGTTGCTATAATAAGTGATGCTGGGGAGCAGGAGTGTCATATCAAGGAGCCAATACCGATGGACAAACATATAGATGTAGAGAGAATTGTCAGCAAAGAGATATATACGGATGAAGAGAAAGCACTGATCATGCAGCGTCTCGATGCGCAGCGACGGGCATCACAGCGAAAGGCGCAACAGGCTGACACTTCCCAGAAGCGGAGCGGATTTGATGAGGAGGAGAAGAAGAGAATCCTCGAAAGACTCAACGAAAACAGGCTTACACAGCAGCGCTATGCACAGATAAAAGTCCAAAGAACAGAAGATAAACAGATCTATCGGTTTGGGAGTAAACGCTACTACAAACTGCTTGGCATGGAACGTGAGTATTATATCCCGGTGGAGGAGTGTGAAAAGATCAGCGGCAAGCCGCGCATTGTGGCACTCTACTACCAAACACTGGATGCACTCCAGCAGAAAGATGTCCTGATGAAGACCGAGAGCTTCTCCAAAGGTTTTCATATATCACAAGATGTTTTGAGGGTCTACTATAAAATGTATGAACTTGAGAACAAAAGGAAGTAGCGTGTATTTCGTCTATATCGTACGCTGTGCCGATGATACTCTCTATACCGGGATCGCTACTGAACTTGAGCGCAGGATCGAAGAGCACAATATTTCAGATAAAGGGGCGAAGTATACCCGGACAAGACGACCGGTGGTGCTGGTCTATCACGAAAGCTACGAGACAAGAAGCGAGGCGAGCAGACGGGAGTATCACATCAAAAAAAGAATGAGCCGAAGCGAAAAACTGCTGCTGATCCGAAATGCCAATATCTGAGGGGTATCAGAACTCAAATCCTCCACCCGTACCTTTGTTCATACTGTCATAGACAGCCTTGACATAGGCATCACGCAGTTCACAGCTGAGGAGCTTTTCACATTGTGAACAGCTGGTGACCTGCTGCTCCTGCTGGCACGCTTGCAGTTCTCTTTTTTTCTGCGCAAGGGCGATCTGCCACTCGTCAAGTACCTGCTCAGACATTATGCGTCGATCCCATAGGCGGTTTTGAGTTTGGCGATCTCATACTTTGAACCGAAAAAGCAGGGTGAAGTGTCATGCGGATGGGTGGGGACGAGTTCGAGCAGTCGTCTGCCTTTGTTGTCGATCGCTTCACCTCCGGACTGTTCATACATCAGCGCAAAAGGGATCACCTCAAAGAGCTGACGCAGTTTGCCGTGGGGTTTGTCGGAGGTACCGGGGTAGGAGAAGAGTCCGCCCCCTTTGAGCATGATCTGGTGCAGATCCGGCACCATCCCGCCGCTGTATCGCAAGCGATACCCCTCTGCAAAGAGATCGTCGATGAAGCTTTTGTGATAGTCACACCAGTTTTGCTGTGTGCCTCCGGGTGCATTGAGTTTGCCCTTTTCGCCCATAGCGATCTCTCCTATCTGTCTGAACTCATCTTGCAGTGCACGATAGAGCTGTGGTCTGCCCTCCCGTGTCGCAATGACCAGTTCGATACGCGGACCGTAGACCACATATGCCGAAGCGACAAGGTTTTCACCCTTCAGCTCACCTTCATAGATACCGAAGATCGAACCGACAGAGAGGTTGACATCTACCAAAGAGGAGCCGTCAAGCGGATCGTAGCAGATCGTGTATTTGCCCTCCGGATTGAGCTCAAGTACCCCTTCTTTCTCTTCACTGACGAGGTTCTTGACCACCGGTGTTGTGGCAAATGCCTTTTCGATGATCAGGTCTGATTGGACATCGAGCTTGAGCTGATCCTCTCCGGAGGAGTTCTCGCTGTCACTGTAGCCAAGGTCTTCAGTCTTGATCGCTTCGTCTATCTCGAAAGCGACGCGTTTAATGGTTTCAAAAATGCTTTGCATGGTTATATTTCCTTTGCATGGGTGTCGATCCAGCGGATGATCTCCTCAGTATCGTTCAGGTTCAAAATAGCGATGGTTTCCGGGATCGAGTATGCCGAGAGATCTACGCTCTCATCTACCGCGATCGCTTCGGAACATTCGAGATAGCTCTCATCGATACGATTGCGAAAAATAGCGATACGCGGCAGCGGCAGTGTCTTGAGCCCTTCCACCAGCAGGATCTCAAAATCGTTGATCATGGAGATGATCTCTTCGAGAGATTTTTCTTTATGCGAGAAGTATGTGGTACGTGTAGGTGAGGTGACGACCACCTCTGCACCTGTCTGAAAGAATTTGTAGCTGTCTTTGCCCGCGATATCAAAGGTCGCTTTGTCTTTGGGGTCGTTCTTGATAATGGAGACTTTTCGTGTGGGTACAAGCACTCTGGCGATCTTCTCTATGAGCGTGGTTTTCCCGCTGTTGGAGGGACCGGTGAATGCTACAGCAACTCTTTTGGACACATCATTACCTTCTTTGAATATGTCGGAATTATACATTAAACTTTATTGAAACTATGTTAAACTATCCGTAATGTTATAAGGGAGTGAGATGCCGTATTATGCCGCAATAGTGATGGTACTGATGCTTCTGCTTGACGGATGCAGCTCCAAAACAGAAAAAACGTTTCTCCAAAGCTTTGAGAAGGAGAAAAACTATCATCAGAAGCTTATCAAAACAGAAAAACTACAATTTTATGAGAATAACCTCACAAAAATACTCCTCACAGCCACCTATCTGGGCGAGGGTAAAGCGGGTGCAGAGAGCTTTATCGTAGGTATCTATTCAGACGATGATATAACGGCAGTACCGGGCAGTGACGATTTGAAACTCACGCTAAATGGAAAACAGCCCCTGAAAATAGAGCCTCTCTCTCCGGAGGATGATGGACTAAAAAATCTCTCTTTTATATCGGAGTGGACCTCCTACTATCGTATCTCATTTCCTCATGTTGAGAGTAAACGGCTTGAGATGAAAGTGGTGACACCTCGCTTTGGCAGCGGGCGTATGCACTTTGCCAAGATCGCGAAATATATGATTGAAGTGCTGAAGAAGAGACCGGCTACTTTCTAAAAGTATCGGTTTTCCCCGGTGTCGTCAAGATCTCTATGAGTGGGAATATCCGGGTGGGCACACCGAGTTTGTTCATATAGATCACATAGTTTGCCAAGACTTTTTTGCCATACTCTCTTGCCTGTATATTCTCCATCATCTCCATGCTCATATAGGGCTCGTAGGGACCGTTACGGAAATGTTTCGGGTTTTTGAGATAACGTCTGGTGAAACCGATGCCGGCATTGTAGGCATATGCGACAAAGAGAGGATGATGCAGGTATTTGGTCAGATAGTCAAGGTGATAGTCTGCATACTCAATTGCTTTCTTTGGATCAAAGATCTCATCATAGTCTATCTTCTCTCCTTTCTGCTTGGCAATATGATCGATCAAAAAGGGCATAAACTGCATCATCCCCAGTGCAAAACTTCTTGAGACAGATGCCGGCACAAACCGGCTCTCCTGTCTTGCGATCGCATAGATGAGTGCCTGACGTTTTTTGGGGAGTTTTTGCATGATATCACGGTAGGGCATAGGGAAGAAGGCCTTGGTGTGTTTGCATGCTTTGGCTTTGATGTAGGTGTGGATACCGATACACTCTTGTGATTCGTATCTTTTGGCAAGGTTGTCAAGGTCGGTAAGCCGGTTGATCTTCGCTTTGACTTTTGCCCATGCTATGGGGTCTTTGATATCAAATCCAGGTGTTTTTTTCTGTCGTATCCTGTAGGTGACGGTATCAGGGTATTTGCCCTTGACCGCATCGGCTGCCATAAGGGTATAGATATTGGGATGGTAGCTTTGGCGAAGGGTATCGAGATAGACCTTTTTTTTCGTTGCAAGATAGAGCCAGAAGAGGGTTTTGTCCTTCTCATAGCGCTTGAAGTAGTTTTTGCGGGCAGCATCGAAATAAGCGGCGGCTTTTTGCGGTTTGCCCTCACGAAGGAGTTTGAGTCCATATTTGAAATATTTGTTGGCACGGCTTCTTCTTTTCCAGATATGATCCGGAGTGGTGGCACGCTTGCTTTGGATAGCGGGAGGGTTGTAGCCTGTCTTCTTTTTATATGCGACCTTGAGTTTTTTGTTGAGATGCGTTGCCTCTTTGATGATATTTTTTGCTTCAAGGGGTGTGGTGAACTTTTGAGAGAGAAAGCGCCAGATATAGTAGTCTTTCTCCACACTGGGAGGCATGTTGTGTACCTGCCAGTAGCTCAGGGTCTTTGCCGAGAGGGCAGCCGTGCCCAAAAGCAGCATGAAGAGGATCGTTTTGGTGCGCATCTTATCCAAATATCAGACGCATCATGAAGTTGTCGACCAACTGCAACCCGATGATCACGACCAGCGGAGAGAGGTCGATACCCGAAAAGACCACAAAGGGCATCTTGCGGCGGATAAATCCAAGTACCGGCTCTGTCAGACGGTAGAGTGCCTGGACAATAGGGTTGTAGGGATCGGGACGCACAAAGCTGAGCAGTGCCGCGATGATGATGATCCAGATATAGAGATTGATAACGGTGTGAAGTGTCTGTGCGACAGCATAAAGCAGTGCATTCATGAAGCTACCTCCAGTAGATAGGGTTTGATATAAGGGTAGATCTCACTGATCTGCGGCCCCTTGGGGGTGCCGGTGAGCAGGAGACGCAGCGGTTTGTCAAGCTGGGCTTCGTCAAGTCCGCTCTTTTGGAGAAGATAGGACTTGAAAGCCTCAAAGTCGTTGATCATAGGTGCCTCGGCGATGATCTCCTGAAGTAGACGCATCTCTTTGCCGTACTCTGTCTCAAAGGGCTTTGGCGTAAAGATGGGCTTGAATTTTGCCTCGAGTGCATTGATCGTAGAAGCATCGCCCAGATAGAGTTTGGCGAGTTTTCCGATATCCGCATCGGCAAAGCCGAAGAGCGTGGAGAGTCTTTTGTCATCCATCATCATGAGGTGCGCCCTGTTGATCTTGCGCAGTTGCTCTATGTCAAATCGTACTGCTTCTGTAGAGAGATCTTCGGGTTTGAACCAGCGTATCGCTTCGGGCAGTGTAAATATCTCTTCAGGCGCACCGGGACAATCCAACAGCAGCAGATAGTTGATGATCGCATCAGGGAGAAATCCCTCTTCAAAGAGTCTCTTGATCGTTATCTCTTTTATCGGTTCACCGGTAGAGGAGAGGAGTGGGGAGAGATGAATGTAGTCTGTCTCTTCTGTATAACCCAATTGTGATTTGATATGATGCTCTTTGGGGCTTTCACTCAGCTGGTCACCCTCGCGAATGATCAGCGAGATACTGCCGAGCATGTCATCACAGGCTGTAGCGAATGTACGTGCAGGGATACCGTCGGATTTAAGGATGATGAAGCTCTCCATATATTCCGCAGCAGTAGTAATGTCGCCTCGTATCAGGTCGGCAGTAGTGATCTCCTTTTGAGGTGCTTTGATACGAATCACAAAAGGTCTCTCCTCGGCTTTGAGTTTGCCGAGTCTCTCTTTGTCTGCCTGGAGACATTGTCCGCTACATAGGTTCTCTTCTGTGTGAGAAAGATCAGATGAGCTTGCTTCGCAGGTACAGACGAAGGCTTTATCCTCTTGTAGGAGACGAAGTGCCAGTGTCTGATGCATACGGTGATGCTCGCTCTGATGATAGACTTCGTCATGCTTGAGCGCGAACTTCTCCATAATCTGCATGATCTCTGTATCTTTGCCCTCGATGATCTTCTCTTTGTCATTGTCATTTATGCGGATAAGGAATGCTTCATTGCGTACTTTGGCGGCAAGATAGTTGAGGATGGCGACTCTGAGGTTGCCGATGTGCATATCACCGGTCGGTGACGGGACAAATCTTAGCATAAAGCATACTCCGGGACTTATTTTAACTATATATTTTAATTCTGTAATTATAGGCACTTTTGACTTTGAATGTCCCAAAAAATAGGACTTTATAATCGATTGTTATCTATTAAACTTAACCTAAATAATATAGTGTTAATATCTTGGTAAATTATTTTGGATAAAAAAGGATAGGAAGTCATGAAGAAAGCAGATATCCTCGGACATTTACGTGCCGCAAAAGCCGCACATATCAACTGGGTACAGCGCGCCAAACTTCTGATCTCCGGATTTGACGTCAATGAGGAGTCTATACCGGTCAACTCCACAGAGTGCAAATTTGGAAAGTGGTTCTACAGTGATGGGCAGATACTCAATGCTATACGTAATAATCCCGCAGACAGTATGCAAAATATAGAACAGCTACATTTCCAGTTGCATGATATCTATCTCAATATTTTCAAGATCTATTATGACACCGAGAAAAAAGGATTTTTCTCCAAACTCTTTGGCTCCAAAAAGAAGGTATCCGAATCGGAGAGTGCTATGGCGGCACAATATTTCGAGCAAATGGAGGAGATATCCAAAAAGCTGATAGAGGAGATCAATATGCTCGAAAAACGTATCTCCGTGATCAGCGATAGCGAAATAGAGGAGCTGGTCTAATCCTCTAATTCAGATAATAGTCGAGAGAATAGACCATATCTTCATCCAGATCGAGGTTGTTTCGCATCCATCTGAGATACCCCATATCTTCGCGGGCGATCTCTTCGATCTCCCTCTCTTTATATTTACCGAATTTGAATGTTTTGATAAGTACCGGTGTCTGGGTCAGTTCTGCCATCTTTTGCATCGGATTGATCCCGGGAAAGCGTTCCTGAGTGAGCTGCACCAGTTTGGAAAGCAGTAGTTTCATCACCAGTACATCACCGATCGCATCGTGTGCCTTGATGGTGATACCGAGTTTCTCTGCCTCCTCTTTTTCTGTCTTGTAGAGCCCAAGTGCATAGCGCAGGTACTGAAGTCTGTGATAGGGACTTTCAGGCAGCAGATGCTTGGCACAGCGTACTGTATCGATAAGTGTATAGCGGTTTTCAAACCCCTCTTTCTCCAACATCCCCAGATCAAAGCCGATATTGTGAGCGATCAGAAAGTTTTCCGGTTCGTTGTAGGCTTCGATCTTGGCTGCAAACTCGGTCTGTCGGTAGGGTACCTTGTCCTCGATGATATCGGGGGTGATATGGTGTACCTCCATCGCTTCGATACTGATAGGTTGTGTGGTGGAGCAGAGCTCATCATAGACTTCGATGTGTGCTTTGTCATGGACGATCATCGCACCGACCTGAATGATCCTGTCCTCTTCTCTGTTTCCTGTTGTCTCTGTATCGAAGAGTACATATTTTGCCATCGTCTCGATCCTTTCTGTTTGCTAAGCAAATCATATCCTATTTTCCATTTATTTTCCGGTCTCTCCCTTAGGATATCTGATCTATGGGGATTTTTCATCACAAAAGGGTATAATTATTATAATTGAACACTCTGAATAACCTAGACAAAAGCTATCGATGTTGTGAACGCCTAGGTTATTTAGAGGGTTCAAATAAATCTATAAGGAGTCTCCGTGAAAGTCGATGCGCAGCTTTTGGAACATCTGATGGAGCCAAAAAACTATGGGAGACTTGAAAGTGCCCAGTTGCACGGGATCGGGAAAAATCCGCAAAACGGTGAGAAGGTCGTCGTACATATCGAAGTAGGGGAGGATGAGGATCAACCTTATGTCAAAGATATCGCTTTTCAGGCGGTGGGCTGCAGTACGACAGTGGTAGCGGGTTCTATGCTGACCGAAGAGGCGCGTGATCTCAACTTCAACGGTGTCAAAAACCTTGTGGCGGCGACGATGGATCTGCTTGACAAGCTCCCTCCTGAAGATGCTGCCTGTTCCGAGATGGTGGCATTGGCGTTGCTGGCGGCAGTAGATACCTATGAGAAGCAACAGGAAGATCCTCAACACCCCATTCTGACCTACAATGTCTCACAGAGCTGCACTCCCAAAGAGGAAATCCAAAATGAGGAAGAGAAATAGATGAAAACTGTAATGATCAAAACCCATGAAGTATGGCTGGAAACCCTGATGGCAGGCTGTATGAGTCAGACAAGTAACAAACAGATACTGTTTGATTTTGCCGATATTCTATTCAGGCACTTTAGCTGGCTGGAGTATGAACTGATCGAGCTGGGTGAGAGCTACACCTATGACCGTGACCCTATCCCGATCAAAGTGACACGGCTGCGCGATCTTCTGCATGACATCATCAACAGACTCAATGAGATCGATCTGCAGCTTTTGAGTTCTCCGGACAAGGAACTTGACAGCAGGATCGCCGGCGATATACGCTATATGCGTGAAGTGCTGCTGCACATGGATGATGAAGTGATCACGGCATTTGATATGAAGCGTGAGTGTCCCAAGATCAAGTTGTCTCAGGAGGCGAGAGATGCACTGACTCTCTTCTTGTTCGAAGAGAGTTACAAAGAGTATGAGCTGATCATGATCTACAACTATCTCAGAGCCCACAGTAACGATGCCTATCTCAACAGGATCTTTCAGATTTTGATCGAAGAGAGTCTCTTTCACTTCAAACGTTTTGGTGACATGATGGCAAAGATGGGGATACTTGCTGTACCGCGTGTCGTGATGCCGGAACTATATCAGATAGATGATATCACTGAGTTCTTGACCAAAGGGATAGATGAGGAACTTGCCGCAAAAGAGGAGTGTGTCAAGCTTGCCGAAGCGGTCGCCAAGGATAGTCCGGAACTCTCCAAGTTTTTTGACTTTATCAACAATCAGGAGAACTATCACATTGTGCTCATGACCAAAGCGCTTGAACATATCAAAAAGGAAAACAATGGTTAGACACTATACCTCGTTGATCTCGGACTATTTCGGTAGATTTGCAAAGCATAGATTTCCGGCATTGATCCAGCATGCGATCAATCTCTGCTATGTGAAGCTGATGGGGGTCGATATGAGCCGCTTCCGTGATCCCTGTGACTATAAGTCTCTCAATGGGCTCTTTACCAGACCGCTGGAGGTGGATGTCCCCATGCCAAGAGCCAAGAGCAAAGTGATCTCCGGTGTGGATGCACTGATCACAGATGCAGGCAAGGTCACAGAGGGCAAAGCCTATCAGATCAAAGGGATGTCCTACAATATCGATGCACTCTTTGGCAGCTACCATGAGGGGCTGTCAAAAAAAGTTGAGGGAGGGGAGTTCATCAACTTCTATCTCTCTCCGAGCGATTATCACCGATACCATATGCCGCTCGATCTCAAAATACTTTCAGCTACCCACATCCCCGGCAAATGCTATCCAGTCAATTTTCTGTTGCTGCGAAACAAAAAGGATCTCTTTATCGAGAATGAACGCATCGTGATCGAATGTGAAGATAATAAGGGACGTACACATGTCCTTGTACTTGTCGGTGCACTTAATGTCGGTAAAATGGTACTGACGTTTGAGCCGAGGATCAAGACCAACTCCGATATCAGAGAGCCGCAGCACTATACTTATGAGGATCTTCATCTTGAGCGCGGTGAGCTTTTCGGCTGGTTTGAGATGGGATCTACCATCGTAATGTTTTCGCAAAAGGGAAGTATGGTACCTGAAGTTGCGATCAACCAAAAAGTGATGTTCGGTGATGTCATCGGACGATTAAAATAAGGAGCAAGGGCAGATGCAGATAAAAGAGATAAGAGAGTTTTCAGAGATACGGGCTCGGGCACGCGCCTATTTGTGCTATATCATAGGACGGCATATCAGCCAGCATATGCAAGAGGGAAACATCGAACAACTGCTGCATAGACTTGAAAACCTCCAGGAGGTATTGCCTCAGGCTGAAGCGATCTATGTTATAGATGCAAACGGGATTCAGATCGTTCCGAATATCACCAAGAACAAAGATGCACAAGGCAAGGGGAAAGGTGACGATAGAAGCAACAGAGCCTATTATTACCGTACTGTAAGGGAGCACCGTTGTACTTTGACAGATCCATATCCTTCCTTGATCACGAACCAACTGGTAGTCACTGCCTCTTTCCCTGTCTATGACAACAATGATAATCTGCTTTTTATTGTGGCAGTCGATATCGCACTCAAAGATCTTTTGGGAATGATACATCCTACATCTGTAGATTCACACTTTGGACTGGTAAGCAGGATCTCCTATGCGGCATTCAGTCTGGCGCTTTTTGGAGTGGCGTTGCTTCTCTTTCTCAAAGGTGTCTATGGTTTTCTACACTTCGGCTTGGATTTCAATAAGATCGATATCAACGAAGTTTTCAAATCAACCATCCTGCTGACCCTCTCTTTGGCGATCATAGATCTTGTCAAAGCGATCTTCGAAGAGGAGGTGTTGGGTAACAAAGACAGGAAGCGTGAGAACACGGATGAGACACATCAGACGATGGTCAAATTCCTCGGATCGATCATTATCGCACTCTCGATTGAAGCACTGATGCTGGTATTTAAATCGGCACTGATCGATCCAAGCAAGATAGAGTTTGCAGTCTATCTGATTGTAGGGGTATCATTTTTGCTCTTAAGTCTATCGCTTTATATCAAATTTAGCCGCGGAAACGATAAAAAGCTGAGAAAATAAGAATGAAAGATAAAGCACTGGTCATCTTCGATATGGACGGTACACTGGTCAACTCCTCTTTGACCATAGCCAATGCCATCAATCATGTCAGGAAGCATCTGGGTTTGCCTCCAATGGAACCGGAGGAGATCCTCAAAAAGGTCAATGACCATACGATCGATCCGGCACGTACATTTTACAATGCCAGACGTTTTGAGCCTCTCCATGAGAAACTCTTTACCGAGTACTATACTGAGAATCACGGTAAAGAGCTGGTACTTTATGACGGTGTCAAGTCGCTTCTCGATGCACTCAAGTCAGAAGGCAAAGCTCTGGGGCTCGCAACCAACGCCTATCGTAATTCGACGATGGAATCCCTTAAACATCTCGACATACATGACCACTTCGATGCAGTGGCATGCTACGATGATGTACCACAGGGTAAACCGGAACCGGACATGCTCTACAAAGTACTCGATGAAGTTAGTATGCCCAAAGAGCACGCGATCTTCATCGGTGACGGTCCCCGAGATCAGCTTGCTGCACAGAAAGCGGGGATGGACTATATGATGGTTGACTGGGGTTTTTCTGAGCATCAAAATGCGATCAAATCGGTCGACCAGCTCAAGCAGACCCTGCTATAGTATAGCTCAAGATTAAGCTTCAACTAAATATTTTTTAATATTCACTTCAATTTAATCTGCTAAAATGCATGAAATATCATCAACAATGGAGACCGATAGACGTGATTAGAATTATCCTTACTACCTTTATGCTTTTTTCTTTCCTGCATGCCAAAAACTATTTTATCAAACAGCCTGACATTTGTGACAAAGCTTTTTCAGAAAAGTGCAGTAATGACTTCCGTGCAGTCAGAAATCTTCAAATAGCCCTCAACAGAGACAAAAAACTCAATATACACATTAAAGAAGATGGCAAATGGGGAGAAGAGACCAAAAAAGCGGTGATCGCTTTCCAGAAGGCATACCATCTCTCTCCAGCCGATGGTGTGGTAGGCAGACGTACCAAAGTTAAACTCGACCAGATCTCTCGCAAGATAAAATTCCCAAAAGACAAGCAGGTCAAGCATGTCGCGCTGATGACAAAGAAGCGCTCCAAGGGCTACGCGACCTACGCAGAGTTTAAACGCAAGGTCAATCTGCGCAGAAGCTACCAGGTCTTTCAGGACAAGCGTCTGTTGAAAAAGGCGAATGGCAGAAATACTGTCGTCAAGATTGATGTCAGCGAACAAAGGGTCAAGCTGCTGGTCAACGGCAAAGTGGCACTCTGTGCACCCTGTACGACAGGTGCAAAACGAAAGTTCGAGCCAAATACGAAAACCTACCGTGACAAACATACACCGCTTGGTACCTACAGGATCACGGAAAAGGTAGCTGCAAAACGTTCTACGATATTTGGTGAGATGTACAGAAACGGCAAGAAGGTCTATCACGGAGACAGAAGAAAATACCGTGGTCCCAAGGCCAAATATGTAGGGCATGTGATGCACCACTGGATGCGTCTGACCAGCGGCGGTATAGGTATGCATGCCAGCAGGTATATCAAACGCCATCCTGGCAGCAACGGTTGTGTACGCCTCCCTCCCAAAGTAGCCAAAACGATCTTTGCCAAAGTGAGAAAAGGTACGAAGGTCATGGTCGTCAACTAAACAACATAGGAGTTACTTTAAAGTAACTTTTTAAATC
>JALWKQ010000139.1 GCA_027081395.1 Sulfurovum sp. | reverse complement strand
CACCGTCTATACGCAGACGTACCTCACCTTTGCGCTCCAGACTTTCAATATGGATATCGCTCGCACCCTTTTTGAGTGCCTGAAAAAAGAGCGAGTTTACCAGCTTAATAATCGGTGCGGAGTCTTCACTTGATAGCAGATCTTGAGAATTTCGGATAAACTCAAGCAGATCGCCTTCAACTTCGATCAGCTCATCGGATGTGGTCGCCATCTCCTCAAAATCAGATCCGGTTTGAATCTCTAGAAATTTGTTTTTGAGCCTTTCAAAGCTCTCTGCATCGAGGATATTGACCGGATAGTCGAGTGAAAGCTTCGCAAGATAATTCAACGCATCCGGAAGGGTCGCTTCCTCCACAATAGCTGTCTTGATACCGTTAACCTCCGAAAAGAGCAGAGAGTGCTTGAGTGCGAGCTTGTGATTGATCTCCTCTTCCCATAGCGGTTCGAGATTGACATCTTCCAAACGGGGGAACTGCATCGGGTTACTCCTCTCTTTGCATCATAGAGCGCAGACTGCCATTGGATCTTCGCTGGATTCTACGATGGGCGGGAGCAAGCTTTTGGCTCTTCTCCTCTATTCCCCCTCCCTGATTCAATGCTTTACGCACATAGGCATTATAGCGTGCCTGAACATCCTCTAGCTCCGTCAATGCCGTACGAAGTTTCTGTAGATCATCGCTTTTGCGTACGATATAAGGTGTTAAATAAATCACAACATTAATCTGGCTATCTGCACTCCCGTTAGATGTGAACAATTTTCCTAGCACCGGAATATCACCAAGCAATGGTACTTTGACACTTGTTTTCCCTCCTGAGCTTTTCATCAATCCGCCCAAAATAATCGTCTCTCCGTTGTTGACTATCGCATTGGTCGTCACTTTCCGCTTGGTTGTGGTCGGACGGTCTGCCGAGGCACTTGAACCCGGAAGGATATCTTCGATCTCAGCTTCAACCTCAAGGGTCACTTTGTTATTACTGGAGAGTCTCGGCTTGACTTTGAGGGTAATACCGATATCTTCTCTGGAGTAGCTGTTGATAATATTTCCCTGCCCCTGAGTACTCTGCTGTGCCTGTGTCAGGATCGACTGGGTCTGTCCTACCTGTATTGTCGCCTCTTTGTTGTTGGTACAGAGCACGGACGGTTCACTTAGGATATGTGCCGCTCCGTTTTGTTTGAGCAAGTCAAGTTTGGCACCGAGTGCAAAAATACCTGTGATGTCTTTAAAATTCAATCCATTATCACGAATAATTTGTGTTGTTGCACTTGCTCCACTTCCAACTGTGACTACCTTTTCTGTTTGGATCAAATTAAGAAGATTGGGGGAAACCATCAACGAAGATGCTCCCATATTTGCTGCCGCAGAGAATATTCCGTTATTTGTAATTTTTCCACCTTCAAAGCCATATCTTAATCCTATTTGTTGTGCCAGATCCATATTGATCTCAACAATCCTTGCTTTGACATAAACCTGCACTTTCGGGATATCGATCTTCGCGACTGTTTCACGGATATTTTTGATCTGCTCACCCGTTGCCAATACGATCAGGGCATTGCGCTCTACATCGGCAACCACCATTGCTTTGCTTGGCGGCTTGCCTCCTTTTTTTGGGTTTCTAATCGCTACTGAGTTCATCTGGGCAACCAGTTTGCCGAGTATCTTCTCCATCTCTTCGACATTGGAGTTTTTGAGGCGAATCACATACATCTTCTGTGTTTGATCCTCCCCTTTGATATCAAGCTGCTTGATATAGCGGATCATTCTGTTGATATTGTCCGGTTTTCCTACCAGGATCACAGAGTTGGTCGCTTCATCCTTGAATACATCGACCTTTTCGCTCTCTATGGTTTGAGGAAAGAGTTTTTTGGACATGCTCTGGGCATTGGCAAAGACATCTTTGACTGCAGAGTTCTTCAGCTTCACCACCACTGAACGCTTGGCTCCGCGTGCTTCTACCGCATTAATGATCTTAGCGATAGATGCAAGGGTTCTTGGTTTGGCGGTAATAGCGAGGACATTATTCTCCTTAAAAGAGATGACCTTGGCACTTTTGTCGAGCAGAGGTTTTATCTTGGCACGAATCACCGCTGCGTTAGAGGTATGTAAGGGGAACATCACCGTTCGCATCGTGTCCCCTTCGATTGTGCTACTGACCGGCAGTCCTTCGCCAGCTGCATTGGAAGCTTTGACAACTTTATAGTACTCACCCTGATCGATCAGAGTCAGCCCTTTGCTTCCCAAGATCGAGTTGGCAAGCTGCATCAAGGCGCTCTTCTTGATCGGTTTGGTAGAGACAAAGTTGATCTTCCCTTTGGGTTCCTCTTCAAGCAAAATGTTTTTATTGGTGATTTTGGAAACCATCTCTATGAAGTCTTTCACGCTTAGGTTTCTAAAATTGACATCTACCGTCTCCTCTTGCGCATAAAGACTTACCGATACAAGGATACATACACTTACCAAAATCTTAATTAACTTCATATTCCAACTCCCTTTCTTCATTTCCTCGTTCTATTGTGAGGGTCATATTGTCCATTGTGCCAACCTTTCTATAGATATCCATCGCTGCCTTGTAGCTTGTGACCGGCTCTCCGTTGACAGCCTTGATCACATCATTGCGTTTGAGCCCAAGCTTTTCAAAATCACTCCCTTTTCGAACGAAGGTAACTTTGAAACCATCCAGGGCATCGCCCTTTCTCGATTCTGCGATACCGATATTTCTGCCGATCTCTCTGAAATTTTTCCTATAGTAATCTATCACGCTCCTGTCGATCACTTTTTTGTCACCAGTATCTGTGATCTCGCCTTTTGCCGAAGCTACAGGTCGCTGCGGCACTGCTGTCACAGTACTTGGATGTGTGACGACTGATCCCATTTGCTTACCCTTATCAAGCAAGACCTTGTAGCTTTTGCCGTTTTTACTGAAAGTAGCATAGTTGATCCCTGCCCCTTCGAGCACAAAACCGTTGACATCCTCCCCTTTAGAGAGTACCTTGCTTTTTCCTCTATAGCTTACCGTAACCACTGTCGCGTCTTTGGCATGATAGATCGCCAAAAGCTTGAGATCTCCAATGGTGCCTGTCTGTGAAGGGGTAGGTTTGGGTGCTGTTTTTTTCGGTGGCGGTGCATCATTCGGCGTGAGCTTCACACGGTAGTACAATGCTTTGCTCCC
>JALWKQ010000138.1 GCA_027081395.1 Sulfurovum sp. | reverse complement strand
GAAGAGGCTCTATAAATCCAACTCTTCTCCTACCCTATATGATACTCAAGAGCAGTATGCCAAAGAGGATACGGTAGATCCCAAAAGGCACAAAGGTAAAACGCTGCAAATACACCAAAAAGAGCTTTATCGTCGCATACGCCACGACAAACGCCACGACAAACCCTATCGCAAATGCCTGCCAGTTGGCATGGGCAAATTCTTCATAGTGTTTGAGCAGATCATAGCCGCTGACCACTGCCATCACAGGGATCGCCAGTAAAAAGGAGAACTCTGCCGCACTCTTGCGGTCAAGCCCTGCAAGCATCCCTCCAATGATTGTAGCACCGGCACGGCTCGTACCCGGGATCAGCGAAAAGATCTGTGCCACTCCCACTGCCAATGCCTGCTTTATACTTACCTGCTCCACCTCATGTACGGCATGCTCTTTCTCGCTATAGAGATACTCTACGATCAGAAAAACAATACCCCCGATGATGAACATCCACGCAACCGTTTCAACATTGAAAAGTGTTTTGATAATATCTTTGAAGATAAACCCGACAATAGCAAGAGGAAGAAACGCTATAAAGAGTTTGATCCAAAGAGATATCTTTTTAAAAGTGATCTTGTCACGGTAGATCAGCATAACCGCCAAAATAGCGGCAAACTGGATGATCACTTCATAGGCTTTGGTCAATGCATCCTGCGGGATGCCCAGAAATTCCGAAGCGACAATCATATGCCCGGTCGAAGAGATAGGCAGAAACTCTGTAAAACCCTCGATAACCCCAATGATTATCGCCTGAAAACTATCCAAATCCTGTCCTTATATCATCGAGCTGAAATAGCTCTCATCTTTTGCCAGCAGTGCAGATGGTGTACCGGCATCTACCACATGTCCCTCTTCGAGCACATAGATATACGCTGCACTTTTGATCGTGCTCAGACGGTGCGCTATAGTGATGACCGTCTTGGAAGCGAGGAAATCATGCAGTGCTTCAAAAAGCTTCGCTTCCGTATGGACATCGAGCGCAGAAGTTGATTCATCAAAGATCACAACCTTGGGATCACTCAGTACCATACGTGCGATCGCCACACGCTGTCTCTGCCCGCCGCTGAGCTTGATACCATCCTTGCCTACAAGGGTATCGAGCCCATGCTCCAATCTTGTGATGACATCCTCAAGCTGTGCGATACGGATAGCCTCAGCTATCTCTTCCTCGCTGTAGGGGTTGCCAAGCGTCAGATTAAAACGCATTGTATCATTAAAGAGTTTAGGATGTTGCAATATGAGATAAATATTTTCCCGTATCGTACGCAGAGCGATCTTGCGGTTGCTCACACCGGCATAGAAGATCTCCCCCTCCTCTACAGGGTAGAAGCCCACGAGTATGTTTGCCAAAGTGGTCTTGCCGCTGCCGCTCGCACCGACGATTGCTACTTTGCCACCGGCATCTATACGCATATTAATATTTTCTAATATATAATCCCCTTTCCTATACGCAAACGAGAGTCCCTTGACCTCGATATCGACCGCCTCGCGGGAAGCAAATGGATCGATCTCCTCTTTCACCTGAGGCTCCTGCTCCATCTCAAAAATAGTATTGATACGCTTGCAGGCTGCTTTGGCGGTGGAGAGTACATACTGAAAGTTGATGATATCCTGTGTCGGCGTTACCATCACCCAGAGATAGGAGAAGATCGCCAGCATCAGCCCTACACTCAAGTCACTGTAGGCAACGGCAAGGATACTCACTGCACGAAAGACTTCATATCCGGCAAGAAAGACAAGATAGGAGAGCTTCATAGCTGCATCGCTTTTGTATCCGTAGGCGATGGAGTGCTCTTTGAGTCTCTTTGCCTTCTCCTCCACCTTTTTGAAAAAGTAGTGCTCTTTGTTCGCGGCACGTATCTGGTGAAAGAGTTCGAGTGTCTCTGTCAGTGCCGACTGGAAGAGCTCAACCGCTTTGTTCTCCTCTTTTTTGAGTTTGCCGATGTTGCGTGAGAGCTTGACGGTGAAGAGTACCACAATAGGGTTGGTCAGCAGGATGAAGAGTGCCAACTGCCAGTGTATCCAGAGCAATACTGCCGAAGAGAAGATGAGGATCAGTGAGGAGACGATCAACTTGGATATCGTCGTACTCACAAAGCCGTCGATCGTCTCTACATCCGTTACCAGTTTGGAGGTGACCGCCCCTACTCGCATCATCTCATACTCTTTGAGTGAGACACGCTTGAGATGCTCCAGCAGCGCGACACGCATCTTGTAGGTGATCTGCTTGGATATCCCTACAAATATCTTGGTCTGCATGATAGAGAGGAAGGTACTCAAAAGCCGCAAAAAGAGGATCAGCGCCAGGATACCCAGCACATACCCTTTGGTGTCGCTCTGCCAGAGATGGGTCGATATCCATGTGATAAAATGGTGGTCTTTGCCCAGAAGAAGCTCATCGACGATGATAGGGATAAACAGAGGAATTGCAACAACCAGCAACGTAGCGGCTATCGCTATAATATTACCTAATATCAATTCCTTTCTGTATTGTAGCAACTGCCGGACAATACCCTGTATTGTGCAGTGCTTTCTCATCGGTTGCTATACGATCTTGAGTATCTCTGTGAGATCTTTGGTATCTACACAGTGTGTCGCCGCCTCTTTGAGCAACGGCTTGGCACAGAACGCTACACGCGTGTCTGCATGGGCGAACATACTCAGATCATTGGCACCGTCGCCTACGACGAGTGTATCCTCCCTGCCGATACCGAGCAGCTTTTGCATACGGACGATCATATCGCCTTTGGCATCAGAGTACATCATCTCACCCCCTACCCGTCCGGTGAGGATACCGTTCTCATCATGCAGAAAGTTGGAGAAGTCCGCATCGATACCGAGACGTTCACAGGCAGGCTTGGTCGCGTTGCGAAAGCCGCCGGAAAAGCAGACGACCGTATAGCCTCGTGCTTTGAGCCCCGCTACTGTCTCGGCAGCGCCCGGCATCATCGGCAGATCGGCACAGATCTCATCGACCTTGCGCTTCTCCAAGCCCTCAAGCAGTGCTACACGTGCCACAAGTGATTTGAAAAAATCAAGCTCACCCGCCATCGCACGCTCAGTAATCGCCGCAACCTGCGCTTCAAGCCCAAGCGGTGCAGCCAAAAAATCGATGGTCTCACCATCCATCAACGTCGAATCAAAATCAA
>JALWKQ010000137.1 GCA_027081395.1 Sulfurovum sp. | reverse complement strand
GAACATCTCAATATCATCTGCGTCATGGATACTGGAGATGGTGCGGCATTTGTCTATCGCAGTGACAAACGTGCCTTGATGATACCGATGCCGATCATTGGGCACTGGATGAAGAAAGGATGGGGATGGTACTGCCGTAATTCAAAACTCGGCAAAATACCAAGAATCCCAGGGTTATAGTAGAGAGTTTTATGACTCAATGCAGGTTAGTTTTAAAATATAATTAGGAGAGATTCATGAAGACAATTACAGTATTGGAAAAATATCCAGTTTATACTATTGAGATTGATAAAGATAAGACAACTTTTCAGGACATAGATATGATTTTTGCATATTTGAAAGAAAAAATAGAGGCACATCCCATTGCAACCTATATAGGAGAGTTTGACCATTATGCTCATACGGCTTCGCTGGAAACAGGTGAAATTTCTGGCGAGATCAAAGCGGCAAAAAACCTTTTGTGTTGCTTTGGCAAGGTTTTGCCAAAACCTGAGGTTTTGGCGATAAGACCACGCTCTATAGGTGTTGCGGATATGGGTACACACTTTAGTATCAGCTTTATGGAAGCGCCAAATCCTGATGCCAACAAGGCGATGGAGAGCTGGGTCAAAGGGATAGAAAACCTTTGATATGGCGTGAACAATGGGGTGCTATTGAGCATCGTGTAAAGAAAAATAAAAATGAATTTTTCTTAATTAAGAGTAAATTTATCCTATTTAAGTCATAATGCATGTACAAAAAAATTTTAAAGGATATTAAATGGCAACAGTAACATTTAAAAACGACACAGTATGTAACCTCGGTGGTAATGAAGTAAACGTAGGGGACAAAGCTCCTGAAGTAACAGTAGTAAACTGTAACCCAATGCTCCAAGATGAAAAAATCGGCGGCACAGGCAAAACACAGTTGGTTATCGCAGTACCTTCACTCGATACAGGTGTATGTGATGCAGAGACAAGAAGATTCAACCAGGAAGCTGCAAATCTTGATGATGTTGAAGTCATTACAGTCTCTATGGACCTTCCATTCGCGGCAGCAAGATGGTGTGGTGCAGCAGGCATCGAAAACATCAAAGTATGTTCAGACTTCAGAAACAAAGATTTCGCAAACGCTTACGGTGTTCTTCTTGCAGACGGGCCACTCGCAGGTGTGACAGCAAGAGTTATCTTCGTGATCGACAAAGACGGTAATGTAACGTATAAGCAAGTTGTACCGGAAATCACAGAAGAGCCAAACTACGAAGAGGCACTCGAAGCGGCAAAAGCTGCAGCAGCGAAGTAATTCTTCTCACGAAAGCATACTGCTTTCGTGATCTCCTTTCTTCTCCATCCTCACATTTTAAACCATTACACTCTTTATCTTTATTTTGCTACAATCATTTTGACCTTTAGGACACTTAGCCAAAGGAGAGCGTATCCGATATACACAGAAGCAGATCGACAAGTTCAACCGTCAGAAATATATCACAGAACTTGAAAAGATATCGAAAAATCTATTTCGTATGTTTCGTGATGAAACAATCGATGCCGAGCGTTTCAAAGAGAAGTTCCAGTCGTTGAAAAAGAAGTTTGACGAGCGGTTGGCGGTACAGCTTGATTCGGAGTACCACAAACAGCTCAAGTCGTATATCATACGATTATATACGCAGACCTGTGAGGATAGCAGCTTTGATGATGAGAAACTCTCGGATATACGAGAAGCTGAAATGAGCAATCTCAACCGGCTTCAAAAGCTGAAAAACGGCACAAGTTACAAAAAAGACAAACATAAAGCGAAGAGAGCCAATGAAGATTGGGGATAAAACCAACATAAAACAAAGGATAGAAATGATGAAAATGAAGTGGATGATAGGTATGGTAGCGGCAAGTGCGGCACTGATGACAACAGGGTGTATGAAGCAGGCTCCGGTAGCCTATGGAAAAGCGGACAAAACACCTTACGAAACCAGACAGTGTCTCAATGAACTTGCACGCGGCGCGGAGATCAGACAGGATCAGCTGATCGACCGCATCGAAGCGTATAAGAGCCAGAGAAAAATTGTCGGTTACCGAAACGGAAAAGTGGTTTTTGAATCCAAAATGTCTCTTGGAAAAAATGGAGACAAAGGGAACAAGCTGCAGGCGGGAGATTACCGGACACCGGAAGGAAACTATCGGATAGTCAGAAAAAAATGTGATCCGAGACTCTACAGATCATTGATGATCTCTTATCCAAATAAGGATGATATCGCACGTGCAAGAGCAAGGGGAGTAAAGCCTGGAGGTTATATTACGATTCACGGACAGCCAAAATGGAATGCGGACGGACGTGGAGACAGCTATACCTTGGCACATGACTGGACAGAGGGCTGTATGGCGGTACCGAACAAAAAAATGGCACAGCTTTGGGCTGGTGTCAAGAACGGGGTTCCGATCACTATTCATCCATAAGCAAAACTTTTGCTGCTTTTTTAGCTTAGTTTGATAAAGGATATATTATCATATTGAATAATATTGGACTTTGAAGGAGAAATCGATGAAGAAAAGTGTACTTGCTGTAGGGATATTTTTAGCCTCTGTGTTGTTGATGGGAGGAGGAAATGTCAATCCGAATCTCTCCGAGGTAGCAGATATCCCACTGCAAAGCTGTAAAGCGGACAAGGTGTATATAGAGCATGATGCAAAACTGATGTGGCAGGATCAGCCCTATGTGGATGCAGAAGACGGTGCTTATAAACGCAACCGTTCTGTAGGTAAAGCAGGAAGCTGGAATCATGCGATGAATTATTGCCGCAGGCTCATTTATGCCGGTTACAGTGACTGGAGATTGCCTACAGCAGATGAGTTGATACATGTGCATAGAAAAAAAGGGCAGGTGTTTCACTACTATAGATCCAATGATTTCTGGAGCTCTACCCCGACGACAGATGTACGTTACTATGTGGTCTATCCTGCAGATGCCTATCAGTATAAGCGATATAAGAGAGAATCAAACTATATCCGATGTGTGCGTTGTATCGGAGAAGAGCGGGATATTACAGCACGCAGCAGATAGATCCCTCTACAGGATCTTTATCTCCTCTTTGAGCAGTATACCAAAAGAGTTCTGCACCTTCTCCTTCGCAAGTTCAATGAGATAGAGGGCATCTTCAAAGGTGCCTCCTCCTCTGTTTACCAGAAAATTCGCATGGATATCACTCCACTGCATTCCCCCCTTGCTTGT
>JALWKQ010000136.1 GCA_027081395.1 Sulfurovum sp. | reverse complement strand
GTGAGACGTTTGTAGTTTTCATTGAAGATACTCAAAAAGAGAGAGTTCTTTTTGATTTTGGGGTTGTCTGCACCCTCTCCATGTGTCGAGATACTCAAAAATTTGGAGGGTTTGATAATGATCTCGTTTCTCAGATCGACTGCGAGCCCGAGCGTATCAAATCCCGGTCCCAGGTTTGCCGATGTGGCAGGTACACTTACAAACATCTTTCTCTACTTCCACTATACAGCCGGCAACATATACTCGGGGGTTGATTCTTCATCTATCTCAAGATCGTGAATACTTTGAGGCAATGCAAAAGTCGCATCTACCGGCTCTTCATATTTTTTTGTAATTATAGTCTCTTTTTCCTTGATAAAATAGAGATTGCCTATCGCTTTGATCGGATTGCCTCCATTGAGCGCAAAACCGCTGCATCCCTGACACTTGATCCCTTTGACGACCTCGATGGTTTTGAGTATCAGGTAGGTCAGTTTGATCGCCATATAGGAGCCAGGTCCGCGGCTGTAGATGATCCTCTCTACCGGATATGTGTCGAGGAGTTCCGTCAACAGCGGCAGCAGCACATCCGAAGTCTTCTCCTTGGCGCTGATCTCCTTGATGAGCACTCCATCTTTATATAGACCGATCAAAAGCGGTGAGGCGATGGAGATGACAAGGAGGGTATAGTTATGCGAAGGCTCTTGCAAATTCTCTACTTTGAAGCGCTTCAACAGCGACGAGTTCATAGTTTTTGCTATCGGAGAGCAGTTTGGATGTCAGCTGGTAATTGAGGTGGTGACTCCCCGCAAACGACTCATATCTGCCAAGAAGGTTGTGTCCGGTCACCATCATATCTCCCATGGCATCAAGCACTTTGTGTTTGGCAAACTCATTTTCAAAACGCAGCCCTTCGGGGTTGAGCACTTTGTGGTCATCCAAGCCGATCGCATTTTGAAGTGTCGCACCGAGTGCGAGATTTTGGCTCTGGAGATACTGTATATCTCTGGCAAAACCAAACGTTCTGGCTCTGGCGATCTCCTCTACAAAATGCTGCGTCCCAAACTCGAAACGTTCGCTCTGTTCACCGATGACCGGATGGTCAAACTTGATACGGAAATCAAATGTTGCCGTATCGGAAGGCAGGATACGGACAAATTTCTCACCGTCCCTTATCTCTACCGGCTCTTTGATACGAATGATCTTTTTGGGAGCATCCAACTCCTCGATACCCGCCTCCTCAAGCAGCAGACAAAACGAGATTGCCGATCCGTCCATGATAGGCATCTCATTGCCGTCGACAATGACACGGAGATTGTCTATCCCGTAGGCATAAACAGCAGAGAGGAAATGTTCGATAGTCGAGATAAAGCCTTTCTCTTTGTCCCCGATCACAGTTGCCATACGGGTATCGATCACAGAGTCAGGCGAGAGAGGAATATTCAGGGCAAGATCCTCACGGTAAAAAACGATCCCCGCATCCGCATCCAGCGGCTCAAGCCTGAGCTTGATCGGTTCACCTTTGTGCAGACCGATCCCGACAACTTCAACAGGTTTTTTGATGGTACGTTGCTGCACTGCCCTTTTCCTTTCTCTTTATGGTTTTGCTATAAATATGCCAAATTTTGCACTATTATAGTATAAAAATACTGCAATTACAATTTAGCTTTTCTATCTTACTCTCTTATCGTGAACTGTTTGTGGATCATTTGCCTGCGATGATCTTGTCCGCCTCTTTGAAAACATCATCGATATTGGTCTTGATCCATTTGCCGTCAAACCACTCTACCGGACGTACCTCCGTCCCCTGTACAAGGATTCCGAAGTGCAGATGATCCCCCAATGCCAGACCGGAAGTGCCCGTACGCGCGATCACCTCTCCCGGAGTGACCTCATCACCCTCTTTGACCAGCAGTTTCGAACAGTGTCCGTAGAGTGTATAGAGCCCCAGTCCATGGTCGATCAGCGGCATATTGCCGTAGATCCCGTTCTCGCCGGCAAAAACCACCTTGCCCTTGTTTGAAGCAATCACCGGTGCCATCTTGGTACTTGCCAGATCGTATCCGACATGATAGGAGTGCGATACTTCATGGCTCTTGTCTCCATAATAGTAGTGGCGCTCGTCACCGTAGCTTGCCACCTTCGCACCGTTTTTAAGCGGATGAAATTTCTGTACTTTCCACGCTTTGATCATCTCATCGGAAACATGTTTGCTCAATGAATGGATCAGCGCCTCGTTTTTCAGACGCATTGTTTCATTGATGGCACGCAGTTTCTCCAGCTTGTCTGTGATGCCTGCATACTCCGGATCACTTGAAGCGAGATCAGTAATCTTGCCATTGATAAAGCTGTCTCTTGCCTTGATCCACGAGACACGGTAGCGACGGTTTTTAAGATAAAACGGTATCGCAGTCACGCGCTTGTTGCCTGCCAGATCCGTTGCGATGATCTTCGCAGAGAAACTCTCTTTGTCAAAAGGCCAGGCCACCAGTGCCGCATAGTAACCCTCCTTTTTGTAGGGTTCGACCTCAAACTTCTTCTCCCCTGCCTGGATATAGAGTTTGTCAAGATTGTCATCCTCTGCCTGGAACACTACCAGGGCACTGCCTCCCTGAGTAATGCTGTAGGAGTTTGCAAGGACATTGACATTGGGACGTGTATGGTCGACCTTGATCTTGATCTGCTTTTGCGTTTTGTTACCCTGCAGGAAATTCCAGAGGCTTCCGTCTGTGACTGTCACTGTCAGAGTAAGCGATTTCGCTTTGGGATCAAGTCTTTTGCTTTTGGGATATTTGACAAGAAGCGTCTGTGCTTTTGTCCCCTTGGGCAGTTCGCCCTGTCCTACGATCAGACTGTTCGTTCCGTCACTGAGCATCAGTTCAAAATGCTTCAATCCCACATTGTCCGAAAGATCGATCTTCAAAGGGTCGGTACGGTTCCAGTAAACCTCTGCCGGACTCTTGACCTCCGGAGCGACCCGTTCAAACTCGGGTGCCGTATAGATGTATGCCGCTGCCCCTGCTATCAGCAGAAGTACCAGTCCGCTTATGATCTTTGCACTGCCTTTTTTTTGTTTTCCGCTTTTATACTTTCTTGGCTTCATTCAGTATCCCCAATTCTTTAATTTTTTCTAAAATTGTATCCATAATTTCATCTATTTTGCATTGCTCCAGAGTAAACCCTGCGGCAAGCGCATGACCTCCTCCGCCAAACGCTTTGGCAAGTTCCGATACATCAACATGCTT
>JALWKQ010000135.1 GCA_027081395.1 Sulfurovum sp. | reverse complement strand
AACATCTTGCGCAAATCAAGATGATAGGTTATAATTCTGACAAATCGAAGGTGGTGGCTGCATAGCCATCTGACACAAAATTTCGGGAGAAATTGTAGAGTGTCAGATTAAGTGTTGGTTAGTACACTTAATTAGGCGTAGACAGACTCTTTGCCAAGCTCTTTTGCAAGCAGTGCATAGAAGAGTGCTCTGTATTTGTTTCTGTTAGAAGTGCCCAATGTTTCACAGACTTTCTGGATTGCTGCATCCATATTGGCATCTGTAATGCTGAGCCCAAGTTTTTTCTGTATGAAATTCTTTTTTACTCTATCGAGTTCTGCTGGATCTGAACATGAAACTGTTTCACTGTCTTTTTTGTAGATGGATGGTCCAAGACCTATAGTGACTTTTGTGATTAGATCTTCAGAGAGGCTCAAGCCAAGCTTTTTCGCTTCTGCAACATACTGCTCTATCTTTTCATCTCTTTTGCTCATTCTTCTTCCTTTTAGTGTGATTTTACACTTAATTATAGCTTGTAATTTGTTTCAGGTCAAATGCTTGGGATCTTGTGCAAGCAGAAGCCAGTTGAGATTGATCTTTTCGGATTGGCAGAAGTATGCGAGTGCCTCATAGGGGATCTTTTTTCGTCGCTTGATCACTGCATAGTATTGAGGAGACAGAGAGAGTGAGAGGGCGATCTCTTTGTCAAGAATCTTCTTCTTCTCACTTTTTTCTGACAAAATGAGTTTGAATCGTCCCATCGTTTCGTCAAAATCTATCATAGCTATCCTTTTTTAATGATGATAGCTATGATACTACAAGCGAGAGGTAGAATGAGAAAATATGTCAAATTGACCTATATTGATTGCCGATGAGATGGCTTAAAACTTCTCGCTGTCTATTTCAATGACAGTATGGACATTCCCTCTTGGGTTGAAGTCTGCGATCAGTTTCATCGATTTTGGCTGCAGTTTGCTGTAGAGTGCATCGAAGATCTCATTGGAAGCATTCTCATGAGAGATGTATCGAAACATAAATGAGTTGATATAGAGTTTCAGGGCTTTGAGTTCGATCACTTTTTTATCAGGCACATAGGAGAGCTTCAGTGTCGCAAAGTCAGGGTAGCCAGAACGTGGGCAGAGACACATAAATTCAGGCAGTTCTATATTGATTGTGTAGTTCTTTTCATGCTCATTTGGCCAGAAGTTCTCTTCATTGTTGATGTCAAAATGACGTATCTCTTCTTCACCGTATTTCATAGTTGTCTATCCTTTTTTAATTGTATCTGTTGATGAGCTGTGCTTCATTCAGAGGTTTTTCGATACCAAACCCTTGCAGGTAATCGATACCCAGGGCGATCAACTCTTTTTTCTGATCTTCTTTGTCGACCCACTTTGCCACCGTTTGCACATGCAGACTTTTTGACATACCTATCAAAGAGGAGAGCATAGCATGTGTAGTCTGATCCTGCAGGTGGGTAACATACTCACGATCGAACTGTACCATATCAAATTTAAAATGTTTCATATACTCCATGGAGGCATTGGAGGAGCCGAAATTGTCGATGCAGATCCGTATGCCCCGTTGCCTGAAGGTATTGAGTGTCTGAAAGTATCCGCTCAGGTCGTGATGCGTTTTTCGCTCGTAAAGCTGGATGATCAGCCGGGAGGGCAGGATCGTTTCCTTTTCGATCAAGGCAAAGAACTTCTCTTGAAAAGATCTGTTCCTCAAGGAGAAAGGAGAGAGGTTGAAAGTGAAAGAGACACTCTCATCTACCAGGGGAAGTATTTTGACAATGTGTTCGGTCAAGGCATAGTCATATTCGACACCGAGTCCAAGCCTGTTGATGATGGGCAGATAGACCCTCGGGAGGATCTCTTCCTGATCTGATGAGACCATTTTGGCAACTATCTCATAGATATCAACGGTATCTGTATGTGTATTGAGCAGAGGTCGGAATGTCAGTCGGAATGCTCTTTTTTGCAGGGCATCGATAATATGCTGTTCGATCTCACCGATCTCCTGCGCATTCTTGACATTGTTGGCTGCTTTTCTTCGCTCTTTGCCCGGTTGGATATCCTGTGCCAGTATCAGGTCTTTTAGCCCTCCAAGTATCTGTTCGATATTTCCTTGGGCTTCTGTTACGATGGCAAAAGCGTAGTCTATCTCTATCTCATCTATGATCTTGTTCTCTTCGATAAAGGTTTCAAATATCTCTTTGATCCCCTCTTTGTTGCTGTCAAGTGCAATGACAAATTCCGCTCCGAAACGTCTGGCGATGAGCGGATTCCTGAATCCATAGCGTGTAAGCATGCTGTTGAGTTTGTGGATGATGGTATAGAGGAGAAGGTCGACCTTCTCTGTACCGTAATTTTCGTTGATCACCGGAAGGTTCCTGATGACCAGCAGTACGAGTGTATTGGGCTTGTAGGCCTGCAGCTTTTCAACAAATGCTTTTTGGTTGTAGCTCTGTGTCGTTTGATCGACCACACTCTCTTTGACGCTGAGATCGATGAGAAAATAGTTGAAATAGACGGTAATAAAGATGATTGCAGCGATAAGGAAACCGTTGATTGGAGTGAGCTCAAATTTGCCCTCTTGAACAAAGAGTGCATAGAAGACGAGAGAGACAAGCATAAGTACCGGGACACCGGCACGCAGGGCAAGCTTAAAGCGGCGTTCCCTCTCTTCGAGTTCAGACAGCAGCATCAGACATCCAGATGCTTGACATCTTTGGCGTGCTGTTCGATGTAGTTTCTGCGCGGCTCGACTTCGTCTCCCATAAAGAGCGTGAAGGTTTCACTTGCATTTTCGATATCATCGATCTTGACCTGAAGCAGTACACGGTTCTCCGGAGTCATGGTGGTCTCCCAAAGCTGCTCAGGGTTCATCTCCCCCAAACCTTTGTATCGCTGGATGTAGGCACCTTTTTTGGCATTGGCTTCTACCTCTGCAAAGAGCTCTAGCAGATCTTTATCTTTGAATTCGTCAGTGATATGCTCCTGAATCTTCTGGTAGATATGGATCGCTTCGTTGTAGTGCGGATTGGTAAAGAGTGTCTCGTCAACGATTAGCTCTTCAAGACCGTCATTGGTCTGTACAAAGTAGTGCAGCTTCTCTTCTGTGACTGCTTTGTTGAGGATATTGTACCCCAAATCAGCGATATACTTCTCCAGTGTCTTTGCAAGCTCTTTGTTGGAGGTACCGATGATATCCGGATTTTCGATCATATAGCGCAGTACCTCGACAAGGGCAA
>JALWKQ010000134.1 GCA_027081395.1 Sulfurovum sp. | reverse complement strand
AAAAGATATCATCGACATTGGAGATATAGCTGATGAAGTGGTGCCCGGTCGGGTTCCATGTACCGATCGCAAGTGCCATGGACATCAGTAGGGTTACCCACCAGTTGAGATGGGTGACCTTTTTGCCAGTTTTTGTTATAGAGGTAGAGGTGAGAAATCCCGGTAACATAATATTCTTCCCTTAAGATAATTTGAAGCATTATAGCAAAAAATAATTGATACCTATGCAAACTATCGGTTTCACTCGATAGCTCTGGCAGTCGCGAACGACAAGCGCCCGTTCTACGGGTTAAGCGCTCCTTTGTCGCCATCGAGTGAAACCTTAGTCGGCTAATTTCAATTACGATATAATTGCATTTATATCTCGTGTTACGTACACGAAACATCTCTAGGGCACTTCTATTAACCCAAGATGCTCATAGCATTGCCGGTTTTGTTCTAGGCAAGGCACACTTTACAGACCTAGCCGTAGCTAAGTCGAAAAAGTGTAACGCCGCATAGGGCAAAACCGGCATTGCCCGAAGGGTGGGCTTTGCAGACGCGATCTTTCACAAGATGCTTCCTTCATCTTAGCTTTGGCTAGGACTTGAAAGCCTCTTGCAAAATCTCACATCTGCAAAGCCCACTATGAGCGTCTAGGGTTATTAGAGGTGCCCTATTATGAACGGAATAACATGCAACCTGCAACAACACCCGAAAACAGCAAAAGCCCCACCCTTGAGATCGGTAAGATCAACAGACTCGAAGTGGTGCGTGATACAGACTTTGGACTCGTGCTTGAAGCGGCTGACGGCAGAGAAGTGCTGCTGCCAAATGTCTACGTGATGGAAGATGAGATGCCTATGGGGGCGATTGTCGAAGTCTTTGTCTATACAGACAGTGAGGATCGTCCGGTAGCGACGACGAAGATGCCTTATGCCAAGCTCGGAGAGTACGGTTATTTCACGGTTGTGGACTACAAGAGCTATGGCGCTTTTGTCAACTGGGGACTGCCCAAAGATCTCTTTGTGCCTCTCTCGCAGCAGAAAGAGTACTTCCATATCGGCAAGAAATATATACTGCGGGTTTGTCTCGATCAAGAGACGGGCAGACTCTACGCGACGCAGAAGATCGGCAAATATTTCAACCGTGATCTCAAAGGGTGTTACCAAAACAGAAAGCTTGAGATGCTGGTACTTGCAAAGACGCCGTTGGGATACAAAGTGATTGTGGACAACCAGTATGAAGGGATGCTTTTTGAGAATGAGATCTTTGAGGAGATAGGTGTAGGCGACAAGAAGACAGGCTATATCAAAGCGGCACGCAAAGACGGAAAGCTTGATATGTCACTGCAGCCCATCGGTGCCAAAGCCAAGCTAGGAATAGCAGAGGGCAAGGTGCTCCAACTGCTCAAAGAGGCAGGCGGCAAGATGCCCTTTGGCTACAAAAGTGACGCAGAGGAGATACAGAAGGTCTTTGGCGTGAGCAAAAAGAACTTCAAGAGGGCATTGACCCACTTGATCGATAATGATGAGATTGTTCTGGATGGGGGCACCATAAGGTTGGCAGAATGAGAGTATGGTGGTTGATAGTTTCGGTATGTTTTGCAAGACTGCTTTATGGAGAGAGCGAGAGCGGGCTTTTTCTAAAAGGTGAGGAGATCTTCTCAAAGAGGTGTGCCTCATGTCATCAAGCCTATATCCCGCAACTGCTACTCAACAGTAACTATGAACACAACAACACCGATCTCAATCTGACAGCACCTACGCTGACGGAGCTCTCTTTTGCCCTCAAGGATCAGGTAGGTGACCGCAAAGGGGATGTGGAGTCACAGCTGATGGAGATCGAAGCCTTTTTGCAGGAGTATATCTCACATCCTGATAGCAACCGTTCGATTTTTCCGGCAGATGTGAGAAAGCACTTCAATCAGATGCCTCCAATGAAACTGAGCGAAGATGAGGCAGAAGCATTGGCGGTCTATATGCGGGCATTTTCGGAGAAGATGATGGTCGAACACGGAGTCAAACGATACAGTTATGCCGAAGCACTCCAGAAAGCGAAAGAGGAGGGGAAGATCATCATGATCGAGGGGTATATCCCTTTTTGCCGCTGGTGTATGCGTATGGATCGTGAAGTGATGGTCGAACCGGAGGTAAAGGCTGCACTTGAGAGAGACTTCGTTCTGGTCAAGATGAATCTGTTGACGCAGAAGCTTCCACTGGGCTTGCAGCATCTGGGAACACCTTCGTTCTATTTCATCAAAAGCAACGGCAAAGAGGTGATCGATGCGATTGAGGGCTTTGGGAACAAGCGGGAGTTTCTCGATCTTTTGAAGCAGATCAGCGCAGATGCAAAATAGATGAAGAGCGATCTTATGCTATAATAAAAAATCTCAATATAAAGGAAAAAGAATGGATTTAAATGATCTTTTGAGAATGGGCGGAGAGCTCATTCAAAACAACAGTGACGATGCGACTACAGGTTTGGATATCGGTGATATTGCCAATGCGCTTGGCGGACTGCTCGGCAACAGTGAGGGCGGACTCGATCTGGGTTCATTGGTAAGCAGTCTGTCACAGAATGGACTGGGAGAGATCGTCGGATCATGGCTGGGTGAAGGCGAAAACGCTTCTATCTCACTCGATCAGGTCAAAGACCTGTTGGGTTCCGATAAAATCTCAGAGTTCGCTTCTCAACTTGGATTGAGTGAAGAGAGTGCAGCAGGGGCATTGGCGGATGCACTGCCACAAGTCGTTGACCAGGCAACATCCGGAGAGGACTCCATGATAGGTGATCTGCTCGCGCAAGTCGGTGGTGTCAGCGGCGCAATGGATATGATGGGTAAGATGTTTAAATAGAAGGTTAGAAGGATTCTCCATCTATCGTTTTGGGAAGTGAAAGGGTGAGGGGCAATAATGTCCCCTCTTTTTTTACGCCTCTTCTCTCATCTCTTTTTTTGTAAAATAGAGACCCGTCATCATTGTCGCAAAGAACATGATGCCCATAAAGAGCGTATTCATCGCATCGCCCGATTCTGCAACGACCGGATCTGTGACGACCGGTTCGACAGGAGCGATGTCTCCCCCTGCAATCAGTGCTGTAGTGATCAGTGCCAAAGTAAGTAGTAGTTTTTTCATAGTGCGTTCCTTTGTATTGTCATCCCGCATAGTATTTACTATGGGCTATTCTAAACTTGATCTCCCTGCAAGTTTATACGCTTCTCTTTGACCGATTTTATTATAGCACGCTTTTTCAAAAATATAAACCCGCCAGTATGGTATGACAATTTGACAGATTTTTTCTCTTTATATACATCTTTGGTACAATGGCAGAAAAAAGGCAAAGCGGTGCGTTATTTTCTTCTCTATTTTTCTCTTTTTCTCTGGCTTGATGCAAAACCTTTTAAGGTCGCTAGCTATAACGTCGAAAATCTTTTTGATGCGCGCTATCAGGGGACAGAGTATGAGGAGTATATCCCTCACAAGCATAATTGGAATGCACGCATGGTCGAGATCAAGCTCAAACATACGGCTGAGGTGATCTGTGATCTTGATGCCGATATTTTGGGACTTCAGGAGGTCGAAAATAGGCAGATACTGCATAGACTCTCTGATTTACTGCGACGGGTAGGATGTCCCTATCGATACAGTACGATCACACAGAAAAAGGGCGCGCCGATCCAGGTGGCACTCCTCTCACGCTACCCGATCCGAAAAAGCCGGGATATCACGGTAAGTATCGCACCAAGAGTGAGAAATATTCTTGAGGCTGAAGTGGAGGTGGGAGAGTATCCTTTGACCCTCTTTGTCAATCACTGGAAATCCAAAGGCTATGATGGGTTCGAGAGCAAGCGTATCGCCTATGCAAAAGCACTCAAAAAGCGTCTGGCAACACTCCCGCCGCAAAAAGAGTATATACTATTGGGTGACTTCAACAGTGACTACAATGCAGACGATACATTAAGTGAAAAGAACAATGATACAGATGGCAAAACGGCATTTAATGATATCTTGCCAACCCGTATCAACGGAAAGCTTGTGGGTGAAAGAGATCTGCTTAAAGCTAAGCAGTTGATGCTCTATACACTTTGGCTTGAGCTGCCTATCGAGAAGCGATGGAGCCAGAAGTTCTACGGCAAACGCTCGACACCCGATCAGATCGTCATTCCTCCGGCACTTGTTGATGGCAGAGGGGTTGACTATGTCAATGACTCCTTTGGGGTATTTCATGGAGATTATCTCTTTACAAGGCGGGGCTATATCAACCGCTGGCGCTATAAACATGGCAAACATATGGCAAAAGGGTACTCTGACCACCTGCCTGTCTATGCATGGTTTGATACACGACCCTACAAACCGACTGCCATACATCCTCACAAGGTCGATGAGAGTGTGAAGAGTATCGATGATCTCTACAGACTTCAGAGTCTGGATCATCCCGTACTCCTCAAGGACGCAGTTGTGGTCTTCAAGCGTGGCAACCACGCCCTTCTCAAGCAAAGCCCCGAGGGCAGAGGGATATTTCTCTATGGATGCGCTTCCCGTCTCAAAGAGGGATTGCGCTATGATCTTCAGGTAGAGGGACTCAAGAGATACAAGGGGCTCACGGAGCTTCTGGGAGCACATATCGTGAAGCAAAAAGACAAAGTAGATCTCACTGCGTATCGATGGAAGTCGCTGCATCACAAGCTTCGGCAAAATGAAGTAGTAGAAGAGATAGAGGGTACCTACCGCCATGGAGCCCTCTATTTCGGTGACCAAAAAATACCCATCTATTTCAAAAATAGAAGGTTTATTCCCAAAGAGGGAAGCAGGCTCAAGATAGACTATGCACATCTTGGCTATTATAAACGATTGCAGTTGGTGATCTACAGCAAGAAAGATTTTGAAACAGTGGAGTAGGCTATGGCGTATTACAATTGGATATTAGCATTTCATGTAATGAGTTTCGTAAGCTGGATGGCAATGCTCTTTTATCTGCCGAGACTCTTTATCTACCACAGAGAGCATGCCGATGTGAAAGCGTTTACGGATATTGTAAAGATACAGGAGTATAAGCTCTTTAAGTATATCGGTGTACCGGCGATGTGGGCGACAGTCATCTCTGGTGGAACGATGCTCTATCTCAACAGCGGTATCTTCTCAAGCGGCGGTTGGATGCATGCCAAGCTCCTGTTTGTTGCGCTGCTGATCGCCTATCACTTCTCACTGGAGATTTTGAGAAAAAAGCTGATCGAAAATCCTCATTATAAGAGCGGTAAGTGGTTCAGAGTCTATAACGAAGTGCCGACACTGCTGATGATCGCTATCGTTATCATGGTGGTGGTGAAGCCCTTTTAATCCATTTGTGTTATAATCAACTATAATTTTAAACCTAAAGGAAATGCTTATGGAATTACCAGCACTTAAACTACCACAGATCGAATTGCCATTTGATATACCAGTATTGCTTCATCCACCGATTGATCACTTTGTGATAGCTATTCCGGTTTTGGTGCTTTTGATAGAGATTGTAAACCTTTTTCTAAAAAAAAGAGCCATAGGAGTACTTACATTCTTTTTACTTATTGTTGGAATGTTGGCAGCCGTTGCAGCCTATATGACAGGTTTGGTTGACGGCAAGGAGGCTTTTGATACATTGTCCCAGACAGGACAAGAGGAGCTGAAAGAACATAAGCTTCTCGGTACATATCTGATGATTACATCTACAGTTGTAGTCATATTTAAACTCTTGTCCGCATTATTAAGAAAGGGGATAGTAAAGGCTTTCTATTTGCTTATACTTATTGTCTTTGTAGCAGGTATACTCAAACAAGGAAAAGAGGGTGGAGAACTGGTCTATGAGTATGGTGCCAATGTTGCAAAGGTCAAGGTGCTTGATGATGAGCTCTTTGACTGTAAAGACGAACTGAGTGATACACAAGAAGAGTTGAAGGAAGCCGAAGCAGATAAGCAGACTACTCCTGCCCCTGCTGCACCAGATATGCCTGAAGCACAAAAGAATAATAATGCAAACCAAACACCCAAAAGTGTTGATAGTTTGATTGAAAGTACACAGAAAAAAGTAGAAGCCGCTTCCAAGGAGGTACCCTCCAAAGTGAAAGAGAAAGCCGGAAGTATGGAAATGCCTGTAACGCCTGCAGCACCTGAAGCGGTCAAGATAGAGACACACTAATCGTTAAAGTAACAAATCAAGAGGTACCGTCTTCGTTCGGATCCTCTTCGTAGTACTCAATATTTTCAGGGGTCTTGAGTGTTGAAAGGTATTTTGCCATTGTACGGGTCATATTCTCATCCATCGATTGGGCAAAGGAGATCATGACACTGCCCATCGTTGTACGTGTCTTCCCCTCCTGCAGGTTTTTGAGCCGTTCATAGAGTACCTTCTCTTTGACCCCTTGCAGTCTCGGTGCCGAGACCCCCTCCCCATACATCCCGTGACAAGACTGACAGCCGTGTGTCAGATAGAAGTATTCTGCCTTTTGCATATCATCAGCGATCATGGGTGAAAGTGTCAATAGTGTATATAAAAGTATACGTTTCATAGCGGTATTTTATCATAAATCTATACAAATTTATTACCCAAATCCCGAAATAGGATTCTTGCAATCTGTGCAATGCATGTGTTTAGGGAGTTTGTATCGTATCTGAGGCGCACCCAAAGGTGCGGCGACTGATAGGATACAAACTCCATGAATACGATGACTGTGTAGAGTGCTGAATTTCTATTTCGAGATTTGGGTATTAGTACAAAACACGTGCAAGATAGAGTCCACTCCCCGGAGCAAGATCGGTGATATAGCGTTCTTTGCATGCAATCTGTCTTTCAAGCTCCTTGAGAGTCATCTGCTTCTGCGCACACTGCATGGCAGCTTCAACCATCATTCTCACCTGTGAACGCAGAAAGCCGTTGGCTTTGAAATAGATCGCATGGTAGGCACCGAAGCTTCGGTAACAGCTTTGATAGATATGCCGTTGTGTGGTGTGAGGATCGGCACCGGTCTTGTGAAAATAGGCAAAATCATGCGTTCCTTCGAAAAGTGAGAGTGCCTTGGTGAGTATTTGCGGGTCAAAATCGGAATAGTATGAGAGGTAGTTGCGTTCAAATACCGTGGGCTTTACCGTTTTGAAAAGATAGCGGTAGACCCTTACTTTGGCATCGAACCTTGCATGAAAATCATCAGAAGCATGGGTGATATGCTTGAATGCCACAGCATCGAGTCTGCGGTTGAGTGCATGACGGAGCTTCTGAAGGTCACGCCAGTAGTAGGGGAGGTCAAAATGGATGATCTGTCCTGTCGCATGCACGCCGGCATCGGTCCTTCCGCTACCTGTGATAGACGAATCTATCTGAAGGCTCCGCAAAGCTTTTTCGATCGCAGTAGTGACAGTCTGTTGGGTCCTGGACTGTCGCTGGAAGCCTTCAAAGCAGCTTCCGTCATAGGCTACGACTGCTTTGACACGCATTAGAAATACCTTGCGACACGTAGATTGAAGAGCCATCTTCCCAGTGCAAGTATCAAGAGTGCTGCTACGGACAGCCATACTACAGTACCATATTTCTCCAGCATCGAGGCGGTCATATAGAGAAGCAGTGCTGTAGCGAAGATGACAAGAAAAGCGTGATTAGTCTGATATCGCGGATTGATCATGGTAAATGCGGCAACGAGATAGACAGAGAGTAACGGGATCAGAGAGACAAAGAGAAAAAAGAGTGCACGGTGCATGATCTTGGCATCATCTTTCATCTGCATCCAGTAACTGATGATGTCCTGAAAACGGAAGCTGCTCTTTTTTGCAGTGTCGAAGACTTCGAGTGTACGATATTGTGCCTGTTGCAGATTCTCTTTTTGGTATGTATAGCCGTAACCATGTTCCAGAAGCAGGGAAGTGGTATGGTCTTTGTGGTTGATCTGACCGCGTTTGGATGAGAAGAACTGCTCTTCATTTTTTTCTGTACGGTTGTAGATCACGATATCTTTGAATTTTCCATTCTCCTCTTTTTTGACATAGATATAGTAGTCGCCGAACTTTTGTCCGAGTTTGCCGGCAGAGATGTTGAGTTTTGCTTCATTTTTCTTGGACTCTTTGAAGGCTTTGTAAAACTGTTTGCTCATCGGCATCGCCAAAAAGGAGATCGTCAGCAGAAGGATCGAAAAGAGAAGGGCAAGTATCCAGAGACTCTTGAGGACATTGCTGGCTTTCAGTCCCAATGCATAGAGTGCAATGAGCTCATTGTCCTGAGAGAGTTTGACAAGCGTATTGGCAAGTGCCGCGACAAAAGAGAGCGGCAGTGTATAGAATACTATATCGGGGATAGAGTAGCTGTAGAGTGTCAAAAGTTCCCAGAAGCTAAGCTTGATCTGCGCTGTAAGTGCAGAGATCTTGACGAGATAGATCAGTGATATAATGAGAAAAAATGGTAGAAATATCGTCAGGAACGTTTTGGTAAAGTTCTCGGAGATATATCTGCTGACACTAACCATAGATGATCTTCTCAATCAGTTGGGTGGCTTCGGTGTCATAGAGATAGACGATAAAAGTCGCCATAGCAAGGAAGGGGACAAAAGGTACCCCCTTCTCCCTCCAGATCATCGCCGGGATGATCGCCAGTATCGCAGAGAGGAAGATCGCGACAAAGAAATTGGGAAAGCCGAGCAGAGCCCCCATTGTTCCTGCTACGATCACATCCGCTCCACCCATCGCCTGTCTGCGTGCCAGCCATGAGGAGAGCAGTCCTATAAGATAAAGCCCGCCGGCAGCCAGTGCCGCATTGATCGCTGCGTGGATGAAGTCAGGCTGGATGAGTGCAAAGAGCAGTGCGGCAAAGTTGACATTGTCAGGTACCGCCATATACTTGAAGTCGATCATCACCAGTGCAAAGAGTGCGGCAAATGAAGCGGCAACAAACGGTAGATACCAGACGAGTCCCAGTTTGAGATAAAGTAGCAGAAAGATCAGCCCTGTCAGCAGCTCTACGACCGGATACTGTTTTGCGATAGGATCGCTGCAAAAAGCGCACTTCCCGCCAAGAAAGAGCCATGAGAGTACCGGTATATTGTGGTACCACTTCAACGGTGTTTGACACTTTTGGCACTTGGAAGCGGGAAATACGATACTCTCTCCTTTGGGAATACGATAGATCACAACATTCAGGAAGGAACCGATAAGTATGCCGAAAACAAAGACGACAAAAGCGATAATAATTTCTGTCATTTTACACCCCCAAATCGGCGTGTACGGTGCTGGTAGTCATAGATGATCTCCTCAAGTTCCTGTGTGGTAAAGTCCGGCCAAAGTGTTTCGGTAAATGCCAATTCACTGTAGCTCAGTTGCCAGAGCAGAAAGTTGGAGAGGCGCTGCTCTCCGCTTGTGCGTATCAGCAGATCGATGTCACGGTAGGGGGTTTGCAGTGCCCCGGAGATATCATGCTGAGTGACTTCCCGTTTCCCCTCTGCGAGGAGCTTGTTGACCGCCATCGTAATCTCGGCACGACCCCCATAGTTGAGTGCGAGGATCTGTGTGAGTTTACTGTTCTCTTTGGTAAGCTCTTCTGTTTTGCGAATCCTCTCTCTAAGAGGTTTGGAGAAGGCATCCAGATCACCAATTGCAAGAAAGCGTATACCGTTTTCCTGATAGGTGGACAGTTCATTTTTGAGATGCTTGTCGAGCATTTTCATGAGAAACTCCACTTCCATTTTGGGACGTTTCCAGTTTTCGGTACTGAATGCGTAGAAGGTCGCACTCTCTATGGTCGGGTGTGCAGCACAGTAGGTGGTGATCTCCCGGATCACCTCGGCACCTTTTTCATGCCCTTTGGTACGTTTGAGACCACGGGCGTTTGCCCACCGTCCGTTGCCGTCCATGATGATAGCGAGATGTTTCAGCGGTGTCTCATGCTTGCTCAAGCGTTCTTGCCTCATCGAGAATCTTTTGTGCCAGAGTGAACTTATCCGCTTTGCCCAATGGTTTGACCGCATCTTTGGTGACAAAGATGATCTCATTTTTATCTGTCCCGAAACTCTCTCTGTCTTTGAGTATATTGAGGCAGACTGCATCGACCTTCTTTTTCTCCAGCAGTGTCTTGGCGTTTTCCAGGGCATTGGCTTCATCCATCTCCGCTTTGAAGGCTATGGTTTTGATATCGAATTTATCAAGCGAAGAGAGGATATCCGGGGTTTGGGTCAGTTCGAGGTTCCACTCGTCCCCAAGAGCGGTTTTTTTGAGTTTGCCTGCCTGAGGGAACTTCGGTGTGTAGTCAGAGACTGCCGCAACCATAAAGAGGTAGGGGATCTTCTGGATCAGGTGTCTGGGGTCGGCACTGTTCATCGATGCACGGCTCATCTTGCCTTTTTTGGCGACACGCACGGCATCTTTGGTATACTCAAGAAGCTCCTGGGTCTCTTCGACCTCTATCGTATAGATATCTTTGGGCAGTCCCCGGGTATCTTTGGTGGTGATGTAGCAGACATCGGCTCCTTTGAGATAGAGTGCGAGTGCTACGGCTTTTGCCATCTTCCCTGAGGAGTAGTTGCTTAGATAGCGCACATCATCGATCTTCTCTCGTGTGCCTCCGCCGGTGACCACCACACGGCGATCCTCCCAAAATGGATCTGTCATAAGCGCCTTGGCAGCTTCATAGAAGATATCTTCAGGGTCAGCAAGCGCACCTGCACCTGTATCACCGCAGGCGAGCAGCTTGCTTTGGGGGTCGACAACGATGATATCGTTGACACGCAGCATCTTGATGCTGCCTTCGGTGTAGTGGTTGGCAAGCATCTGCGTATTTGCCGCAGGGGCTACGATCAGCTTCCCTTTGAAGGCGAGCGCAGTCTGCAGCAGGATATTGTCTGCGATTCCCTTGGAGAGTTTGTTGACACTGTTGGCTGTGGCGGGTGCGATGAGCATGACATCACACTTTTTGCCCAAGTCGATATGGTTAAGCTCACTGCTCCAGCTCTCGGTCTCTTCGGTGAGAACAGGGTTGCGTGTGAGTGCCTCAAAAGTGAGTGCAGAGACAAAACGCTCTGCAGAAGGGGTCATCACCACATGTACCGAGGCACCTGCTTTGACAAGCAGTCTGGCGATATCGCATGCTTTGTAGGCTGAGATGCTGCCGGTAACACCGAGCAATACCTGTTTACCTGAAAGATTGATTTGCATATTAGTTCTCTCTGAAAAATTTATAAAAAAAGTTTTTGACACGTTTGAGCGGTGTTCTGGAGATTGCCAGTTCGCCCTGTGCGATATCTTTGTTGACGGTGGTGCCTGCTGCGATCATCACATCATCCTCGATCGTGACAGGGGCGACGAGCTGTGTGTCACTGCCGACAAAAACATTTTTGCCGATCTTTGTTTGGTGTTTTGCTTTACCGTCATAGTTGCAGGTGATCACACCCGCACCGATGTTGCTGCCCTCTTCGATCGTTGCATCGCCGATATAGGCGAGATGTCCCGCTTTGACCCCGGTGAGGGTGGACTTTTTGACCTCAACGAAGTTGCCGATATGGGTCTCTTTGAGCAGGGAGCCCGGACGTATCCGTCCTATAGGACCTACATCTGAGTTCTCTATGCGGGATGCTTCGATGACCGAATGGCTTTTGATATGCGAAGAGATGATCTCGGATGCCCCGAGGATAGTCGCGCCGTTTTCGAGGATACACTCACCCTCAAAGCGTGCACGGCAGTCGATATAGATCGTCTCAGGCAGACGCATGGTGACCCCTTGACGCATCAGATCGGCTTTGATCCTGCGTTGCATCAGCTCTTCTGCATGTGCAAGGTCAAGTTTGGAGTTGACGCCTTTGAACTCCTTTTCTGCGACAAAGACAGGGTGTACTGTTTTGTCCTCATCTACTGCCATTTTAATGATATCTGTCAGGTAATACTCCTGCTGCGCATTATCGTTGGAGAGTCTGGGGATATAGCGATCCAGCAGCTCTTTTTTGACACAGTAGACACCGGCATTGACGGTTTTGATCTCTTTTTGCGCAGGGATGCAGTCCTTCTCTTCAACAATCTCATGCACCTTCCCGTCAAGTATCACGACCCGTCCGTATCCGCTCGGGTTTTCCAGCTCTATGACAGACATATTGATATCGGCATCCCCTTGGGTCAATGCCTTGAGTGATGTCTCTGTGACCAGAGGCATATCGCCGTTGAGGATGAGGGCTTTGGTGTGTTTGACTTTGACACCTTTCATCGCACCGCCGGTACCCGGAAACTGCTTGGCATCTTGCATATGGAAGTGTATTTTGTCCATATCGTCTACATAGGCATCTTCGATCGCTTTACGGATGCGCTCCGCCTGATGATATAGCACGATGGTAATGTCATTTGATAGTTCCCGTGCCGCATCGATAGCATGAAATAGCATCGGCTTTCCGGAGATCTCATGGAGGACTTTGGGAGTAGCAGATTTCATCCTGGTACCTTGCCCGGCAGAGAGAATGACAACAGATATAGACATAGCAGAACACCTTTTTGGAAAAAAATCGTCAAAATAATATTAAGCGATTATACCAAATTGTGATTAAAGGGGGTTATTTATCTGAGTGCCGTCATGGAGTGTGGCATCGGTGAGTCCATTGCTGTTGTAGGTGTACGATTACCAGTACCCTATGCCATGCTCTTTGCTTTTGACTCTTGTCGGCTTCTTGGATACAATAACTAGTATGATACAGAGAATTAATCCGGAAGGCTATTGAAGACAACAATATTGAATGGAGAAAACATTCACTGGAAAGAATGCTACAGCGGGGCATAAGTCGAAAAAAAGTTAAAGAAACATTACTCAAAGGAGAACTGATAGAGCACTATAAAAACGATAAACCGTTTAAAAGCGGATTATTTTTTTATGAAACAGATAAGCCTTTACATGTTGTGGCAAGTTTGGACGAGATAGAGGTTAAAGTATATGTAATTACTGCATATATTCCTGATAATAAACATTTTTTAAAAGATTTTAAAACAAGGATAAATGATGAAAAACAGTAGCAGATGTCCAATTTGCAATGGAGAAAAAGAGTTTTCTACAACCACTTTTACCGTAGATTTAGGCACAAATTTAATTGTAGTGCGCAACACTCCTGCTACTGTATGTTCTACATGTGGTGAAGAGTGGATTAGCGATGAAGTTGCGGAACAGTTAGAAGCAATTGTTGCAGAAGCAAAAGCCAAAAATCGAATGGTTGAGGTGATAGATTACAATTGAACCCTCTGAATAACCCCACTTTTTCAATGAAGCAAACTCTATAGTGCACTTCATTCGGTTATCCATAAGATTTTATTATCAGTTTCTTCATTTTTTGAAAGAAACATGCTCATGTTTTGTC
>JALWKQ010000133.1 GCA_027081395.1 Sulfurovum sp. | reverse complement strand
GACCGGTGATGCACACAAGAATGTGCAGGTGATCAAAACACTGGCAAGTATGGAAGATATCGGCAAAGACTATCGTATCGTATTTCTGTTCGAGGATGCGGCACCGCAGAGTGTCGAAGCGGTCTATCTCAAACTCTATGCACTCTCACAAAGAAAAGCGGAACTTAGAAAGATCAACCTCAACGGCGCCTTTGGTATCCTTACCAACGTCGCATGGGTCGGCAACAAACCTTATGAGCTTGAGTGGCTGCGAGAAAACGAGATCGAGATGAAGATGTCAGGTACATTCCCTGCGATCGATGCGGTCGATAAGTTCCCCAGATACCTGCAGCATATCATCCCTGATGACAATACCCGTATTCTTGATGCTTCCAAAGTCCGTATGGGTGCACAGCTGGCACCGGGAACGACTGTGATGCCAGGAGCGAGTTATATCAACTTCAATGCCGGAACACTCGGTCCTGTGATGGTAGAGGGGCGTATCTCCTCTTCTGCGATCGTGGGTGCCGGATCAGATGTGGGTGGGGGTGCGAGTATCCTCGGTGTGCTTAGCGGTACAGACGGCAACCCTATTAGCATCGGTGAAAATACCCTGCTGGGTGCCAACTCAGTCACCGGTCTGCCTGTAGGTGACAGCTGTATCGTGGATGCGGGTGTGACTATCCTTGCGGGCACCAAGGTGAAGATAGCACCCGAGGAGCTTGAGAAGATCAAGGCTGCCAATCCTGAAGCCAAACTGGAGAATAAAACGACCTTCAAAGGTGAAGAGCTTCAGGGGCTCAATGGTATCCATTACCGACAGAACTCACTTACGGGTGAGATCATTGCGCGCAGAAGTACACGTGAAGTAAAACTGAACGAAGAGCTCCACTGATTTAGTGAAGAGTGAATAGAGAGTAGTGAATAGTTGTGGTATGCTTTTCTATCGAAAAGCTTTGATTGTGGCAGAGATGTAGGGTGCGTAATCACGCACCGTTTATAGGAATTTACTATGAATGAGGAAGATAGGAGACTGCTCAAGCAGGTAACGCTCTTGGGTATAATGAACCGTAAGAGTGATGAGACACTCGATGAGGTGATGCATATGCTGGTGGGTACCGGGATGTATACCCTCAAAGAGGCAAAGGGTATCTTCAAGAGTCTTAAGCATGAGAAATATATCGTCGAAGGGCAGCTGACACTCAAGGGTATCACCGCTGCCAAAGAGGCTGAAGCGATATTTAAACAATCATGAGCGTTCAGCGTTCAGTTCGCAGCGTTCAAATATATGGTTGTAAGGTGTATAATCATGCACCGTTTAAAATGGATCAAGAGGTGTAAAGGATGAATCCAGAAGACAAAAAACTGCTTAAGCGTGTGACACTGCTTGGAATTCTGAAAAAAGAGAAGAGTGAATCGCTTGAAGAGGTGATCGATTCACTTGTCGCGACGGGAAGCTATAGCTATGCCGAAGCGAAGAAGCTTGTCAAGGAGCTTAAAAGTGAAGGGCTCATCAACAAGATGGGCAATCTGACGATGAAGGGCAACAGCTTTGCCAAAGAAGCCGAAGCGATGTTTAAGCAGGGGAAGTAATGCGTGTAGATAAGTGGCTCAGTGCCGTCAATGTGGTTAAGCGGCGTACGATCGCAACCGATATGCTCAAAAGCGGCGTGGTCTATGTCAATGGGTTGAAAGCCAAGGCCTCCAAAGATATCAAGATCGGTGACAAAATTACGATAGAATATCTAAAGGGATCAAAGTCGTACGAGGTGTTGCAGATACCAACAACCAAGACGATACCAAAGTCCCAAAAAGATGCGTATGTTAAAGAGCTTGAAAATTAGAAGGTGCTTCCTTTGAAAATCGTCGGTTTCACTCGACAACTCCGGCAGTCGCGAACGACAAGCGCCCGTTTCACGGGTTAGGCGCTCCTTTGTCGTTATCGAGTGAAACCTTAGTCCATTGATCATACAGGGAATGAGAGAAAAAGAATGTAATCTCTTTATAAAGAAAGGCAGGTGTAGCGTTATGGAGATCAAAGAAAGATTTGAAAAACTATTCAATAATGAAATGAGTCAAGAAGAGGCGCGCAAGTTCCTCATCGATCTTTACAAGAAGGGTGAGAGCGGTGAGGATATTGCTGCTGCGGCATCTGTGATGAGAGAGCATTCGATCAAATTGCCGCTCTCAGAGAGCCTGAGAGAAAAAGCGATCGATGTTGTCGGCACAGGCGGGGATAAAAGCGGCTCGTTCAATATCTCTACGACCGTCTCATTGCTCTTGGCATCGCTGGGACGTGTGGTCGCCAAGCATGGTAACCGATCGATCACTTCCAATTCCGGTTCTGCTGATCTTCTTGAAGCATTGGGGATACGTCTTGACCTTGGGGTGGATGCCCAGATCAAGATGCTCGAAGAGACCGGTTTTACCTTTATCTTTGCAATGAACCACCATCCGGCGATGAAGCATATCATGCCCATACGCAAATCGATCGACCACCGTACGATCTTCAATATCTTAGGTCCTCTTACCAATCCAGCCGGAGCCCAGAAGTATCTGCTCGGTGTCTTTGATCCTGACTATATCAAACGTATGGCGGAAGCCCTTTTGGCACTGGGTGCCAAGCGTGCCTATGTGGTCAGTTCACAAGACGGGATGGATGAGATATCTCTGAGTGCGCCGACCTCATTTGCCTATGTCGAGGCGGGGCATATCTCCGAGGGGATCATCGACCCTGAGCTTTTTGGTTTCAAACGCGCGCCAAAAGAGGCGATCCTTGGCGGTGATGCCAAGCACAATGCCCAGATCACGCGTGATATCTTCTCAGGAGAAGAGCATGGTGCCAAACGTGACATTGTGCTGCTTAATGCAGCGTTTGCACTCTTTGTTGACGGTAATGTCAGAGATATCCCTGAGGCGATTGAGATAGCCAAAGACGCACTTGACAGCGGTAAGGCGAGAGAACATCTGGCACGTATTTCCGATACCAGTCAGGCTTTGGCAGGTAGTAGGTAGTAGGGCGGGGGAGCGAATGAAGGAGATTGAAGCCTCACTAGAGGAGTTGGATAGAGTTGTAGAGTATCTCAATGCGATATTACCCCAGAATGCTATTGTGTTTCTTCGGGGGGATTTGGCAGCAGGCAAAACAACCCTTACCCAAGCTATTGCAAAATCCAGAGGCATTGAGGGGGCGGTGACGTCACCTACCTTTTCACTGCAGCAGTGCTATGAGGGAAAGGACGGCAACAATCTGTATCATTATGACCTCTACAGGCTGGAGCATGAGGCATTCATGCAGATGGGGCTCTTTGAAGAGT
>JALWKQ010000132.1 GCA_027081395.1 Sulfurovum sp. | reverse complement strand
AACTGCCGCTACACACTTTTTTGACATTTTTATGATATAGTCAGAAAATGTGAAAAGGATTGAAGGTGAAAGCGGAGCAGGTCGTCAAGCATTTTTTATCTTTTTCCGATTTTTTTGTATGTAAGGATCGGGAGAAGGAGGCTAAGTACCGACAGTGGAAACGCCATGCGGTTTTTATGCATATCGCTGTGGTCTCATTTATTACCGGGATGCTCTATCTGATATACACATCTGTCTGTATCTATGTCTTTCCAAAAGATGCGATCAACACTATGATCCAGCTTCACCTCGGGCTTATTGCCCTGCCGCTTTTTCTGATCTCTCTCTTCGCCTATCAGCAGAGATACTATAGTGCAGTGATCATTGCCATGATGGCCGCTCCGGTGGTTGCAGCTGTGGTGTATCACTATCTGTTGAGTCTGGCGGGGTGGAACAGTATCTATCTTCCTGAGGTCTATTTGATCATTATCTGGACGTTTGCAATCTCGGGACTCCCACTGCTGCAGGGGCTCATCAGTGCCTCTGTGATTTTACTGTTTTCTCTGATGATGGGATTATTCTTTTCAGAGCTTTCCCCTGATGAAAGGATATTGCATACCTTTTGGCTGAGTGTGAGTTATATTCTCGGTTTCATTGGTGCCTTTCTACTTGAAAGGCACCACAAGATCAATTTTTTTCAGCATCAGATATTGGAAAAGCTGGCTACCACCGATACCTTGACAGGGTTGTACAACCGTACCCAATTTCGTGAGTTTCTCCAAACAGAGATTGAAAAAGCGGAAGAGAGCAGCTATATGTTCGGTCTGATGATGATAGATATTGACTTTTTCAAAGAGGTCAATGATCTTCACGGACACCAGAAAGGTGATGAGATTCTCAAAGGAATCACCGACCTTTTGTCTCAAAATATACGCCAGACCGATACGATCATCCGCTGGGGAGGCGAAGAGTTTATGGTGATCTGCCGCACGACCTACAAAGAGAGGCTGATACGTTTTGCCAATAAACTGCGCAATATTGTCGCCACTCATCTTTTTCGTGATGTCGGCATCAGAACGATCAGTATCGGGGCGACATGCTTCACTATAGGGGACACGATCGATACACTTCTTGGGAGGGTGGATGATGCTTTGCATCATGCCAAACACGAAGGGCGTAACAGAGTTATATACTTTTCCTGATATCCTTTTTTTATCTACATTCCATTATAATTCCGGTTTCAAAAACAACACAAAGGGAAAATTATGAAAAGAATGACAACCTGTTTGACAGCGGCAGCACTCTGCAGTACAGCAGCAATGGCAGATATCAAAGTGACAGATGTTGAGGCGGCATATACCAACAATGCAAAAGTCGAAGCGAAACAAGAGCTTGTACAAAGCATCGATTTTGGTCTTGCAAACACCACAGGAAATACCAAAACGCTGAATATGAACGGCAAATATGCACTCTCTTTTACGACCAGCGGCTATGAAGGCAATGCTCTGAAAGTTGCTTTTGACATGGGAGCATTTGTCACCAAAAACAATGGTGTCAAAGACAACGAAGAGTACACTGCCAACCTTGGTCTTGAGCAGTATATCATGGATGGATGGCTTGGGTATGCTTCACTCAATTGGCTGAGAAACAAGTTCCAAAACTACGATAACAAATTTGCGATCGGTGTAGGCGTAGGCAAAGAGCTTTTCAATGACGGACAGCATTCGCTTAAGTGTAAACTCGGTGGAGCCTACAATATTCAGGATTTCAGCAATACACAGCCGACAAGAAAGTTTGCATCACTCAATCAGTATCTTGAGTATAACAACCAGCTCAACAAAGTGAGCAAACTCTATGTCAAGCTTGGTGCGATGGAAAATCTCAAGAACTTCTCTGATGATTATGAGTTTTTGACAGTTGCCGGATTTGATTTTGCGGTAGCTGAGCGTGTCTCTGTGACGATCGAAGAGGAAGTAAAGTATGACAACCTTCCTCCTGTGGGATTCAAGAAAACAGATACCAAGTCTATCGTGAGAGCGGGATACCACTTCTAATCCTTATGCACTGCATGAAAAGCGGCAGCTTCTGCCGCTTCACTTCTTTCCCCTCTTTTTTCTTTATCTTTCTCTCTTTTATAGTATAATGCCAACACTTTATATGACAGGAAGCAGCGATACGTGAAAGCAGAAACAGCAGCACCGGATGCCATCATCAAGAAGCTCGATCTTGAGGGCTACATCGCAGAGTTCAAGCGTTTTCTCGCCAGAGACAAAGCAGTCGCGATGCCTGGCGATATCAATCAGCATTTTCGCTATATCAAAGCACTCTCTGATGTGCAGTTTCCCACCCCTCATCCGACACCCAATCTCGACAGAGAGCTGGCTCTCATAGGGAAACAGGCGGTACTCGGGCTTGATGAGATCTATGCCTTCGTGACGATCATCTCCTACTTCAACAAGCTTAAGGCATTGGGACTGCCGGAACCTTTGGGAAGCTGGATACGCGAGATAGAGATCCCTAAAGCGATTGAGGAGATCATAGGCTATTTTACCGAAGAGGGGGAGATCAATACGCAGAGAGACCCTGAACTTCATCAGATAGAGGCTTCGTTAAAACGCAACAAGCAGGAGATCAAAGAGACGCTCTACAAGCTGGCACACTCTGCGAAACTAAGAGATTATCTCGTCGATACACAGGTGCATTTCAACGGTGGAGAGGAGACCCTGCTGGTGCGTGGCGGGTTCAACAAGGTTGTCAAAGCGACGGTAGTAGCCAGAAGTGAGGGGGGATACTTCTATATCATCCCCCAGAGTGTGAGCCACCTTAAGGAGAGGGAGTCTGCACTGCTCTCGAGTAAAGAGGAGTTGATTTGGCGATACTGCAAAGATATCTCAGCGACATTTCACCAGTGGGAGCGGTTTTTACGTTATATCAATGAGGCGTTTGACCGTTTCGATCACTATCAGGCGCGTGTGCAGTTTGCCAGAGCCAAAGAGTATGAGTTTGTCCTGCCGAGCAGATCCAAACGTATCAACCTTGAGGATTTCGCCCATCCCGCGATCGAAAATCCCGTACCCGTTACCATCGATATGAACAAACAGATCATGCTCATCACCGGGGTCAATGCCGGAGGAAAAACGATGCTGCTCAAATCCCTGCTCAGTGCGGTCTATATGAGCAAATATCTGCTGCCTTTTAAATGTGATGTCGCACGTACAGAGGTAGGGCACTACAAGCATATCGAAGCGGTGATAGACGATCCGCAGTCTGTCAAGAACGATATCTCTACTTTCGCGGGGCGGATGAAGGAGTTTGCCGCACTCTTT
>JALWKQ010000131.1 GCA_027081395.1 Sulfurovum sp. | reverse complement strand
TTGAGAAACGTCCGTTTTCATCCGAATCGATAAAGACAAGACCGCATACTTTGCCTGTTGCGTTGACATGACAGGAAGAACCTTTTGAACCTTTTGATCCTTTGCTTCCCTTGTCTGAAGATCCTTTAGATCCATGATGATGCTTTGATCCTTTGGATCCCTTTGAACCATGGCACCCTTTACTTCCTTTATCTGACGATCCTTTTGACCCTTTGTCATGTGACCCTTTGCTACCTTTGCCAGAAGAACCCTTGGAGCCTTTATCGTGTGACCCTTTGCTTCCTTTATCACATCTTGAACCTTTGGATCCTTTGTCATGTGACCCTTTGCTGCCTTTGTCACATTTTGACCCTTTATCGGAAGAGCCTTTTGATCCTTTGTCATGTGAGCCCTTGCTGCCTTTGTTAGATGAGCCTTTATCGTTGTTGCAACTCCATCCATGTTGCCATCCACTGTGCCATGACCATCTGGCTTCGGCAGTTTGTGTCGTGACGACCGATGCTGCCAAAGCGATTACCGTACTGAAAATTAATTTTGAAACTATCTGTTTCATTGTGCGTTCCTCCACTTATTGAAAATATTGGTTGCAATATGGAGATGTATAAAGTCAGGAAAAGAATCAGAGATCCCGAAGAGACAACAACCGCATATTGCATAGCTTGGATACGCAACCCGGCTGTCTTCAGTGAAGTAATTGTGAAGACCCGTGGCTTTCTGCCCCTGTCTCACGACAGGTTTAGCCTAAAGTCATTATAATCGTATTTTTCTTAGAAAAGTATTATTTTAAGGAAGGGGTACCTTACAATGATAAAAAGCGATTACAAGAGGGGAGAAGACCATGATCACTATTGAAAGAAAGCGTGTTTTGACATTCTTTGTCATATTTGCAGTGCTTTTGATCATCATACATAGTGCTATTGCAGTGGTGTATTATATCGTCGGTGATCCTGAGAAGTTTGACTTTATACGTATGTTCGATCTCGATAGAGAGCAGAATATTCCAACTCTTTTCTCCTCTTTTCTTTTCATATTCAATGCGTTGCTTTTTTGGTTGATAGGCAAAAATAGTGCTGATTCTGAACGAAAATACTGGTACGGACTTGCAGGTGTCTTTGCTTTTTTGTCCTTCGATGAGAGCGCGACGATCCATGAAAATCTTGGGGATCTGACTGAGCAGTTTGTCGATGCATCAGGCATACTCTACTATCCGTGGGTCATCAGCTATTCGCTATTGGTGCTTGTACTGGTGGTGCTCTATTTCCGTTTTTTTTACAGCATGCCCAAAAAAATTTTTTACCGCTTTGTGCTTGCAGCGGTAATCTTTTTGAGCGGAGCGGTAGGGTTTGAACTTCTCGGAGCCCAGGAAGCAGATCTCTACGGGACAGACTCACCGCTCTACACGATCTATTATACGATTGAGGAGAGTTTGGAGATGTTTGGTTTGATTTATCTGATGGGAATGCTGCTTGATATGCTTCATAATATAAATATTCAAGTAAATATATCACATTGATAGGTCGTGATTAGCGAGCTTGTTACTTGGTATATAACATACATTTTATCATGATGTTGGGGAGAGAATTTATGTAGTTTGTTGTGATCGGAAAGAGAAGTAGAAAAGTACCGTTGCGATAAAGAAGGAAACAGAGGCGATGATCATAAAAAGCCCCTGTATGCCAAAGCTGCTGACAATAGGCTCGAAGAGTAAGGGTGAGGAGAATTGTCCGAGGAAGAAGCTGGAGGTGAGGATGCCTGAGGCTTTGCCGCGTTTGTGTGGCGGGACTTTGGAGAGGAACCAGGCATTGGTGTTGACCAGCAGCAGTCCAAATGCCATTCCCATGGGTACCGTAGCGAAGAAAAGTGTGGCAATGGAGTCTGCTCTGGCAATAAAGAAGAGTCCTGTGGCAAAGAGCAGAAAAGTAAAGGCGTAGATATGCAGATAGCTGAAACGCTTTTTGATACGGGCATACCGGATAGAGGTAAGTGCGTTGAAGATCATCGCAGTAGCGATGACGAAGCCTACTGTACTGGCTTTGCCTCCGAGTGTGTCGACGATAAGGTAGGGGAGCTGGGTCGGCAGCATATAGAAGAGCACCATCACAAAAAATGCGGTGATATAGACCGGTAGCAGAGAGGTTTCGAGCTCGGCATCTGCAATATGGGTATGCTTTTGGGGCTCGTAGAGTGCTTTGAGCAAGAAAGGCACATAGAGCAGCGGGATGAGATAGATAGCAAAGGGGTAGGACCAGTGCATCTGGGCAAGCACGCCGCCTGCCGTGATAAAGAGGATACCACCCAGCGCTACCGCCATTCCCTGCCTTGACATAAATGTGTGACGTGTCTGCTCATCAAAATAGTCTCCAATAAGCGCAGTAGAGCTCGTCATGATAAGCGCTACACCCAGACCCAGCACCGCACGCCCGGCAAGGATGATATAGAAATCATGCAGATAAAACCCGGAACTGCCGCCAAGCACAAAGAGTACAATGCCTGCATAGAGCGGCTTCAGCCGTCCCCAACGATCGACAATATGCCCGGCAAAAGGTGCGAAAAGTGTGATGATGACAGAGGGGATGGTGAGCATCATTTTGGAGAGAAAAGCGATATGGGGGATATGGGCAAAGGTATGAGAGATCAGCGGAAGGGAGGAGACTACCGTGATGCCGGACATGACACCGAGTGTCGCAACCAGCAAAAGCGCGATCTGGATAAGGCGGGTACGTTGTTTTGTCATGAGCTTTTTTGTCTGTATGATAGCACATTTGACTGATATGGTAGAATAGGGGATGCGAAACTATCTGCAAGCTACCGAGATCATCAACTGCGACCACCCTGCTGTAGCGGCAGAAGCGAAGCGTTTGGCTGAGGGGTTGTGTGACGATACGGCCATTGCCCAACGCTGTTTTGCGTTTGTCCGTGACGAGATACGCCACAGTGGGGATGCCAAAGATGACATCACCACTTGTAAAGCCTCTGAAGTCTTGGAGTATCGCACAGGTTGGTGCTACGCCAAGAGCCATCTGCTTGCCGCACTTTTGCGTGCCAACGGCATACCAACGGGGTTTTCCTATCAGCGTCTAAGCTGCTCTGAGTACAAGCCGGGCATTTACTGTCTGCATGGGCTAAACTGGGTATATTTCAAAGACTATGGCTGGTACAGGGTCGATGCACGCGGCAACAAAGAGGGTGTTGATGCGCAGTTTGACCCGCCGCATGAGAGGCTCGCTTTTGAAGTGGGTGAAGATGAGTTTGATCTGAGCGGCAACTACGCCGAACCTTTGGCGGAAGTGATAGAAGCGCTGCAAACCTACAAAAGCT
>JALWKQ010000130.1 GCA_027081395.1 Sulfurovum sp. | reverse complement strand
GCACCCGCAGCCATCGTATCGGCTACATGAAGCGGTACATCAGCTTCATCAAGTGCAGTGACCATCCCGCCCTGTGCGTAAAAGGTGTTGCACTCCCAGGGGATATCCTTGCATACCACCAGTACCTTTTTGGATCTCGGCAGCTGCATAGCGGCATAGAGCCCCGCAACCCCCGCACCGATAATCAATACATCATATTTTTGCACCTATTTCCTTTGTTCCGCTTTCTTGACATAGACCGGATCGGTCTTGTATCCGCAGCCGGTCAAGATACTACAGCAAACAGATGCTATAATCAACATATGAAAAAAGCGTCTCTTATTTTGTCTCAACTTGGCAACCTTCCCCAATTTAAACTCTTAAAACAGCAGGAGTGCTATAAAAAATATATCTCTTTGCTGGGTGCCAAATGGCAAAATGCAATCGCCTTTGTCTATGTCAGAGACAACACGCTCTTTGTCGCCGTCAAGCATCCAGGCTTCAAAATGGAACTCAATTATAATAGAGATTTATTAAAAAGCGTATTAACACAGCTTGGCACGCTTGACAAAGCATGCAGCGGTCTCAAAGCCGACAAGGTCGCGATCTTTCACAGCAAGTACCGCTCCGCTCTTCAGGATAAGCCTGCACCTGATACCGTTCCGTACTATCATGAGCTCGCCTCACGGGAGTTCCCGGTGCTAAGTGATGACCAAGAGATCAAAAAACGCTTTGAACAGCTCAAAGCCGTGATAGAAAACAACCGTCAGAAAAAGCAATAAATGAAAGAGACTATCCAAAATCTCCCCGCCTCTCCTGGGGTATACCAGTATTTTGACAGCAGCGGCAAACTGCTCTATGTCGGCAAAGCGAAACAGCTCAAAAACCGTGTCAAAAGCTACTGGCGTTTCACACCGGAGTTCAGACCCAATCCCACACTCTCTCCCCGCATCCTGATGATGCTCGCCGAAACAGCAAAGCTGGAATATATCCTCATAGAGAGTGAAGAAGATGCGCTGATCCTGGAAAACTCACTGATCAAACAGCTCAAACCCAAGTATAATATCCTCCTGCGGGACGACAAGACCTACCCCTATATCTATATAGATGAATCGCAGCCTTATCCACGCTTTGAGATCACCCGCAAGGTAATCAAAGGCAAAGAGATCAGCTACTACGGCCCTTTCCCCAACGGCGGAAGAGCACTGCTTGATTCACTCTATGAGATCTTTCCGCTCGTACAGAAAAAGAGCTGTCTGCGAGAAGGGAAAGCCTGCCTCTTTCACCAGATCGACAAGTGTCTCGCCCCATGTGAAGGCAAAGTAACCCCCCAAGCCTATGCCAAGATCGTTCAGGATGCCAAAAGAGCGATCCTTCAGCGTAACATACTGACTGAAAAACTTGAAGAGAAGATGCTGACACTGGCACATCAGGAGCGCTTCGAAGAGGCAGCAGCGCTGCGTGATCGCATAGAAGCGATCAAAACACTCAATATCAACTCCAATATCGACCTTGCAAACGGGCTTGACCTCGATATCTTTGCGATCATGAACGGAGATGAACGCGGTGTCATCGTCAAGCTCTTTATGCGAGGCGGCAAGATCATCTCATCATCCTACAGCTACTTCCGACATACCCACATCTTTGATCCCAACGAAGCCTATAAACAGGCACTGCTTGAGTTCTACACCGTCGATTCCCCTGCACTGTCACAGCAGATACTCACTGCCCACACCTTTGAGGATGCCGCACAGGTAGCTAGCACACTCTCCCAGCGCTACGGCAAAAGGGTAGAGATCAACACCCCCAAGCGCGGACCAAAAGCAAGACTTATAGAGCTGGCACTTCAAAACTGCCGGGAACTGCTCCGCACAAAGCAGGACGATACCATCATGGAACAGCGTATCGCCGACCTGCTCGATCTCTCCCGTATCCCTTACCGGGTCGAGACCTTCGACAACTCCCATATGATGGGCTCAGCTACCGTAGGAGGTATGGTCGTCTGGGATGAAGGCAAATGGGACAAATCGGGCTATCGACGCTACATGCTTCACAGCCGGGACGAGTATGGTCAGATGCGAGAGATGCTCACACGGCGTATCGAAGCGTTCAAAGAGCAGCCTGCTCCTGATCTCTGGATACTTGATGGAGGACAAGCCAATCTCAATCTGGCACGCTCCCTGCTTGCTGAGGCAAAGATCAATCTCGATGTGATCGCTATCGCAAAAGAGAAACTCGATGCCAAAGCACACCGTGCCAAAGGGGCAGCACGCGACATCCTCTACACCCCGGAGGGGATCATCGAGCTCAAGGCTTCAGACAAGCGGCTTCACTGGATACAGCGTCAGCGGGATGAGGCTCACCGCTATGCGATCACCTACCACCAAAACAAAAAACGCAAAGAGGACTCCCAAATCTCCCTACTTAACAAAAAAGGGATCGGCAAAGCAACTGTAGGGAAGCTGATCGACTATTTCGGCACCTTTGAAGCGATAGAAAAAGCAAGCTTCGAAGAGATAAAAAATGTTACAAACAAAAAAGTCGCTTCTATAATCAAAGGTAATACTCTGCCATAAAACAAAACTGTATTGCTGAATTTCCTATTTTTTAATATTTTTTACTAAAAAGCGTTCTCTTTCAAGCTGTTCTTAGTTAATTTATACTAATGTTATAGTAATAGAGTTATTATATACGCTTGAATACACTGTTATGAAAAGCTAAACTCATTGCGAAGTGAGGACAGAAAGCCCATGGGTCTCAAGCAGATCGCCAGGTTGCCTATCATGAGGTTCCCTTTCTATCTCCCTGCTTCCTTGGGATATAATAACTTTTAACTGTGTTGGACAAGGACAAGGAGTATCGCATGGTCAGACCCACCCCTATAGACGAAGAGTACCGATTTGAGCAAGGATTGATCATCAGTTCTACCGATCTTAGAGGTATTATTACCTATGCAAACAGAAAATTCTGCGAGATATCGGGTTACAGCAAAGATGAACTAAAGGGATCGAATCACAATATCGTACGGCATCCCGATATGCCAAAGGCGGCATTCCAGGATCTCTGGGATACGATACGCTCAGGCAAAGAGTGGACAGGCATCGTCAAAAACCTTCGCAAAGACGGACGCTACTACTGGGTCTACTCCCATATCACACCTATCAAAAACAACGACGGCGAAACGATCGGATACTCTGCGGCGCGCAGACCTGCATCAGAGACCGAAATCGCCGAATCTTCTGCACTCTACAAAGAGATGTTGGAAAAAGAAAATGACTAAAAGGGGAAGATGAATGTACTATATCACCAATCAAACAGATGAGATCATTGCGGCAGATCAT
>JALWKQ010000129.1 GCA_027081395.1 Sulfurovum sp. | reverse complement strand
GATGTGTTGCGCTGATATTGTCCAGCAGGGCACTGGCGACAGAGAGATCACCGCCGCCGTTGTAGCGCAGGTCAATGACCAGTTCATCGATACCGGCATTTTTCAGCGCAGTGAAGCGTGTCTCCAACTCGGCAACTGAACTTTCTGTAAAGGAGTCGTAACGCAGATAGCCGATCTTGGTGCTGTTACGGTCGATGACGCGATCGCGTGTGACATGGAAAGTATAGATATCAGGAGTGACTGTCACATCGACAAGGCTGCCGTTGCGCTCTACGGTGAAGGTTGCGGGTACCCCAAGATTGCGGGATGCCTGGGCGATCAGAGTCGTTGTCACACTCTCGCCGTTGAGCAGGACGATCCTGTCGCCTCTGAGGAGTTTACTATAGGCAGGAGCATCGATACGTACCAGAAAGATATCGAAAGAGGGAGTATAGCCAAACCCGAAACCTGCTGTCTGCTGATTGGCAAACTGATGATACTGATCCATTGTTAACATCGTACTCCATCTGTCCGGCGGATTGACCCGGAGTGTGTTGACCATCTGTTGGGGATCGCTGAATGTAGAGGTATCGACATTGTCCGGTACCTGGTCATACCAGAGATACTCACTCTTAAAAAGTCCATAGAGAAAAGACTTTTCGGCAGAAGAAAACCCCTGTGTTGCACCGTTGCCTGATCCTGATCCGCATGCAGTGAGGATAAGGATAAAAATCGGGAGAAGAAGTGATGTTTTTTTGAACATGGGCTTTCTTTAATATGGGTTTTTTGCAATGTATTTGTCTGGTGCCCGCAGCCATAGCTGCCCGGGCATCTTTTGCTACTCCACATCCTCCAGCAGCATCGGTGTACCGATCGCTTTGAGGTTGGCATGGGTATTGTGGAAATAGTCTCTCCAGAATGCAGTCAGCTTTTCAAGGCTTTTGGCATCTCTGTAGGCTTTGGCATTGGCAGTGGCACCTACGCCGACCATATAGACACGTGCATTGTCAAAGTCACCCAAAAAGCCGCTGTCGGCTACTTTCTGGAGCTCTTTTTTTCTGTCTATCTTTTTGATGCCACCTTTGTGGTAAAAGCTGGTGATCGCCGAATGCTCCAGACCGTCAGAGACAATGAGTACGACCTTGTCGTTTGCATTGGAGGGTTTGACCACACGTGTAGAGAGGTCATGCAGTGAGCGGAAGATATCAGAGTGGGGGAGTTTTTTGTTGGCACCCTTGAGGACGCGTACGAGTGCTCTGGTTGCTTTTTTCTTCGCATAGCGGTACTGTCCGTTCATACACCCTTTGTATTTGCGCAGCTTCTTTTTGGAGATATCGAACTGTGCTTTTTTGGGAAGCAGCGGCTCGACGTAGCCTTCATAGGCGACCTCTGCATATTTGCCGTTGGCATTGGCAGAGAAAGAGGCAATAGTAACAGCGTTGCCATTTTTGATGAAGTGCATCATGTTTTTGTAGATATAGATCATCATCTTTTTATCCAATGGTGTGGTCTGGTCGACCAGGATGAAGAGCTCTTTTGCGGGTCTCTTCTCACTTAGGGGAATATCCAGTGCTTTGTAGCAGCTTGGGACATCGTTGCGTGCTGTCAGCAGTGCACTCAGTGCCAATAGCGTCAAGAAAATACGTTTCATCTACTTATCCTCAAATTCAAGATATTTTTTAAAGGTTCTGTCTTTGTTGTTGCGAAGCAGGGCAGTGGTCTCTGCATCGGTTCCTATATTGTCATTGATGATGTTCATCTTGTGCTGCAGTTTCTGCAGCTGTCTTTGCGCGATACGGGCGATGTGTGTTTTGGCTCTGTCATAGTAGGAGAGGAATGCCTTCTTGGTACTGAAACCGCGAAGCGCATCGTAGGCTTCACGCGACTCACGACCGGCAAAGTCCCAGTGCATCCCGAAGAAGATACCCAGTATCTGGATAAAGACAAACATCAATCCCAGGATCACGAAGGTCGCCCATCCGCCGTTGCGGTTGGTACGGTCTTGGATACTTTCACCCTTGGCAGAGGGTTTTGCGGCACCGCTGCTCTTCTCTTCACCGCCAAAGAGGGAAGCGAGATCATCTTCGGCTCCCTGCGCTGCATCATCGCCGAAAAGCGCACCGATATCGTCATCACTGCCGGCATCACTCTCTCCAAATGGTGAGGCATCGTCATTGAAGATATTCATCGCACTCTCATGCGAGCTGGCGATCTCCTGCTCTAGTACCTGCCCGCGGATATAGGTCGCACCGATCGCTACTGCCGCGATGAAGATCAGTGTCAGGATCGTCTTGGTATAGCTTGTAGAGACCTTGTCATTGACCTCGAGTCGGTTGAGCATACGGATATAGTTGGGTGACTTCTGATCATCGAAGGTGTTGTCGATCGTGATCAGCTGCTCGTCTGGCTTGAGATCACGCCAGTTGTGTCCGCCCGCATTGTCATTTTTGTACCAGCGGCGGATCTTTTTGATCAGGGTGTTTTTGTGCAGTTCCTGTCCGGTCATGTGGGTCAGCCATACCAGCAGGATCGCAAGCATGATCGCCACACCGATGGCACCTTTCTGCTGTGTCGCCTCTGAAGCACCGGGGATCGTAAACCCTGCAAGCACATAGGCAAACCCGAAGGCTTCGACGATCACCAGCACAAAGATCATGATCCAGATAAAGGTAGGTGTCGGCTTGCGCCCCAGCTCACCTACGGCATGCAGGTAGTCTTTTGCCTCATCGTAGGATTCGTCATTCAGATCGACCTTCTCATAGAAGTTGTAGTAGTCCCGACATAGACGCTCTTCAGAGTAGAACCATTTGTGGTTCTCGTCAAACCCCTCTATATCTTTTGCAAGACGAGAGATCTTGCCGATGATAGGAAAATTGTAGGTAAAGTTAAGCCACCAAAACTTCACCTCCTGCCAATGTGTGATGACAAATGCCACAACTATGACGGCAAATGTCAGTATGATCGCCTCTATCTGATGCTGCACAATAAATGCAATGATCTCATTCATATATCTACTCCCTTTTCTGTAGTGAAGATATTATATCGAAAAAAAATCAGGTATAGGCGTTTTGGAATTTAGAGGATAATGAGATAGAGAAAAGCGGTATAAATATGGAGAGAAAAAAGCCAGAGGCAAGTGATTTGCCTCTGGTGCGAAGATTAGTCTTCGACAGTTACTTCTACAGGTGTACCTTCCCAGATACCGTGTTTTGTACAGTAACCATGTGCGATCAGGTTGAGTTTTTTGCCTGTCGGGATGATGGTAAATGTTGTAGTGTTATGTGCTTTTGTATTGCCCAGTGCACCCGGTACATAGACTGCCTCAGCGAGTTTCGTGTCACCGTTGAAGAGTGTGATAGACTCGATAAAGTGGTCAAAATCATCCGGGTGAGTATACTCGTTACCCA
>JALWKQ010000128.1 GCA_027081395.1 Sulfurovum sp. | reverse complement strand
GACAAAACATGAGCGTGTTTCTTTCAAAAAACGAAGAAACTGATAATAAAATCTTATGGATAACCGAATGAAGTGCACTATAGAGTTTGCTTCATTGAAAAAGTGGGGTTATTCAGAGGGTTCAATTCCTAAAGATACTGCTGTATCTTGATTAGCATGCTGTAGAGGAGTACTTCACGCTGGGTTGAGGGTGCCTCTTTGATAGCGAGTTCGCTTTCGAGCAGGTGTTCAAAGATCTTCAGCAGCGCAGCCGATTTGACCCGCAGGGCGAGCTGGGCTTTCTGCTCTTCGATCTGTTTGGGGAGTTTGTAGCCGAGAATTGCAGCAGAGTCCACATGGCCATGTAGTTTGATATAGGCGTGAAAAAGAAAGATCTGATTGACAAAATACTGCGTAGAGCGCAAAATAGATGCCTCATCCTCTCCGAGTTCGAGCAGCTTTGTGATCGTCGCTGTGATCGGCTTTTTGTTAAAGAGGTCGATAAGCAGCTGTTCGGTAGCCAGCGGTGCGGTGGAGTAGACGAGTCTGTCTATGTCTTTGCTGGTGACTTTGGTGCCGAGTATGGCAAGTTTGTCGAGTTCGTTGGCACAGAGTGCGAGATTGTTGTTGAGCAGGAGCAGGAGGTGCTGCAGGGCATAGTGGTCGATATCCAGACCGATGTGCTGTGCTTTGTGCTGCAGGATCGGCATAGCATCTCTGATATTGGGCTCAAAGAAACGCACCCAGACACCGCCTTTTTTGTCACTGAAACTGCTTTGCATACTGCGGGCATCTTTGGCACTGCCGGTATAGCCGTAGAGAAAATAGTTGTCACTGTTTTTGTTGGCAAGCTCGATAAGCAGATCAAGTTCTTTTTTGGGGATCTTCTTGTCATGTTTGACCACAAGCAGATTAGTACCGCCAAAGAGCGATGTCTGAGACAAAAACCCCTTCGCCTGCTCAAAATCCCACTCGTCAAAATAGAGAGAAAGCATACTCTCCGATGCATCAAGCTGCTGTTTGTAGTGATCGATATAGTGGTCGGTGAGATACTCATTTTCACCATAGAAGAGCACCGCCTTGGGCAGTGCCTGTTTGAGACGCTGATCGAACTCTCGCTGGTACATTACTCTCTATCCTTCTACACGTTAAGGTCTGTCACTATTTTAGCCAAAAAGCAGACAAAGGGAGATGAAAACGTTTAGAGTTCAGTCACTTCTTTCGTCAGTTTCTCCGTGACCTCCCCCATGATAAGCGCTTGAGGGATGTTGGCTTCTGTGATCTTTGTTTTGACTTTGTCAAAGAGCATGACATTGTCTCCTTTGACATTCAGTGTGATCCCCTGCGGTGCCTTTTCGTCTTTGAGGATTGCCTTGGCGCTGCCGTTGTCATTGATCTCTACGATCTCGGCATCATAGGTCTCGCCTTTGTGCTGGTCGGCCCATCTGGTAAATTTGCGGTCTCTAAAGTCCCATTCGGCTTTGGTCGCTTCTCGTTCGAGCTCACTCACACGGGCGCAGAGAGGCTCGATATTTCGCAGGAGATACTCAGCCTCTTCTTTGTCGCCTCTGAGTTGTGTCTTGATGAGACGGTGGAGGATCAGGTCGCTGTAGCGGCGTATCGGCGAGGTGAAGTGGCTGTAGTGGCTAAATCCCAGTCCGAAGTGTCCCACATTGATATGGCTGTAGCTTGCCTGTCTGAGTGACTTGATGATCAAGGCATCGACCTCACTCTCAAGCCCCATTTTTTTTGCTTCTGCCTGGATTGCTCGGATCAGAGATGGAGAGTCCTCATACTCTTCGACGTAGAGTCCGATGGCAGCAAGCTCAGTCAACAGCTGTTCGATACGCTCGAGCTGCGGCGGCTCATGGATACGGAAGATACTGTCGCCTTCTCCTGTAAAGCGTTTGGCGGATGCCTGGTTGGCAAGCAGCATACACTCTTCGATGAGTGAGTGTGAAGGGGTGCCGGTCTCGATCTGTGTGGCTTTGAGTAGATGGTTCTCATCGAGGGTCAGCTTGATCTCTTCACTCCTGAAGTCAAATCCCTCTTTGAGACGGCGGTTTCTCAGGCGCTGCGTGATCTTCTGCAGTGGCAGCAGCCAGTGGAGGATACGCTCTACGGTCTGGTCGTTGCCGCTGTAACCCTCTTGGAGGATCGCATCGACTGCTTCGTAGTTGAAGCGATGCTTGGAGTGGATTACTGCTTCAAAAAACTCCTCTTTGAGGGGCTGCAGTGTCTCTTTGTCGAGCTGGATCTTGGCGACAAATGCGAGTCTATCCACTTTGGGTTTGAGAGAACAGATATTTTCACTCAGTTCGCGTGGCAGCATCGGGAAGGATTTGTGCGGCAGGTAGGTGGTAAAGCCGCGTCTTTTCGCCTCTTTGTCGATCTCGGTAAAGTAGGGTACATAGTGGCTGACATCAGCGATAGCCACATAGAGGGTATGTGTCTTGAGATCAAAGTAGATCGCATCATCGAAATCTTTGGCAGTGACCGGGTCGATGGTACAGAAATCCAGGTCTGTCAGATCGACACGTTCTTTATGCTCAGACTTGTTGACCTCCGACTCTATTTCGAGTGCTTCAGTGACACACGCGTCAGGGAATGCATCGGCACGCTCATAGAGTGCCAGAGAGATCTTCTCATCGACTTTGGGATCGGCAAGGTGTCCAAAGACCTCAAGCACTTTGCCGGTATCGATATCGATCTTCATCACAGTGCCCAGTTTGAAGGCGCTCAGATCCATCCCTTCCATTACGGCTTCGGTCGGCTCACCTGTGCGGATGTCAATGACCGAGAAGTTGCCCTGCGGATCACGGTGGGTGTAGGCGATGGTGTAGAGGTGTGCCTGTTCGATGACGGCAACGACTTTGGCGCTGGCACGTCCCCGTCTGGCAATGATGCGTTTGGCAACGACGATATCACCATTCTTGGCACCGTTTAGGTCATCCGGCTCTACGAGCAGGTCACGCTGCTCTTTTGTGGCAGCCTCTATATAGCCCCTGCCATCCTGCCCCAGATAGAGCCGTCCTGCACGGTACAAAGAGCCCAGTTTCCACAGCCCCTTCTCCTCTTCGAGTATCCCCTTTTTCTGGAGTTCCTGGAAGATGTTTTTGTCTTCTTGTTCAATGTCGGAAGGCAGGCAGCCGTTACGTAGTTGTATTGCAAGTGCGCTCATAGGCTGAATCCTTTAGCTTTAGCAGGTAGCATGCAGCAGGTATCGGGTAGTAAGTTGTTTTTTGTCTTCATTCTGTTTTCTTTTTTTAGTATTTATTGTGAGTATAACATAACTCATCAAATCTGTTTTAGCGCTTCGAGTCGTTCGATACGTGCTTCGGTACTCGGGTGGGTACGGAAGAGGTCGCCCATGCTGAACTCTTTGCCTGTAAAGGGGTTGATGATGAACA
>JALWKQ010000127.1 GCA_027081395.1 Sulfurovum sp. | reverse complement strand
TCGATGAGTGTCTTGCAGCGTCTGAGCGAGACGATCGCTTCGATCGCAAGGTTGAACTGCTCCGCGATCGCTTCGTCTATCTCTGTGGTTTTGGGGTAGGGCATCACCATGATAGAGCTACCCTCCTCAAGTTCTCTGCCTGAGAGTCTCTGGTAGAGGTTTTCCGTGATGAACGGCATAAAAGGGTGCAGGAGTTTGAGCGACTCTTTGAAGATGCTTCCAAGCTCACCGACACTCTCTTTGCTCGCTTTGCTCAGCTCGATCCCCCAGTCGCAGAACTCTCCCCACATAAAGCGGTAGAGGGTCGTTGCCGCATCGTTGAAGCGGTACTGGTCGAGATAGTCTCTGGTCTCTTTGACCGCCAGATTGAAGCGCGAAAGCATATAGCGTCCAAGCGGCGTATTGATCTTCTCCCGGTCGAGGTCGTCAAATGACTCCTGGTTCATCTGCAGGTAATTGGCGGCGTTGAAGAGCTTGTTGGTGAAGTTGCGGCTCTGTTCGAGCTTCTCCTCACTAAGCTTGATATCGCGCCCCTGTACGGCAAGTACTGCCAGGGTAAAGCGGAGCGCATCGGTCGAATACTTCTCGATCATTACAAGCGGATCAATCACGTTGCCTTTGGATTTGCTCATCTTCTCGCCTTTCTCATCTTTGACGAGGGCATGTAGATAGATATCCTTGAAAGGAAGCTCTCCCATGAGCCTGTCTCCCATCATCAGCATACGCGCGACCCAGAAAAAGAGGATATCAAACCCGGTGATCAGCAGAGAGTTGGGATAGAAGGTCTTAAGATCCTCTTCAAACCACTTCTCACCTTTGAAAGCTTCACCGTTGCCCCATCCGAGTGTGGAGAAGGGCCACAGACCGGAGCTGAACCATGTGTCGAGTACATCGGGGTCTTGATGGATATTTGACGATCCGCACTTTTCACAAACAGTCGGAGTCTCACCCTCGAAGGCAAATTCGGCACCACACTCATCACAGTACATTACCGGGATCTGGTGTCCCCACCAGAGCTGACGTGAGATACACCAGTCACGCAGGTCATTCATCCATGCGTTATAGGAGTTGATCCAGTGCGGCGGGAAAAACTTCGCTTCACCCGCATTGACCTTCTCGATAGAGGATTTGGCAAACTCTTTCTTGACGAACCACTGCTTGGAGATATAGGGCTCCACGACATTTTTACAGCGGTAGCAGTGACCGACCTGATGCGGATGATCTTCGATCTTCTCGATAAAGCCTTCGCTATCAAGCTTGGCGACGATCTTCTCACGTGCCTCGAGGCGCTCTTCTCCTGCAAATTCACCGCAGAGTTCATTGAGGATACCCTTCTCATCGAAGATGGTGATGAACTCAAGGTTGTGACGCTTGCCGACTTCGTAGTCATTGGGGTCATGTGCCGGTGTCACCTTGACAAACCCTGTACCAAACTCCATATCGACATGTGTATCGGCGATGATCTCTACTTCACGCTCAATGAGAGGCAGTTTGACCTTCTTGCCAATGAGATGGGCATAGCGGTCATCTTCAGGGTTGACCATCACGGCGGTGTCTCCAAAGTAGGTCTCGGGACGGGTCGTCGCAACGACGATCTCTCCCGAACCGTCACTGAGGGGATAGCGGATGTGGTAGAGTTTGCCCATGTGGTCTTCATGTTCTACTTCGATATCGGAGAGGGCACCGTCGTGGGTACACCAGTTGATCATGTAGTTGTCCCGGACGATATAGCCCTCTTCATACATTTTTTTGAACGCTTTTTTGACAGCGTTGGCAAGTCCCTCATCCATCGTGAACCGCTCTCGGCTCCAGGCGGGGGAGACCCCCAGTTTGCGCAGCTGATTGGTGATAGCATTGCCCGAATCGCTCTTCTGCTGCCATGCACGCTCAAGGAAGGCTTCGCGTCCTATGGCTTCTTTGGTCGTCCCCTCTGCCAAAAGCTGCTTTTCGACGACATTCTGTGTTGCGATACCGGCATGGTCGGTTCCTGGCTGCCAGAGTGTTTTGTAGCCGTCCATTCGCTTGTAGCGCACCATGATGTCCTGCAGGGTAAAGGTAAGCCCGTGTCCGATATGCAGATGGCCGGTGACATTGGGAGGAGGCATCATGATGGAGAAGTTTTTTCCCTCCTCCTGAATCTCACGGTTGCCTTCGACTTCAAAGTAGCCGCGTTCTTCCCACAGTTTGTAGTATCTCTCTTCGATCTCTTTGGGGTTATATACGTTCTTTTTTGTTTCGCTCACAAACGATCCTTCTGCTTATATTGCCGCGATTATACCCAAATGGTGCTTTTTCTTTTATGGGTTTGGTTGCGAGGCACTTCGTATAGTGCGTTTGAGTACGAGATAGCCGACCACTCCTGAGAGGAATGATCCGAGCAAGATCGCCAGCTTGTCGGCATAGTGGAAAAGCTTGGTATCTCCATAGGCAAGGGTATCGACAAAGAGACTCATCGTAAAGCCGATACCGGTAAGTATCGAGACGCCGTAGAGCATCTTGAAGTTGGCATCTTTGGGCATGGAGGCGATACCTGTTTTGATCGCCAGCCACGAAAAGCCGAAAACACCGAGCTGCTTGCCGACAAAAAGCCCCAGCATGATCCCCATCGGTACAGAGCCTGCCATCTCAGAAAGGGAGATGTTTCTCAGATCGACACCTGCATTGACAAAGGCAAAAAGGGGCAAAATAAAAAAAGCCACCCAGTAGTGCAGTCCGTGCTCCATCTCATGTGCCATAGAGAAGCTGTTACCATTGGGATCTTTGGAGTGCATCGGGATGAGAAATGCCAGTGCTACACCTGCGAGGGTAGCATGCACACCCGATTTGAGCACCGAGACCCAGAGGATGATCCCGACGATGATGTAGGCTGCCTTTTTGGCGACGTTCATGCGATTCATCGCAAAGAGGAGTGCCAAAGCCCCGGCCGCGATACTCATGGATGTGACGGAGAGTTCACTGGTGTAGAAAAGTGCGATGATCACAATGGCACCGAGATCGTCGATGATCGCCAGCGCCATCAGAAATATCTTCAAAGAGACCGGTACTCTGCTGCCAAGCAGCGAGAGGATACCCAGTGCAAAAGCGATATCGGTCGCAGTAGGGATCGCCCAGCCTTTGAGCGCAAACTCATCATGCATATTGAATGCGATGAAGATAAGCGCAGGTACAAGCATCCCGCCGAGTGCGGCGATACCCGGCAGTGTGACCTGAGAGAGTGAGGAGAGATGCCCCTCGAGCACTTCACGTTTGACCTCAAGTCCAATGAGGAAAAAGAAGATCGCCATCAGCCCGTCATTGACCCACAGAAGCAGCGGCTTGGCGATGTGCAGCGCACCAAAGCGGATCTCTACCGGGGTATGCAGGAACTGTGTGTAGATATCTGAAAGCGGTGAGTTCTGCATCAAGAGTGCCAGAAGCGTTACT
>JALWKQ010000126.1 GCA_027081395.1 Sulfurovum sp. | reverse complement strand
ATGATACCTATATAGGTGCGCGGGTGCACGGCAAGATCATCAAGAAAAACTTCATGGGGAATGCACAAAAAGCCTCATTGAGACTTGCATGGTCTCAACGAGAGCAGGTTGCGATCGCTGATTTCTTTAAACCGGCATGGTTCTGGGTGTTTGGGTACGGTATCGACTTCTCCGAAACAGGCGGATACTCCAATCTCGAATATATCGGCTTTAAAGAGGAGAAGAGTTTTGTCAAGGCCGCACTCTCCCATAATGAAGGAAAGGTGGCTTTGAAACTTGGTTTGGCACTGGAAAATATCAAGATCTCTCTTCTGGATGGTACTGCCAATATTACTCAGGCGATCAATGAGGGGAGTTTTCTGCTCTTCTATCCCTACTTGAACTTTGTCTACGATGCGCGTGATGACAAGCTCAATCCAAGATACGGCTACTATATCGAGACGATGCTGGAGTATGCACTGCCCTATAAAAGCGATGCAACTACCTATACCAAGAGCTATATTGAAGCACGGTTGATCCATACCTTTTTTGAGAAACTGACACTTGCCGGGGTAGTCAAAGCAGGAGTTGTCGATGTCAGTTCCAATCAACTGCCCGAATCTAAACTCTTTTTCGCGGGAGGCTCTTTCTCCAACCGGGCATACGGATACAATACGATCGGAGTGATACTCTCACCTACCGTGGATACGATCTATGGTGCTTCATCGATGCTCAATCTCTCTCTCGAGGCAGACTATCCGCTCTGGGGCAATCTATATGGGGCTCTTTTTACAGACAATACAATGTTGACAAATAAGAGTTATGATTTCACAGGTGAGGTGATCACCTCTGCAGGTGTAGGTGTACGCTATATGACACCGATCGGACCGTTCAAACTTGATGTCGGCTTCAATGTACACAAGCTGTCCCAGTACGGTATCTCATTTCAGATAGGACAGTCGTTTTGAAACGCATGTATCAAAGACTCCTTTACTGGCCGCTGCTCGCATTGCGCATAGTGATCTTGCTTGTGATTTTTCTGACCCTACTTTCGGGACTGCTGCTTTTTGTGATGAGCAACTCTACCTATGTCACACAGCAGCTTTTTGCTCAGATTGCACCGCAGTATAAGCTGCACTATAAAAAAATAGAGGGTAACCTCTATACCGGTGTGACCCTGGAGGAGGTACAGTTCGAAGATGCGCCTCTTGCCAAAAAGATTACGCTCAAATACAATCCCAACGCATTGCTCTACAAAGAGCTGCAGATCACCCGTCTACAGATAAAGGATGCCAATGTCGATACCATCAAGGCCTTCATCGCAACTTTCCAAAACGATACGCAAAACAAGAAAGAAGAGGCTACAGAGGATATACCGCGCATTGGCTTGAGTATCAAAGCGAGAGATATCGAGCTCTCAACGCTTCCGTTTGTTGAACACGGTATTGCAGTGGATAAGGCAGTGATCAAAGCAGAGAGTCTGGGGTTTGATCTGGAGGCATACCGTAGTATTGAGGCTGACGGGGTAGAGGGAGAGATCGTGAGCAGTCTGGGGAAGATCACTGTATCTGGAGAGCTTCACAACAGGGTCTTGAAACTCAAAGAGCTGTCGCTGCTCGATATCGATAGTGAAACGATCCGGAAACTTCTGCAGAAAGATCATATCAGATCGCAGAAAAAAGTGCAATCACAAAGTGACACTGAAGTGCTTACCCCTCCCTTTGATGAGGTGCTCATCGCTCATGGACGAGCAACACTCAAGCCGACAGACTATAATGAGATCGCAATCAAGCAGATGGCACTGGATGTGAAGCGTTTGGATATTTTGCTCAAAGCACCGGTATTGGCAAAATCAGGCAGCCTCTCTCTTGACCTTTTTACCGATATTGCAGAAGGCAATTACCGAGGTAGGATAACCGATAATGTACTGAGTGGAAAAGTAATACTCGAACCTCACAATGCACTCTACAAAAAGTATGCACTTCCGCTGCGTCCAAACGCGATCGAAAGAATCATAGCGGATATCAATGCAAGCCAAGAGAGGATCACAGCCCTGATCACCACACGTGCGAAACAGCTGCTCAAGGTAAAGCAGGGTGAGATGAATCTGGATATTGACCGGCTACGCTCCAAACTTATCTATGAACTGTCAAGCGGTGTGTTGAGGGCAGAGAGTGAAGCATGTGTGGATACACCTTATGCAAAATCGATCCATATCGACAATGCGCTTTACTATGACGGCAATCTTAGCTACAGCGGCGAACTCATAGCCAAAAATATAGAGCAGATCGATCCAATGCTGCGCAGTCTGCTTGAGGCACTGCACCTGCGCTACAAAGGTACATCCAAATCACTCCACACCCGGCTTGAAAGCAAGTATCTTAAGGGGAGGCTTGACTCTGATGATCTTTTACATGGTACGCTGCACCTGGAGAACAAAAAGGCGATCAAAGTTTCCTCCTTGATCTCTCTGCCGTCTGAACTCAACAGTTCGGTGATACAGCATCTGCAAGTCGATGCTCCGGTCAATTTCAAAGCACCCATGCAGACAGCACCGCATATTCTGCTCGATTCGGATCTCATCCATGCGGATCTGAGTGGAAGCTATGACAAGGATATGAAGCTGCAGGGGACACTTACTGTACCCAAGGGGGCATTGCTTCGAGCGTACCAGCCTCGTATCAGATGGGAAAACCTAAGTCCGTTGAAAATCGACGGTACGCTGGATGCAAAGCGTGTGATGTTAAACATAGGCAGCAAGGTGCTAAAGGGAAGTGTACGTTATGGATTGAAGCAGGGGGAAGTGGATGCGAAGGCAGATGTCAACGGTTTGAAGCTCACTGCCAAAGGTCAACTCCAGCAGAAAGTCACGATCAGTACAAAGATTAGTTCAATAAAAGCTTTGGATCATACGATACAAGGACTTTATAGACTGGATACACCGCTGCCGCCTATAGAAGGGAGCATCTCTATCGATGCAGTAATTAGCCGGATGAAAGATGCTGTTTTGATACTCAAATCCTCCAAACTTCTCTATGCACCCACGCGAGGCAAAAAACAGCGTATAGATGACATCGCACTACAGGTGAGTCTGAAGGACTCTGAACTCACCATCCCATCGTATCGACTGACCTATAACAAACAGAAGTTTTTTGCGACCAAGCCTTCCAGAGTTCTCTTCAAAGGGATGCATATCACGCTGCCGGCATTTTGGGTCAATGATACACTTAAGATCAGCGGAGAGTATGATCTGAAGAAGCAAGCCGGAGCAGTGGCTGCCAAGGCCGACCGCTTTCATATCAAAGATGCAGTAGCGGATATCTATGCAAAGATCAATATTGAAGCACTATTCAAAGGTATCGATACCACGGTCAAAGGCAAGGTTACACTTCTTGGCGGCAGCATATCACCGGATGTGCAGGGCAAAAGTTTTGCAACCGACAGTGATATCATCATTCTGCAGGAGATGAAGAAACAAAATCAGAGTAGCT
>JALWKQ010000125.1 GCA_027081395.1 Sulfurovum sp. | reverse complement strand
AGCTACTCTGATTTTGTTTCTTCATCTCCTGCAGAATGATGATATCACTGTCGGTTGCAAAACTTTTGCCCTGCACATCCGGTGATATGCTGCCGCCAAGAAGTGTAACCTTGCCTTTGACCGTGGTGTCGATACCTTTGAATAGCGCTTCAATATTGATCTTTGCATAGATATCCGCTACTGCATCTTTGATATGAAAGCGGTCAGCCTTGGCTACCACTGCTCCAGCTTGCTTCTTCAGATCATACGCTCCGCTGATCTTAAGTGTATCATTGACCCAAAATGCAGGCAGTGTGATATTCGTCCCTTTGAAAAGAACTCTGGATGGCTTGGTCGCAAAAAATTTCTGTTTGTTATAGGTCAGTCGATACGATGGGATGGTGAGTTCAGAGTCCTTCAGACTCACCTGTAGCGCAATGTCTTCTACGCGCTGTTTTTTGCCTCGCGTGGGTGCATAGAGAAGTTTGGAGGATTTGAGTGTCAAAACAGCATCTTTCATCCGGCTAATTACTGCATCGATAGAGATACTCCCTTCTATAGGCGGCAGCGGTGTATCCAGTCTATAAAGTCCTTGTATCGTATGATCCAAAGCTTTTATTGAACTAATCTTTGTACTGATCTTGACTTTCTCCTGAAGCTTACCTTTGGCAGTGAGCTTCAACCCGTTGACATCTGCCTTCGCATCCACTTCCCCCTGCTTCAATCCATAACGTATACTTCCCTTTAGCACCTTGCTGCCTATGTTTAACATCACACGCTTTGCATCCAGCGTACCGTCGATCTTCAACGGACTCAGGTTTTCCCATCTGATACGAGGCTGGTACGCTCGAAGCAATGCCCTCTTGGGTAGAGTAAGTATCCCCTGCAGCTTCATATCCTTGTCATAGCTTCCACTCAGATCCGCATGGATGAGATCCGAATCGAGCAGAATATGCGGTGCTGTCTGCATGGGTGCTTTGAAATTGACCGGAGCATCGACTTGCAGATGCTGTATCACCGAACTGTTGAGTTCAGACGGCAGAGAGATCAAGGAGGAAACTTTGATCGCCTTTTTGTTCTCCAGGTGCAGCGTACCATGTAAAAGATCATCAGAGTCAAGCCTCCCCTTAAGATACTTGCTTTCAAGCCGGGTGTGGAGTGATTTGGATGTACCTTTGTAGCGCAGGTGCAGTGCCTCAAGCAGACTGCGCAGCATTGGATCGATCTGCTCTATATTTTTGGCTATGAGTTCGCCGCTGTAGCTAAGATTGCCGTCATAGTAAAGCGCATTGTCGATATGGATCGATTTTGCATAAGGTGTATCCACACATGCTTCACTCTCTGCCCTCAACACACCGCTTGACAGTTCATAGATAAGTTTGGAGCGTAGCCGGTCAATATCCAGATTCATCTCACCCTGCTTTACCTTGAGCAGCTGTTTCGCACGTGTGGTGATCAGGGCTGTGATCCTCTCTTGGCTTGCATTGATATCCGCTATGATTCTTTCGATCGCGTTTGGACGCAGCGGAAGTGCATACTTTTTGTAGAGTGCATTGTGAGGTTCGAGTATTACTTTTCCACTCAGTACATTATCGGTTATCCTACCTCGGTAATTGCCTTCTGCAATATCGGTAAAAAGGTCAAGAGAGAGGCTGCCTGATTTTGCCAATACCGGTGCTTTGAGCAAAATATCCAAACGCTTCACATCCAGTGCCATCTGCTTGATTGCGATCTCATTATAGTCTGTCGGCTTGAGTGTTGCTCGTCCATGAGCGATGAGCACTTCATCAAAGGGAGGGGCAAGCACTTCAGTATCACTTTGTGATTGCACTTTTTTCTGCGATCCGATATGATCTTTCTGCAGAAGTTTCCGGATCGTTTCACTATCGATATCGAGCAGTGACAGCTCTTTGAGTTTCAAGACCCTGTTGTGAAGCTCCCCAGATACAGTGATCTTCCCCAGACCGCTCACGATCTCTCCCTCTACCCCGTCAGCCTCAATACTGCGGTATGCCTCCAGATCAAACCCCAAACTCTCTACTTTGATCACTGCCTTATCCACTGCAATACCGTGTTGAACAAACGGAAGCGTTGAGAGCTCGATGTCTCTCGCTTTGATACTCAAACCAATGCGCGGTATATCCTCTGTAGCCTCTTCTTTCTTGTTTTGTGTATCATTTTGGAAGGTTGCGATGAAGGCCTTGATGGTATCGACATTGGTATCCTTTATCTGTAGACGGGTAATCTGCAGCTCTTTGTAGAGCAATGCGTTGGGATTGTATTTGAGGGTAATCTTTTTGGCAAGAGGCGCATCTTCGAACTGTACCTCCTCCAGGGTCACACCGGTATAGAGGTTACCCTCTATTTTTTTGTAGTGCAGCTTATACTGCGGTGCAATCTGAGCAAAAAGCTGCTGTGTGACATAGGTAGAGTTGCTCATCACAAAAAGCAGCAGTCCCGAAAGTAGGGTTAGGAAGATCACAAGCAAGATCACTATGCGCAATGCGAGCAGCGGCCAGTAAAGGAGTCTTTGATACGTGCGTTTCAAAACGACTGTCCTATCTGAAATGAGATACCGTACTGGGACGGCTTGTGTACATTGAAGCCAACATCGAGTTTGAACGGTCCGATCGGGGTCATATAGCGTACACCTACACCGGCAGAGGTGATCACCTCACCTGTGAAATCATAACTCTTATTTGTCAGCATCGTATTGTCTGTAAAAAGAGCCCCATATAGATTGCCCCAGAGCGGATAGTCTGCCTCGAGAGAGAGATTGAGCATTGATGAAGCACCATAGATCGTATCCACTGTAGGTGAGAGTATCACTCCGATCGTATTGTATCCGTATGCCCGGTTGGAGAAAGAGCCTCCCGCGAAAAAGAGTTTAGATTCGGGCAGTTGATTGGAGCTGACATCGACAACTCCTGCTTTGACTACCCCGGCAAGTGTCAGTTTCTCAAAAAAGGTATGGATCAACCGTGCTTCAATATAGCTCTTGGTATAGGTAGTTGCATCGCTTTTATAGGGAAGTGCATACTCCAGCATCGTCTCGATATAGTAGCCGTATCTTGGATTGAGCTTGTCATCACGCGCATCATAGACAAAGCTCAAGTAGGGATAGAAGAGCAGAAAACTCCCCTCATTGATCGCCTGATTGATATTGGCAGTACCATCCAGAAGAGAGATCTTGATATTTTCCAGTGCCAAACCGAGTTTCAAAGCCACCTTTCCTTCGTTATGCGAGAGTGCAGCCTTGACAAAACTCTTCTCTTCTTTAAAGCCGATATATTCGAGATTGGAGTATCCGCCTGTTGCGGAGAAGTCGATACCGTAACCAAACACCCAGAACCATGCCGGTTTGAAGAAATCAGCGATCGCAACCTGCTCTCGTTGAGACCATGCAAGTCTCAATGAGGCTTTTTGTGCATTCCCCATGAAGTTTTTCTTGATGATCTTGCCGTGCACCCGCGCACCTATATAGGTATCAT
>JALWKQ010000124.1 GCA_027081395.1 Sulfurovum sp. | reverse complement strand
ATGCTGATGCTTCTCTCCATAGTGGCGACCTACTTTACCGATGCACACAACCAGGCTTTTTTTCTTCTGATGTTTCCTTTCTTCCTCGGTTACTATCTCGCCGGATACCTTATCTCGATCACGGACTTTTATCTTTCTGTTCCCAAATTTTTCCTTCTACTCGCTACGCTGATCGGGATCATAATTATCGGAGAGCGCCTGCTTCCCGGGCACTTTATGTACAACTTCAGTATCACGATGATCACCTTTTCGATGCTCTTGATGTTCCTTGTCAAAAACAATCACAAAAGGATCCCTTTTAGTCACAAACTCCGTAAAAAACTCGCTTCATTCAGTCTCGGTGCCTACCTGATCCACCCTGCCGTGCTTGCAGTGATACGCAAATTCGACTATTTCGGCTTCCCTATGGAGAAACATCTCTATCTCTCTATTCCCCTTTTGGTCGTCATCGTGACGCTCGTCTCTCTTGCGATTGCCTATACCCTCTCCAAACTGCCACTCTTTCACAAGGTGATCTAACCATACTACACAGCGCTTGCACACTTCTGCGCTATAGTGGGGATAGTGACATATCGTAGGAGGCAAGTGATGGGTCATCATGTTGTTATCTTAGGCGGGAGTTACGGTGGCATCGCAGCAATGCGACGACTAAGTAAAAATCCCGACCTAAACATAACACTCATCGACCAACATCCTTACCACTTTTTGCAGACAGAGAGCTACGAACTCATTTCTAGTAACACTTCCTTTGAAGAGACCATAGTCTCTCTCCCTGCTCTGGCTGCAAACTACGATCATGTCACTTATAAACACCGGAAAGTAGAGTCGATAGATCTGGAAAACCGTGTAGTCCGTCTCTCCTCGGGAGAGTGTAGCTACGATACACTGATCATCGCGCTCGGCAGCGTGACCAAACGCTTTGAGTGTGACGAAGGTATCTACAACTACTCAGGAGGTCCCAAAAGCCTCAGAGGTGCACTGCGACTCAACCAGTTCTTTCAGACAGAACTCTACAAACGCCTGGAGAGTGCCGAGAAAGCCAAAGAAAATTTCAATATTGTCGTAGGCGGAGCCGGACTCTCCGGTGTCGAAATCGCTGCAGGTATGCAGCACTTTTTCAACCGATACTACCGATCCAATGCCCTCTCCTGTGCTACCCTTCATATCCATCTGATTGCAAGTCGTGAGAGTGTTCTGCATGGGATGCATCCGCAGATTATCCGTATCGCGACACGACGCCTTGAGAAACTCAGAGTCAAACTCCATACCCGCAAGCGCATCACCGCGATCGAAGATCACCGTGTGATCCTCTCGGATGAGAGTCTCATTCCCTTTGATTTTATGATCTTTGCGGGAGGTACGATGGCAGCACCGGTCTTGCAGGATCTGGATATCCCCAAAAACCAAAAAGGGCAATGCCTTGTCAACCCCTATCTGCAGCTTGAGAGCGATTCTGATGTCTATGTGGTAGGTGACGCGGCGGCACTTTGCGACAAAGCGGGCAACCCTCTGCCTCCTACAGCACAGACAGCGATACAGAGCGGCGAAACAGCCGCACACAATATCCTCAATACGCTGTCACGGCAGGTACCGCAGAAAGCCGATCTCTCTATCAAAGGAATCGCAATAGCCCTAGGCGGCAGATATGCCGCAATCGATCTCAAATACCTGCGAATCAAAGGCTACCCTGCATACCTTATCAAAAAGCTCATTGAACGCCTCTATAAATGGCCACTGCGCTGGCAGGCACTACGCGGCTACCGCCGCATCTCAAGCTGCCGTATCTGATAATTAATCAAGTTTCAACCCTATCATACTCATAAAACGTCCGCTGCACCCCTGCGTTTTGCGATAAGAGAAGAAAACATCCTCATGGCATGCCGTACAGATACCGCTTAGCTCTATCTGAGAAGCAGGCACACCTGCATCTATCAGCTGCAGCCTGTTGACCTCAGGCAGATCGAGCATGTACTTTTCTACCTTGGGGCTGAGTGCCTCCTTATAGTTAGCAAAGTGTGCAGCGACCTCACTCCCGACCTCATAACAGCATCCTCCAATGGAAGGAGCGATACCTCCGATGAGATCTGACGGATCGGTGTCGAACTCTTTTTGCATCGTGGCGACACACTTAGCGGCGATCCCTGCCGCGCTTCCTTTCCACCCCGCATGGATCGCAGCCACTACCTCATGACGCGGATCGTAGAGCAGTACCGGCACACAATCTGCGGTCAGTATCCCCAGCATCACCCCTTTTTGGTCTGTCACCAAAGCATCGCTCTGTGCTACAGCACTCTCTCTTTCGCTCCATCCCCGGTTCTGCGTACTGCGTACCACGGTGATATGATCACTATGTGTCTGATCAGCAAGTACAAATGTCCAACTTTCGTCATCTCCGAGTAGTGAAGCTGCTTTGCGTCTGTTGGCGACGATACTTTCAGGCGCTTCACCCGTGTGCAGCGCCATAGAAAAGGCATAGGCTTGATCCTTTGCCTTCATCGTCACGGCGTGGGCTATCCCGTGAAAGTTATCAAGGTTTTGAAAATGAAAAAAGCGCTGCATTACAACTCCTCTGCACTATTCTCTAAAAGAAAGATAAATCTTTTGATATAATACCCGAAAAAAGAGGGAAAGTGTCGTATGGATTCATGGTTTGATTTTGACAAACGTATCTTCAAACACTTCAATTATATCCTGATTCTGCAGCTCATTCCCCTCTTTGTGATCTCCTCCATCCTTGTCAAAGAGATCAGTCCGCACCTCTTTAAAAAGCAAATGGTATACTACTTCATCGCAGCGATCGCGTTTTTCGTCTCTGCCTTTATCCCGTGGCGGCGTATCCTTTGGTGGTTTGTACCGCTTTTTTATCTTTCAAACCTTGGTCTGCTTGTCGCTGTGGAGTTTATAGGCAAGAGTATCCTCGGTGCCAAGCGATGGATCGAGATCCCAGGTACGCACATGACGATCCAGCCCTCTGAGTTTATCAAAGTGGCGGTAATCATGATGCTGGGCTATCTCATCAGCCGCAAGCCCCCGCCGCCGCAAGGATATGGTCTCTTTGATTTCATCAAGCTCTCGATTGTCATCATCATTCCCTTTGTGCTTATCGCCAAAGAGCCCGATCTCGGTACTGCATTGGTACTGCTGATCGCTGGATTTGGTATCCTCTTTATCGTAGGGGTCAACTGGAAGATCTGGCTGACACTGCTTATCCTCGCAGGTGCCGGTGCACCGGTGATCTATGAGTACGGTCTCAAACCCTACCAGAAGAAGCGTATCCACGATGCACTCAACAAACCGAGCTACCAAGTACGTCAGGCACTCATCGCCATCGGATCAGGCGGTATGGAGGGCAAGTCCAAAGAAGATGCCACCCAAACACAGCTGAAGTTTCTGCCGGTCTCTTCGACCGACTTTATCTTTGCCTATCTTGGCGAACGGTTCGGGTTTAAGGGGATGCTGACCGTTATCGGTCTCTATATCCTGCTGATCT
>JALWKQ010000123.1 GCA_027081395.1 Sulfurovum sp. | reverse complement strand
GACGAAATCCTCGTAGCTGATCACTTCAGCACGGATAAAGCCCTTTTCGAAGTCATTATGGATTACAGCAGCCGCTTTGGGAGCAGTGGTACCCTTGCGGATCGTCCAGGCACGTACCTCTTTGACGCCGGCAGTGAAGTAGCTCATGAGACCCAGTTTTTCAAAACCTTTGTGGATGATCTGCTCCAGTCCAGACTCCTCGACACCAAGATCAGCAAGCATCTCTGCTTTCTCCTCTTCATCGAAGTCGACCATCTCCTCTTCGATCTTAGCACAGAGTTTGATCACTTCCCGGTTACGCTCCTGGGCATAGGCTTTGAGCTGCTGTACATACTCATTGTCTTCGAGAAGCCCTTCTTCATCGACATTGGCTCCGTAGATGATCTCTTTGCTGGTAAGCAGTCTGAGATCTTTGTTGATCGCAGCAAAGGCATCACTGTCGATATCAGGAAATGTAGAGACGGGATTGCCCTCTTCGATGTGTGCCAGAAGCGCTTCGGCAGTTTCGAGCTGCATTTTTGCCTCTTTGTCGTTCCCTTTTGCTTTTCTGCGCAGGAGTTCGACACGCTTTAGTACCGCATCGATATCGGCAAAGAGAAGCTCCTGCTCGATAATCTCCACATCACGTATAGGATCGATGCTTCCCTCAGTGTGGACGATATTTGGGTCTTCAAAACAGCGGACGATATGGAGTATCACTTCTGTTTCACGGATATTGCCCAGAAATTTGTTGCCCAGTCCTTCCCCTTTGCTCGCACCTTTGACCAGTCCGGCGATATCGACAAAATCGAGTGTGGAGTACTGTATCTTTTCGGGATTGACGATCTTGGCAAGTTCGTCGAGGCGTTTGTCCGGTACAGGTACGACCGCTTTGTTCGGTTCGATGGTACAGAAAGGGTAGTTCGCACTCTCTGCGTTCTGTGCCTTTGTCAATGCGTTAAAAGTAGTTGATTTTCCAACATTCGGTAGTCCGACAAGTCCGATGCCAAGTCCCATGCTATTCCTTTGGTAAGTGTTGTCGCAATTTTAGCGAAATTTGTGTGAAAGAGGGGTTAGGAGGGGTTAGGAGGGGTTCCCGACAAAGAGCGGGTACATAGGGGTGATATCGACAGAGATATAGGTCGGATCATACGATTCAAGCACATCGATTTTGGCATCCTGTTTGAGCGGCAATATCATCATGGTTCCCTCGAAGGTACTCTCAATCCTGCTTGCTTTGATGATACCGTTTGGAGGTAAGGTGATATTTGGGGTTTTGTCTTTGGTGCTACACTCTTTGAGCATCACGATAATAACCTTTTTCTTCGCATCATAATCGATCGTATAGGGGGTGATCTTCGAGCAGTAGATCTTCAATCGTGTATGTGCTTCCGGGGTTTTTTTGACCTCTACCTTGCGCAGCAATACCTTCTCATCATAGTGCAGCCCGCCGCTGAAGTGTTGGGAGTAGTCAAAGAGTTTTGAAACTTCTTTTTTATTTTCGGATATTGGAGTATCTTCTCTCTGTGGGGCAACTATCGGTGTATGTTTGCCAAGTCTTCTGTAGCTGTGACGGGGTCTTTTGTAGAGGTAGCTCGCAACTTTGTTGACGATCGGTATCTCTTTGGCAGAGGGGAGCACCTTGGGGATATCTTTGATCACAGGTATCTCTTTTATTGTATCTGGGATCTCTTTGACAATCTTCTGGAGTCTGTCTGTTTCTCTCTGTAAAGGTGGTGTGACCTTATCAAGCACCGCCTTCTCTTCACGCTTTTCTATTGGTTTGGGTGGCATATCCGCTTTTTTGCCTGAAGTATGATCTGCTGCAGGGACAGCTAAGCCTCTTTGTTGACAGCCACTTGAGAGCAGCAGAAGGCAGAGCAGGGGTATAGATCGCTTCATTGGCTATCTCCTCAAATGAGAAGCTTCTTTGATGTCTATAACAATACGTGCAGGGTCATGAAGTTCGAAGATATTGACGGCAGCATATCGCTTTAATACAATGGCAAATGTGTAACGCTCTGGGGCAGGGTTAGCCAAAAGTACGATCTCTTTAATATATCTGCTTGAAGGAAAACGCTTCACTCCATTCTCATCGAGTGCAGAGAGTGCACTATACCCATGCAGTGTTGTAATAATACGGTGTTGTGACGCGTTATAGTGCATCTGATACCTACCTGATTTTTTTGCCTTGATACTTGGGGTATGGGTAGCATTGCTCTGCTTATAGCTATCGAGAACCAAGCGTTCCGTCTCATTGTTTTCACCAAGACGTATCATGGCAAGGTCAAGGTTTTGTGCATCAGTACCGCCTTGAAAATGTTGAGACTTACTATGTGTCTCGACAAATATATCGGCATTTTCTATCTGGTGTGCTGTAGGTATATTAGGCATATTTAGGGTTTGGTGACGTTCAGCACAGCTACTCAGAAATAATAGTGCTACACTCGAGATCAATAAGAAACGGTATCCTTTCACTGATACTCCTTGCTAATGTACCGAATTTCCGGCAATCTTCTCGAGAAGTTTGACGGTCATTCTTACACCTGCACCAGATGCGCCGTGCGGATTTTCTGCCCATGCATGCTCGACAAAGGCAGGACCGGCGATATCGACATGTGCCCACTTGTCAGCATGATCCTCATCGATAAACTCGGAAAGAAACTGTGCCGCAGTGATCGCTCCGCCGTAGCGTGTGTTGGAGATATTGCAGATATCGGCGATTTCTGATTTGAGTGTCTTTTTGAGGTGACGGTTGAAATCAAGCGCCGTTGCCAACTCTCCGGCATTGAGCGCCTCCTGGACGACTCTCCTTTTCATCGCTTCGCTGTTGCCCATGACACCGGAGGTGTAGTGTCCCACACCTACCACACAGGCACCTGTAAGGGTTGCGAAGTCCATGATGTAGTCTGCTTTGACCTCCTGTTGTGCATAGCAGAGGACATCAGCGAGCACGAGACGTCCCTCCGCATCGGTATTGCGTACCTCGATGGTCTTGCCGTTTTTGGCGATGAGGACATCATCCGGTTTGTAGGCATCACCCCCGATCATATTTTCCACCGCACCGATAAAGCCGTGTACTTCGATAGGCAGATCAAGCTCGGCGATCGCTTTCATGATGCCCATGACCGCAGAGCCACCGCTCTTGTCAGACTTCATCGTGACCATATAGTCTGCAGGCTTGAGGCTAAGCCCGCCTGAGTCGTAGGTAAGTCCTTTGCCGATGAGAGAGATGAGCGCTTTGGGGTTTTTGGGGGTGTGTGAGAGGTGGATGACCCTTGGCGTGTGTCGGCTGGCACGCGCGACAGCGAGGAGGGCGCCCATCTTCTCTTTTTTGATCTCTTTGGGTTTGAGTACTTTACACTTGAGCCCGGACTCTTCTGCAAGTCCCTTGGCGATATCTGCCATCACTGCAGGATAGCAGTCGTCAGGGGTCATATTGACAACGTCACGGGTGAAGTTGGTCGCATCGGCGATGATCTGTGCTTTGTGTACCTGTATGGCAGCCTTGTCGA
>JALWKQ010000122.1 GCA_027081395.1 Sulfurovum sp. | reverse complement strand
CACTCATCGGCATTACCATAGCTGAAACGGACAAACCGATTGAAGTGCTAAGGATAATTCGCTCTTTTGATCCCTGCCTGGCTTGTGCCGTACATATGATTGATGCTCAGGGGCGGGAGTTGAGCCGTTACAAGGTTACCTGAGTTTCTGACAAGGTATCTTGTCTCTTGCGCAAAGGGAGTGTGTGCTGTGTAACAACAGATATCGGAACCAAAAAGAGAGACAGGCATTGTATTTTACTCGACAAAATGTGAGGCCACAGCCTGTCCAAGTGCGATCCCCCCGTCATTGGGTGGTATCGTAGTGGGGACCATTGCATTTGAAAATCTTTTGAAAAGCAGTTCCAAAAGTACCCTGTTTTGAAACACCCCGCCGCTTAGTACCAGTGGCAAATCGTAGGGCGCATAGACTGTTGCTATTATCTCAACCAAGGTGTTGAAAAATTTCGACACTGCCACTGTCACATCCTCTTCACCCAAAATCGCTGCTACTGTCGGAAGTATATCTATCTTCCCCTCTTGATATCCAAATGGATAATACCCTGTTACGGAGGCATCATACTGCTCTTCAAGCAGCATACCGCTCTCCCCCTCGAAGCTCATCACATGACAGATACCCAGCAGCGAAGCCACAGCATCAAAAAGTCTTCCCACAGAAGAGCTCAAAGGCGCATTGAGTCCCTTTTGCCATGCGATGTAGAGGGTACGCAGTTGTGGTTTACTGAAGGCTTGTATCGTCGGTATATTTAGATCCAAGGCTGCTTCACCAAAACGCTCAAACAACAGACTCAACGCCACACGCCTTGGCTCCTTGATCGCTTTTTCTCCACCTATGAGTTTAAAATAGTCTATATGTGCTACGCGCTCGTACCCGTCATAATCACACACCATAAACTCTCCACCCCAGAGCCTGCCGTCATCCCCATATCCGGTACCGTCAAATGCTACGCCAAAGACTTTACCCTCTATCTGTTTTTCTGCCATCACGCCCAAAATGTGGGCATAATGATGCTGGACGGCAAGAGCATTGAGTGCTGAGCGATGAGCGATGAGATGCTTCGCAACTTTTGTGCTTTCATAGTTTGGATGCTTGTCGTAGACGATTGTCTCAGGCTCAAAGCCATAAACACGTTTGAGTGTTTCGATATTTTTTTCATAATAGACCACTGAACCGATGCTTCCTAAGTCTCCGATATGGGGAGAGAGGATTACTTGATTATCAAAACCGATAGCAACGGTGCTTTTTTGGTTGGCACCCATAGCAAGGGTCTGTTTTGGCAGCGAAAAGGGCAGTTTGATACTTGCCGGAGCATACCCCCTGGCACGGCGGAGTATCACCTCCTGCCCCTCTACTGCCATCACCACGGAATCATCACAGCCGTTGACGATCCGGCGGTCATGCTCCAACACATAGTCATAGACCCCCTGCAACTTCTCCAAATCTTCTATATTCGTACAGATCGGCTCGTCAGTTATATTGGCTGAAGTGGCGACAAGGGGCCGTTTCAGTATTTCAAATAATAGCAGATGTAGCGGTGTATAGGGCAAAAAGAGCCCGATGCGGGATATGTTTGGCGCTACCTGTGAGGATAGCCCTGTGTAGCTCTTCTTTGATTTCAGTAGTACCACAGGGCGTTCTTTGGATAAAAGAAGTGCCTCCTCCTGTTCGCAGATCTCTGCCAATTCTCTTGCCATTGCCACATCTCTTACCATCACAGCAAAAGGTTTTGCAGGACGCTGCTTTCTCTCTCTCAGCTTCAAAACTGCCGCCTCATTGGTCGCATCACACATCAGATGATAGCCCCCTACCCCCTTAACCGCAACAATCTTACCTTTCAAAAGAAGTTGCGAAGCAACATCAATCAACTCTTCACTCTTCACTATTAACTTTTCACTTTTATCTCGAAGAGATAAAGTAGGTCCACACTCCCAACACCCAATAGGCTGTGCATGGTAACGCCTGTCAAGCGGATCGGTATATTCGGCTTCACACGTTTTGCACATCTTGAAAAACTTCATTGAAGTATTTTTACGGTCATAGGGAAGATCATAGATAATGGAGTATCGCACCCCGCAGTGGGTACAGGTGATAAAAGGGTATCCGTAACGTCGGTTGGCAGGATCAAAAAGCTCTTTTTCACACTCGGCACAGATGCTGACATCAGGCGGGATGCGTACCGTTCTCTCTCCCTCTTGGTTTGTGGTGACAATCTGGAAGTCATCAAAATGCAAGGCTTCACACTCGACAGTATGGATGGCATCGATAGAAGCAAGTGGGGGCAGCTCCTCTTGCAGTGCTTGTAAAAACCGCTCCAACATCTCCGGTGTGGCATTGAGCTCTATCTCGACACCCTGCGTACCGTTACAGACACTGCCTGTAAGACCAAAACGCTTGGCAAGCGTATAGACAAAGGGACGAAACCCAACCCCCTGCACAGTACCCTCTATAGTGATTTTATAAGTAGAGGGCTCCATGTACTGCATTCTCCTTGCCGATAGGGAAGTTTTGGTTCATCAGAGGCTTGTACTGTCCTACTGTTCGTTGTATTCTAGCATAGAGCGCCTGATTGGCGAAGGTCTCTCCACTAAGGGTCAGCCTGCGTGTACCTACCTTTTCTGATATCTGCGGTACGATCTCGCCGATATAATCCCCCAATGATTCATAAATGCTGTAGCAAAGATAGCTGCTCTCCACATCACCCAGCTGATAGCTCATAATGCTTGAGAGAAATGCATAGTTGTCAAAACGGTTGTCTTTGATGCGTGTATCGATCTGCACTCCTCCCTTACCCAGAAAACTGAGTGCCGCAGCGGATATGCCCTCCAGACTCTCATCCTCAAGTCCAAGCGTGATAGCAGCGACTTTGAAGATATCTATATCCCCTGCAAGACGATCGAGTCTCTCCCAAGTTTTTGGATAGCGCTTCTTGTAGTTCTCTACCAGTCTGTCTGAGCCTTCTCTGAGTCTGCCTATCTTCTCCCAGAGGTTGTCAGACTCAAAAGGGATAGGAGGCACCGCATTGATCACCTCTTTGCCGTTATAGTAGAGAAAGTAGAGCTGCCCGTCAAAATGCACTCCGATCGCTTTCTCTCCCAATTTGCCGTGTTCTGCAAGTACAGAGAGCATCGATGCCCGCCACTGCGGGAAACGCACCTCATTACTGTGACCACTCTCAAAAGGCTCGTCTTCCAAGATACGTATCTGACTTGTCTGGACAGTATCGAAATGCTCCAATGTATCGATAATCGTACGTTCTCCCCTCTTGACTGCAGCCAAATGGTGCGCGACCGTGACAACATCTTTTGGATTCTCAACATAACAGGGATAGACGATACGCTCACCGGTCACAAAGTATCTGGTATCCTGATTGATAAAGAGTTTGGTGTCGCGCTGCGGGGTGATAGGCAGGTCGAAATCTACCATAAAGTCAGCCTCCTCATTGGCATCGCACGCTATGTATGCCACATAATCAAGCCCAGATGTCATCAGCTCCTTGGCAAGCAGCATACTCATCC
>JALWKQ010000121.1 GCA_027081395.1 Sulfurovum sp. | reverse complement strand
GATGGTGTTGTGATAGTATCTGATACCTTCAAGCCCTATAGCAAGTCCGAGCTCCCTGAAAGCAAGACGATATTGTGCCGGATAGTGCAAACTCTCGGTGCCAAGAAGCTGCTGTGTACCGATGAGTCCATAGTAGAGCATCTCTGTCGACAATGCAGCGAGCCGATCCTCCTCACCTGTTTTCTCTCTCAGCTCCAAAGCCAGTGCCGTACCACTGAAGAGTCCGCCTATACCCAGTGCATCTGTGGTTGCCATCTGCATACTGCTGAGCATCTGCCAGAGCCCTTCACGTTCCGTATTGAGTGAATATCGATCACCCAGTCCGGCACTCTTGATACCCTCTTCAAGCAATCCATAGACAATATACTCGTCGAGGGCATCATGCTGCCCCATAGACGTCACAAGCGGGGCACTCAAGTCGGTACGCATCTTCCAATAAAGCCGCCTCACCCCCTCAGGTGTCAGATAGCTAAACTTCTCATAGGCAACCGATGCAAGCTCCACTGCCCAGATCAGATAGCTCTCTTTCTTAGTCTCCTGATAGCTTCTGTAGAGTGCCAGCATCCATTTGGTCAGATAGTGGAAATACTGTCCATCCTGATCCCACTCTTTTTGCTCATCGTAGGGTGCATCGGTCTCTCTCTCCGGCAGCTTCTTTCCGATGCGAAGCCCACCGGCTGTAGGATGCTGCCTCCCCTCCTCTTCATCGAGTCCGGAGAGCCAACCGTTTCGGGTATCATCCTCTCTGTATCTGCCCAGCACACGGTGTACTTCACCGATCAGTTTCTCTGCCAGTTCCCGATAACGGCGATCACCGTCCAGCCGATAAAGTCCCCAGTAGTTACATACGGCAAATGCATCTGTCCATAGATAACGTACCGGTGCGGCGCCGCTCTCTTCTATCGAGGTACGCTGCGCAAACATCAGCATCATCTCTTTTGCACTTTCTATTCTATCCATAGAAGTATCATACCATTTTTTGGAAAATAGGCAAAAGGGAGGCAGCCCAAATCTCAAAATAGAAAAGTGAGGAATGCCGTTTTCAATCGAGAGTCGGGTTGTTATCAGACAAGAATCTGATTGAGCGTCGCAACCCCTCTGAGTCGGGTGCGTGTCATCGCGTCAGGTACCGCTTGGGTGATCTTGGTATGCATCTGGATCAGTGCATCGTAGCGGTCGAGTCTAATATCCTTGCCAAAGAGTGCTTCGTTGCCCAGATAACCGAGTATCTCTTCTTTGGTCAAGCGTGTATTTTCAGTAATATTTTGTACCATAGCAGCAAGGTGTACTCCATTGGATGAGACAAAATCCTGACTGATCCTCTCGGCTGCTTCTCTCTCAAGCCCTTTGGCTTCAAGCAGATCAGCGATACCAGACTTGATGAGATTTTGGTTTTGATCCTGTGTTGCAGTGATATCACAACCGGTACGAAGGTTGACCTCCGCTACCGCAGGATTGAGTGCCAATACCGATACAAAAAGTGTTACACGCAGGAAATTTTGTCTGTTCATCTTCTGATCCTTTCGATTATGATACTCACTGAAGGTAAACAGCGGGCTTATTTGCCTGCCTGGCACTTCATCATCATTGCCTTGTGCTGCATCTTTTTCTCTCTCTTTTTCATCTGGAGATAGTTGAGCTGTTCAGGCTTGAGGATCGCCTTGGTCTCTTCAATACATTTGAGATGTGTCATTGTCGCTTCGGCTTCAAGAGAGGCGAGTTTGTTGACTTTATCCTGAAGTTCGGATGCTTTGGTACCCTCTTTTGCCGCTTTAACGATCTCCTGAGTGAGCGCTTTGATCTGCGGTTTGAGCTTTTTGATTGTTCCGATGGTCTCTTTGCGTACTTGCAGGAGTTTGTTTTTTTGCTCCTCGGTGAGTCCCAGCCTTGGGTCATCCCAGTTTTTCATCAGTATCTTGGTGTAGTGCGGCAAACCGTGCTTGATCAAAAATGGTGAATGCATACCCTTTCGGTGCATCTTTTTCTTGGAGTGCTTTGCTTGTTTCGCCATCCCTGCACCACATTTGCCTTGTCCGCATTTGGGCGCTTCTGCCTGTGCAGAGATCATGATCATCGCGAGTGCTGTGATAGAAGTCAATAGTGTTTTTTTCATTCTTTTTATCCTTTTGTTTTCTGTTGTTTATACAGTGACAATGGTACACTTCTTCTATTAACAGGATATTAATCTAAAACCCTCCGCCTGTACGGAACGTTTCGGAGTCGAACATACCGCCGGCATCGGGCAGCCCGAAACTTCCGGACGAACCTGTTGGGCTGTACCAAGGGGAGTCTGCTTCGGCGAAACCGCCGCTGCCGAAATCTGAAAGCCAGCCGTTATCCAACGGGCGCTGATGGCGGCTCATGCGCTCCCATGCCCCTGCATTGTTCAGCACACCGCCGAGTATCTCCCCGAGTACACTGCCCATGGCTACATTGTTGTCAAATCCGGATCGGATATCGTCATAGCGGCCTGCCTTGAACCTGTGTCTCAGTGCTTCAATCTCACGCAGTGCCTGCAGTTTGGCATCATAGGCACTGCGGTTTCGTGCAATCTCCTCCTCAAGATCTGCAGCTTTGTTCTTGAGCTCACCAAGCTGCAGAGAGAGCCTGTCATCTTCTGCCGTATCTGTCCTTTGGCTCAGTGCGTAGAGATCCTCTGCACCATAGTGACGCAACCTTTGTCTGATGACCTGCATGATCTGCTCAGCATAGCTGTCTTCATCGGCGAGATAGTCTCTCTGCTCCTGCAGCGCGGTATCGAGCGCTTTCTCCTGCGCAGCGATCTTGGCATCGAGGCTGTCTACCTCCTGCTGTGCATCGGCCGCGACACGTTTGGCATCCTCAAGTCCTGCTTTGGCTGCCTCACTTCTCTCCATCTCTATAAGCTTCTGCAGCTCGGCTTCATAGGCTTTTTGCTTCTGCGCCGCATGGATCTCGAGCCGCTTGGGTATCTGGGAGAGTGTCCAGTAGGTAGGACGGTAGGCTTCATAGTCACTCAGGCTCGCAACCCATCCGTCAAGCAGCCGTGTAAGCCCCCCTGCTTTGTATGCACTCGTACCATAGTGTCGGCTGTAGAGGTAGGAGAAGAGTACATCCTCCTCAAAAGGACGCATCTTCTCCTTGTAGTCTGCGATAGCCTTTTGGGCTTTTTGGGCAGTATGTTTGGCGATCTTCTCCGCCTCTTTTGTTTGGGAGAGTTGCGCAGTGTAGGCAGGATCCTCTTTGAGTTTTTGTTGTACCTCCTCTTGGAGATGTGCTACGCGCATAAGTGCCTCTTCGAGTTTGTAGTGTGCCCTGCTTCGCTCCTCTTCTCTCTCTTCGAGCCTTCTGTTCAGGTCGGCGATCTTCTCTTGAAGCCGCTCAAATGCACCCTGCCGCTGATCGAGCAGCATTTCGATCTCGGAGTACTCCGGATAGAGACTCTCTCCTTGCTCCTCTATTGCATCGAAATGGATCTTGGCGATCTCTTTGAGGATCTCCGACTGTGCACGTTTGTTCCTCTGCGTTTGCGCGAAGAGCTGCTCCTTTTGGG
>JALWKQ010000120.1 GCA_027081395.1 Sulfurovum sp. | reverse complement strand
GGGATCCAGTACTCTGTACTCAATACACGCTTGAGTGTGTCTATCGCCAGTCTTTCATTGAGCCATTTGTGGCTGAAAGGAAAGGCTTTGTCATCAAAATGTGCCATGATTCCTCCTCCTTATGCTACGAGCCCGGCGGCTTTTAGTTTCTTGTATTCAGGGCCTTCTTCACCCAACACGAGTTTCTTCCCCTCTACCTTGAAAGGCGGGATCACCAGCGGACTCGGCGGCGGTGACTTCAGGACCTCTCCGTCAGCGGCAAACTGCCCTCCGTGACATGCACAGATGAACTTCTCCTGATCAGGATAGTAGGCCGGGATACAGCCAAGGTGGGTGCAAAGCCCGATCGCAATAAAGAACTTCTCTCCCCCGACATCCACAAGTCTCGGATGATCCGCAATATTCTTGGGTACTTTGAGAACAAAAACAGGTTTTCCTCTCCACATCTCTGTATAGAGTACATTCTCTTCAGCGGCACTGACATCCACTGTTGTATATCCCGCAGCCTTGACACTTGGCAACGGATCCCATGTACGCTTCGCTGCATACAGCAGTCCCAAACCACCCACAGCAGCCCATGCACCGAGTGCTTTTCCGAAAAAGTCACGGCGACTCTGCTCTTCATTAGCCATGTTATTCCTCCTTTAGTAGTACTATATAGTAGTTATATAATGATTTATTATAGTGGTATTTATGTTAAATGATAATGTGGAATTGGGGGAGTCTTGATAACTTTTTTAGAATGTTACCATTGGTAAATTAGGACTTTTATAGTCCTAATTTATAATAATTATTTTATTATGTTATATATGCAAGTATCTCTTCTATCTGATAAGGCTTTAACACACTTGATGCTTCAGGCATCGGTGCTGCCAATGCTTCGCTCAGTGCAGACGTATCAAAGCCGTGTACAATGCGGATACCGTAATGCTCCATCAGGCTCATCGGATAGAGTGCAGGTCGCCCTATATCCATATAGATCACTTTGGCTCCCGATGCCTTCGCTTCGAGTGCCGCCTGAGCTGAAGCGGTCACAACGGTATCACTCCCGGTAAGAAGCTCTACATACTCCTCAGGCTCATGCAGTGCGGCAAAACATTTGGCAAGATCATCTTCATACTTGACAAAGAAGTAGTGCCCCAACAGCAGCTCCATATCAAATGCTTTAAAAAAAGACTCATTGCCAAGGATCGTCTTGTCATGATCATAGTCTCCAAGAAAGAAAAGGGTTCTCTTCTCTTTCTCACACTGCTTGAAATACTGCTCATCGATCACCACTGCCTCCAGACAGTTATCACTGTGACACTCAGGCACAAAGAGCATCTCACCATGTACAGAGCTGTCACTCGGATCGTGTGCGAAACGCATCACCGTTTTGAAATCGGAGACATATTTGACCAGTCTGCCGTGATCGTCTTCATCAGAGTCGATGATGACACTGTCACCGTTCTGGGCGATCGCATCGATATCCTGGATCGTTTCGATCGTCACATACTCCGGCCACCCCTGCTCCTCTTTCATCGCGACACCTGCTCTGAAGTCATTGACCAGCAGTTGCACCTCTTTGCCCGCTTCGCGAAGCTTTCTGAGTATTGTGATACCTCTTCTGGCTCTCTCAAGCCCTATTTTGTGTCCTGTATGTGCGTAATAGTAAATCATCTTCTATTTTCCTTTCTGTCTCATTTTGATATAGACATGCAATATCTCCAACGATGCCGGCGTCACCCCTGAGATCTGTGATGCGGCAAAGAGCGTGGGAGGGTTGGCAGTTTGGAGTTTTTCAACGATCTCATTGCTCAACCCCTGCACGGTTGCGAAGTCAAAATCTTGGGGTATCTTGATCTTGAGCATATCCTTCATCTGGGCGATCTGCTGCGCCTGCTTTTCTATATATCGGTAATATTTTGCTTCGATGAGTATCTGCTCCATCACCTCATCGTCATATCTATCGAACTCCGGCAGCAGTGTTGTGAGCTTTTCTCTATCGAACTCCCCTCTGGCGATCACATCGATCCAAAGGGTCTTATCGTTGATCTTGGGTGCACCGATCTCTTCAAGTTTGGCAAGGAACGCTTTGGTCGGGGTAGCATAGTTCTCTTTGAGAAATGTCAATGCCTCTTCGATCTGAGCATCTTTGGCTTCTGTCTTGCGGATATAGGCTTCATCCGCCAGCCCCAGCCGCTTGGCATGAGAGAGGAGTCTCCTGTCAGCATTATCTTCACGCAACAGGAGACGGTACTCCGCACGGGAGGTAAACATGCGGTAGGGCTCTTTGGTGCCCTTGGTGACCAGATCATCGATCAGTACACCGATATAGGCTTCATCGCGGCGCAATACCATAGGCTCTTTACCCTGTACACTAAGTGCCGCATTGATCCCTGCCATGAGTCCTTGTGCCGCAGCCTCCTCATAGCCTGTTGTACCGTTGACCTGCCCCGCCATATAGAGGTTGGGGATCTTTTTGGTCTCAAGTGTGTGTTTGAGCTCTGTCGGGTCGATATAGTCATACTCAATCGCATAGCCGTAACGCACAATCTTGGCATTTTCCATCCCCTTGACCGAACGTACCATCTCCAACTGTACATCGATAGGCAAAGAGGTGCTCATCCCGTTGATATAGTACTCCGTCTCATCCATCGTCTGCGGCTCGACAAAAATCTGATGGCGCGGTCTGTCACGGAAACGGCTCACCTTGTCTTCGATACTCGGGCAGTAGCGCGGGCCTACCCCTTCGATCTGTCCGGAGAACATCGGTGCACGGTAGAAGTTGCTTTCGATGATCTCATGGGTCTCTTCATTGGTATAGGTGACGTAGCATGGCAGCTGCTTGGGGTTGAAACTTTTTCTATCCGTACGGAAAGAAAAAGGCGGCGGAGGGGTATCCCCAGGCTGCACCTCCATTACGGAAGTATCGACACTTTTGGCATCGATACGTGCGCAGGTACCGGTCTTGAGCCGCCCCATCTTCAGCCCAATCTCTTTGAGATACTCTGCAAGCTCTACAGAGGCGAACTCCCCCTGTCTGCCGGCAGTCTGCTTCTTCTCTCCGATGTGGATCAGTCCGTTCAGAAACGTACCCGCTGTGATGATGACCTTTTTGGCACAGTATGCATTGCCAAGCTGTGTCGTCACCCCCTTGACCTGACCATCCTCAATGATCAGCCCATCTGCGATCTCCTGTTTGACATCAAGGTTGTCCGTGTTGAGCACTACTGTTCGCATATACTCACGGTAGTTGTCCATATCTATCTGTGCACGTGTCCCTCTGACCGCTGGGCCTTTGGAGGCATTGAGGGTACGAAACTGTATCCCTGTCGCGTCGGTACAGAGCCCCATCTCACCACCGAGTGCATCCACTTCCCGTACCAGATGCCCTTTGGCAAGACCGCCGATAGCCGGGTTGCACGAACTCGCACCGATCTGCTCGACCAGTATGGTGATCATCAGCGTCTTGACACCCATACGCGCACATGAGAGTGCCGCCTCGATCCCCGCATGCCCCCCGCCGATCACAATAACGTCATAATCCATTTTCAAACTCCGTTTG
>JALWKQ010000119.1 GCA_027081395.1 Sulfurovum sp. | reverse complement strand
CTTCCCGATCACTGATGAGAAAGATCTCGAGGATTGGTTCGTTGTCTCTGCGGTCAAAACAGAGAGTGAGGGTGAAGAGCTCGCCTCGTTTGAAGTCGCGGGCAAACGCTTTGGTGTACACAAAGCCACTGCACATAAGTGTCCAAGATGCTGGCGCTATACTGCGCCTACTGAAGAGACGCTGTGTCAACGCTGCAATGAGGTAGTAGCCTGATGTACGATATGAGTCAGCCGATCCCGATGAGCGTGATTGTAGGCTCGATCCTGTTTATTTTCGGATTGGTAGGCATCGGGCTTGGCGTTGTGGCGTATTATAAAAAGAAGTCGGATATCAAGTAAGAGGAGCAAACGGGTGATCACACTAAAAGAAGCATTGACAAAAAGCGAAGAGGAGCTTGCCGAGCTGCGCAGCGAGCTCGAAGCCAAAGCCAAAGAGAGCGGGCTCAATGCCTACATCAGCTTTGAAAGCTCAGGTGAGGGCGTGCCTATCCTTATCAAGGACAACATTCAGGTGAAGGGGTGGAGTGTCACCTCCGCTTCGAAGATACTGCAGGGCTATATCGCCCCCTATGAGGCGACAGCGGTTGAAAACCTCAAAGCCAAAGGGATGATGGCATTCGGGCGTGCCAATATGGATGAGTTTGCTATGGGATCGACCACCGAGAGCTCCTTTTACGGTCCTACCAAAAACCCGCATGATACTTCTCGCGTACCCGGAGGAAGTTCGGGCGGGTCGGCTGCAGCGGTTGCCGGAGGCATCGCTATCGCCGCACTCGGTTCCGATACGGGCGGTTCTATCCGTCAGCCTGCAGCCTATTGCGGATGTGTCGGTATGAAACCGACCTACGGACGCGTCAGCCGTTACGGTCTGGCTGCTTATGCTTCCAGTCTCGATCAGATCGGTCCCATCACCCAAAATGTTGAAGATGCGGCGATACTCTATGATGCTATCAAAGGACATGACCCCAAAGACTCGACAAGTGCTGATTTTGAGATCGAAGATATCGCTAATAACCTCAATGCGGATGTCAAGCTGACTATCGCAGTCATCGACTCTCATGTAGAGGCGGCAGATACAGAGGTGCAAAAGGCGTTTAATGAAACGGTTGCCAAGCTTGAAGCGGCAGGACATACGATCGTACATAAAGAGATGAGCAACACCAAGTATGATATCGCGACCTACTATATCCTCGCTACAGCCGAAGCGGCGACCAACCTAGCACGCTACGATGGTGTACGATACGGCAGACGGGCTGAAGCGAAAAATACGGAAGAGCTCTTCTTCAATACCAGAAGTGAGGGGTTCGGTGAAGAGGTGAAACGACGTATTTTGCTTGGTAACTTTGTACTCTCAAGCGGCTACTACGATGCCTACTATGTCAAGGCACAGAAGGTCAGACATCTCATCCGTGATGAGTACAACAAGATCTTCGAAGAGGCAGACCTGATCCTCTCGCCGGTCGCACCGAGTGTTGCACCGAAACTGGGCTCTATTCACGACCCGCTGGAGATGTATAAGTCTGATATGTACACACTGGGAGTCAATCTCGCAGGACTGCCCGGCATAAGCCTGCCTGTTGCCAAAAATGACGAGGGAATGCCCATCGGACTTCAGCTGATCGCCAAAGCGTTTGATGAAAAAACACTCTTTAACGGTGCTGCAAGCATGGAAAAAGCAGTCAAATATACAGCATAGAGAATAGAGGGGTCTGGTGATTTGTAATTTGTTGCATAGCAATGAATTATGAATCACCTGACACCCTCGGAGATTAAAAGCAAATACCATCCAAAGGAATACCATTATGAGAATTAAAAAAAGAGCACTCACATTTGAAGATGTACTGCTGGTACCGCAACACTCCACCGTCCTTCCCAAAGAGGTTAGCGTCAAGACACAGCTGACACGCAATGTCTCGCTCAACATTCCTATCGTCTCTGCCGCGATGGATACTGTCACAGAGTTCAAAGCTGCGATCGCGATGGCGAGACTCGGCGGTATCGGGGTGATCCACAAAAATATGGATGTCGCGACACAGGCGTTTCAGGTGACCAAAGTGAAGAAGTCCACCTCGGGTGTGATCATCGACCCTGTCTACATCGGCCCAGATGCTACTGTGGGTGAAGCGGATGCACTAATGGCAGAGTATCACATCTCTGGTGTACCGGTAGTGGATGGTGACAAAAAGCTGATCGGTATCATCACCAACCGGGATATGCGCTTTATCAGTGATATGTCAGCCAAGGTCTCCGACGTGATGACTGCTGCACCGCTGGTAACTGCCAAAGAGGGTACGACCCTCGAAGAGGCAGCCAAAGTCCTGCAGGAGCACAAGATCGAAAAGCTGCCTATCGTTGATGAGAATGGAACGCTGATGGGGCTGATCACGATCAAAGACATACAGAAGAAAAAGCAATACCCCAACGCCAACAAAGATGCCTACGGACGTCTGCGTGTCGCAGCTGCCATCGGTGTGGGACAGCTCGATCGTGCCAAAGCGCTTGTGGATGCGGGTGTCGATGTGATCGTACTGGACTCTGCACACGGACACTCCCAGGGTATCATCGATACGGTCAAACAGATCAAAAAAGAGCTCGATGTCGATGTGATCGCAGGCAACATCGCTACAGGAGAAGCAGCCAAAGATCTCATCAAAGCCGGAGCAGACGGTGTCAAAGTAGGGATCGGACCGGGATCGATCTGTACGACACGTATCGTTGCAGGTGTGGGTGTGCCACAGATCTCAGCGATCGATGAGGTAGCACAGGTAGCACAAAAGCACGGTGTACCTGTGATCGCAGACGGTGGTATCAAGTACTCCGGTGATGTGGCAAAAGCACTTGCAGTGGGAGCAAGCTCAGTGATGCTTGGAAGTGCACTGGCAGGTACCTACGAAGCCCCCGGAGAGATGATCCTTTTCAACGGACGTCAGTTCAAAGAGTATCGCGGTATGGGTAGTATCGGCGCGATGACCAAAGGGAGTACTGACCGCTACTTCCAGGAGGGTACTGCAGCAGACAAGCTCGTCCCCGAAGGGATCGAAGGACGTGTGCCTTACCGCGGCAAGATCGCCGATGTGATCCACCAGATGATTGGTGGTCTACGCTCCTCCATGGGCTACTGCGGCTCCGAGAGCATTTCGATGTTCTGGGAGAAAGCAGAATTTGTCGAGATCACCTCTGCCGGACTTAAAGAGAGTCATGTACATGATGTGACGATCACGAAGGAGAGTCCTAATTATCATGGGTGATTACACATAGTGAATTTGTTAACGAGTGTCATTGAATATAAATAAAGGATAAAGAGTATGATAGAACCAGTAACGTTGAGTGGTGGAGCTAAAATTATATCTATAATGAAAACTATTTTTACATTCGGTCGCTCAGCAAGTATTGAACAGGGAGGTAAATATTTTAAGGAGCGTTATCCTTTTTATTGTCCCAAATACGCTAGTTCAAAACTATGCACTTTCAGTGCAAGGCTTTAGCTTCTACAAATGTGTTAGAATGCTTGGATGAGAAGAAGCGGACATACAGTAAGTCAAATGCAAGCCCATA
>JALWKQ010000118.1:12678-14277 GCA_027081395.1 Sulfurovum sp. | reverse complement strand
GCATCTTCAATTTCAGATTTCATCGTCTGCATACGCTCCTGCATCTTTGCATTCTCATCTGCCATATTCTCTTTCATGATCTTGAGCTTGGTGGCAAATTCATCTTTATGGTTCTCAAGCTGCAGTTGCAGGCTCTCATCGGTCGTATCGATCAGCTCTTTGAGCTTTGTACGTTCCCGCTGTGTCGTACCGGCAAGGTTGTCGATCTTCTTCTCGAGTGCTTCGAGTGCACGTTCGGTCTCTTTTTGCAGTTTGCTATGGGATTCCTGAAACGCTTTGCTGATCTTCTCTTCTACGCTGCGGAGTGTCCCCTCCAGTTTACTGAACTTCTCTTCAAACTCTTTGATCTGTGATCCAAAAATAAGATCTCTGATCTGATCTACATTATTGACGTTTTTATCTGACATAAGTGCCTCTTTTTATATTAAATTTTGCAATTGGAAAACGGGGGTTTGATGCATGCAACCTGGCGATCTGCATGAGACCCATGGCTTTCCGTCCTTATTTCGCAATAAGTTTGGCGTTAACAATAGTCTGTATTATATTACGTAAGTGCATCCATTTTGCTTATATGGATAGATAACTAAGCTTCTTAGTAGTATGATTCTATAAAAATCTCTTCAAAGGGGAATGTCATGTTTCAAAAGCTGGCTCCATTGATCATCCTGATACTCTTTGCCATCGGTGCCTACTATATGAAAAAAGGCATGGACAACGCAATCCATATGGCAAAACCCCAAAAAGCATCAGAGACTACAACGCAGCCATAACCCTGAGTATCTCTGTAACTTTGGCACGGGGATCTTTAGAGCGATAGACAGGTCGTCCCACGACCGGAAAGTCCACTCCCTCTCTCGCGGCAAGTTCCAGTGTCGCGACACGCTGCTGATCGCCTGCATCTTCACCAAAGGGTCTGATACCCGGAGAGAGTGTCAAAAATGATGACGATGTCGCATCCTTGATCGCCCTGCTCTCGAAGGTGGAGCAGACCACACCGTCCAGACCGTTTTCATAACTCATCTTCGCGAACTGCTCCGCTTTTTCATCGATCCCTTTTTCGTAGATCATCCTGAAGTTCTCTTCATCAAAAGAGGTCAACGCCGTCACCGCCAAGACCAATGGGCGTTTCTCAAGATGGGCGAGACGATCCATCACCGTCTGCATCGCCACTGCACCTGCACTCGCATGGATATTGAACATATCCACACCCAGCTTCGCGATCTCCTCTGCGGCATCCGCCATCGTGTTGGGGATATCATAGAGTTTGAGATCGAGAAATATCTTGAAATCAGGATTGATCGCCTTGAGGGATGCTATAAAGGGTTTTCCGTCGCGGATATAGGTACGAAAGCCCACTTTAAGCCAAATATCCTGATCCTTAAGGGACTCTGCGAGTGCCAGGTTCTCCTCGGCAGAGGGAAGATCGAGTGCTACAACAAGCTGCATAGTTTATAACCTTATCTTTTAGTGGTATAATATTATCCTAAATTCAATAAACAAGGACTAAACAGAAATGTTCGGCAAAAAATCAAAAAGATATGATATTCCGCAAGATGTGATGGATACCTACCAGTATGCCAAGATCAAGACAAACAAAGG
>JALWKQ010000118.1:0-12578 GCA_027081395.1 Sulfurovum sp. | reverse complement strand
ATAATATTATCCTAAATTCAATAAACAAGGACTAAACAGAAATGTTCGGCAAAAAATCAAAAAGATATGATATTCCGCAAGATGTGATGGATACCTACCAGTATGCCAAGATCAAGACAAACAAAGGGGATATCTGGGTCAAACTCTACCCTGATGATGCACCCAATACTGTCGCAAACTTTGCACACCTTGCCAATGAAGGGTTCTATAACGACCTCAAATTTCACCGTGTGATTCCGGGATTTATGGCGCAGGGCGGATGCCCACACTCCAAAGACAATCCCGCTATGGCGGGTACAGGCGGTCCTGACTGGCAGATCGACTGTGAGACAGACACAAGTACGCATCCTCATAGACGCGGTGCTCTCTCCATGGCTCATGCCGGTCCCAACACCGGAGGAAGCCAGTTTTTCATCACCTTCGTACCCACACCCCATCTTGACGGCGTACACACTGTATTTGGCGGTATAGAAGAGGATGATACAGAGAGTTTTATGGTGCTTGACAAGATCGAGCAAAACGATGATATAGAATCTATTGAAGTAGTAGCTTCCAAGTCATAATCATTTATCTTGGGCAACCACAAGGGATTGCCCCTACAATATACATACAGATGTAGGGGTGCCCTTTATGGGTACCCAAAAAAGGAACCCTCATGTTTGGATATTATAGAGTCGCAGCCGCTGTCAACCGCACCACTGTTGCCAATCCCCAAAAGAATGCCCAAGAGATCCTCTCGCTTATCAAAGAAGCCGGTGACAAAGAGGTCAGTGTCGTTGTATTTCCAGAACTTACCCTGACAGCCTACACCGCCAGTGACCTTTTCCTCAACCAAACACTCTTGGCAGGACAGAATGAAGCGCTCACTTATATATTAGAAAATATTAAATCCATAGATACTATCGCTGTGATCGGTATAGCGCTGCTTGAAGCGGACAGACTCTACAACTGTGCCGCAGTCCTGCAACGAGGTAAGATCCTCGGTATAGTCCCCAAAAGCTATCTGCCGAACAAAAAAGAGTTCTATGAGAAACGGCAGTTTGTCTCAGGAAGAGATATCGTACGTACCACCACCGAGCTTCTGGGCGAAGAGATACCCTTTGGGGTTGACCTGCTCTTTGGCGACGGGAGAGATATGACCTTTGGTGTAGAGATATGTGAAGATCTCTGGGCGATCACACCACCGAGCAACCACATGGCAAGCAACGGTGCCAACCTTCTGCTCAACCTCTCGGCAAGCAATGAGCTCATAGGCAAACATGAGTACAGAGAGGAACTGGTACGTACCCAGAGCGCACGCTGTATGGCAGCCTATCTCTACAGCTCCTCAGGTGTGGGTGAGAGTACGACAGATACAGTCTATGGAGGACATGCGATCATCGCCGAGTATGGTACTACACTTGCCCAAAATGAGCGTTTCAAAATGGAGAGTCATCTCATTACCGCTGATGTTGATCTGCAAAAACTGCGCTGGCTGAGACTCAATGAAGGCAGCTATGCAGATGCACGCCGCAAAAAAACACGCCTCATCCCTGTAGGCAAGCTGCCTGAGATATCCAAGCTGCAAAGAGAGATCGACCCAACCCCCTTTGTCCCCTCCAAATATGCCGACAAAACGCACCGCTGTGAGGAGATCGTCCAGATACAGGCGCATGGACTGATCAAACGTATGACCCATGCCCATATCTCCAAATCCGTTATCGGTATCAGCGGCGGGCTTGACTCTACACTTGCCCTACTCTCTACACACAAAGCCTTTGAGATCATGGGCTGGGATAGCCGTGACATTGTTGCTGTGACCATGCCGGGCTTTGGCACCACCAGCCGCACCAAGTCCAATGCCGTCAAACTCTGCGAAGCACTCGGGGTAACACTCAAGGAGATCGATATCACCTCACTTTCCCTGCAGGAGTTCGAAGCGATCGGGCATGATCCCGATGAGCATTCTGTAACCTATGAGAATGTACAGGCACGTGTAAGGACTTCAATATTAATGAATATGGCAAACAGTGAGGGAGGTCTTGTCATCGGTACAGGTGACCTGAGCGAGATCGCTCTGGGCTGGAGTACCTACAATGGCGACCATATGAGTATGTATGCACTCAACAGCGGTATCCCCAAAACACTCATACGCTATGTGATCGAATACTTCAAACACAATGAAGCAATCGCCCCAATCCTCGATGATATCCTCGCTACACCCATCAGTCCCGAGCTTCTGCCCCACTCCGATGATACCATCTGCCAGGAGACAGAGGAGATCGTAGGACCTTATGAACTGCACGACTTCTTTCTCTACCACTTTATCAAGTATGGTGCAAAACCTCAGAAGATACGTTACCTTGCGACAAAAGCGTTTGATACTAAATACGATGAAGAGACAATCACCAAGTGGCTCAAGCTCTTCTTGAAGCGCTTCTTTACCCAACAGTTCAAACGCTCCTGTATGCCAGACGGCCCAAAAGTAGGTACCATATCCCTGAGCCCCAGAGCTGATTGGAAGATGCCGAGTGATGCGGATGTTGAAGCTTGGATAGAAGAGTTGGAATAAATAGAAAGAAGAGAGCTTCCCATGCAGAGCATGGGAAGCTGTAATGAAAGTGCTTAGAACTGGTATCCCAGTTTTGCAAAGACTTTTGCATTGTCGAAGTCTGTGTCTACACCTGCGATAGTCGCATCTGTTGTCCACTCATACTTCGCCTCTGCACCTGCAAAGATATTTTCTGTAAGGTCTGTACGGATACTCGCACCTACCCCATAGGTAAAGATCGTATCATCATCGTTGCCTACTTCGACTTTGGCAACACCAAGTGTCGGGCCTACACCTGCCTTAGTTCCCTCTGCGATATCAAACATATAGTGCGGGTTGATATTTGCTTGAAGCATCTGGATACCGTCATTGTCATAGTTGGTGATTTGGATCTGCTGTCTGATCGCATCGCTCAAAAGACAGTTGAATGAGAGTTCAGCACCATAGAAGCCTTTCCAGTCGCTGTTACTGTTGTCAATATCCATCGCGCCACCGATCAGTGCAATTGCCGGAGCGAAGTTTCTGCTTGGCGCCTCTGCCTGTACATCCGGTGTCTCAACCATCGGCTCAACCGGAGCGATATCTCCGCCTGCCATCATCAATGTAGAAGCGATTACTGAAAGTAAAAGTGTTTTTTTCATGTTTTATCCTTGTTGTTTGGTTTGTAATAATTTACAGATCAAAGTATACCCTACAAGCATTACCTCTGTAAGTAACATTTGTTACACAATCGGGTATGATAATGACAAAAATAGAATCAAGGGAAGAAGAATGTCATTTGAAACAACAGAATCGCTGCAGTCCGAAAGAGAAGAAAAGCATACTAAACAAGCTGAACAAGAAAAAGGCAAGCCTATCGGCGGCTGGCTTCTGCTTGTAGGTTTTGGTGTTTTTCTCAGACCCGTCTATCTAATCTTTTCACTTCTTCCTATGTATAAAGAGATGTTTCTCAGCGGTCAGTGGGAGATGATCCGTACTGTCGGACGTATGACTTACGGTCCCTATTTTATTCCTTTTATCTATGCAGAGCTGCTCATCAACATCATCCTGATACTCTTCTCTTTTTACCTGATCTATCTTTTTGTAACCAAGGACTACCGTTTCCCCAAATACTTCATCATACTTGCACTGGGGTCACTGGCATTTATCCTTATCGATGCCTGGATCGGCGGAGTGATACTTGGTGAAGAGCCTTTTGACCCGGAGACAAAGCGGGAGGCAATACGTGCTACAATCTACGCAGCGATATGGGTGCCCTATATGCTGATCTCCAAAAGGGTCAAAGAGACCTTTGTAAATCACAAGAAGTGACAATCAAACATAGAATTGCTATAATGCCTAAAAAGATTATCAAAGCGAGACCATGAGACGCTCCACACTTTTCAAAGAGTTTTTTAGCAATGTCCTTAAAGGTTTTCTGGGACTATTACCTATTGTCATCGTCATTATCATCGTGCTTTGGATGTATGACAAAGTCAATGCGGTTGTACAGTGGATCTTCAGCTGGATAGGTTTTACGCCGCAGGGGCACTATTTCCTCTGGTTTCTGCTGGTCGTCGCGGTGTTTCTGCTTTTGCTCTATTTTGTAGGGCATCTGATGAATACACGCCTTGCGCGCCTTTTTGAAAAGCTTCTGCACAAAATACCCGGATACTCTACGATCAAAGACATTATCAGTATCTTCGTCTCCTCCAAAGAGGGAAAGCAGCGTGTCCTGGTCGTTCTGATCAAAGGTTTCGGCAATAACGGGTACAATATCGGGATCATGTACTCCCAAAAGGAGAGCATCGTCAAAGACCACTATACCGTTTCGCTCTCTATGTCCCCGCTTCCCAATGGAGGATTTATGTTTGAGGTGCACAAAGATGATATCTATGTGATCAAAGATGCGACATTTGACAACTATCTGCAGTATCTTCTCTCTATGGGGGTCAAAAGCTTTGCCGAGATCGTCAAACATGAATCGATCGAGATCACAGCATTCCCTACCCTTGCCCAGTGGCTAAATAACGAAAAGCAAATCGAAAACAAAGGAGAAGCTGCCGATGAATCCCGCTGATACACAAGCAGCTGTAGAGACTGGAACATCTGAGCATCAGATACTGCCCTATCTCGAAATGGGTACAGGATTTCTCATCGGTCTCTCTATCGGCTATGTCCTCAAAAAGAGTTTCAAAATACTGCTCTTTTTGACAGGTATTGCACTCATCGCAGTCTTCGTTCTCGAGAGCCAAGGGGTCATCGAGCTCAATGAAGCCCACCTACAGGAGAGTGTCTCCCATGGGGTCGACACCTTCAAACAGTTTGCCCTCTTTCTCCAGGAGAGACTCGAACGCTTCAAGGTCAGCAGCGGCTTGAGCGCAGTCGCAGGTTTCTTCCTCGGGCTCAAAATAGGTTAAATAACGAGAAATTTATAAAAAAATCTAATAACTAAGGTTGTCTCACAGAAAAGAAGCTACAATATAAACGATGAAAGATGAGGATCGAGTTCATCTTTTGAGTGTTATGTTAGTGTAAAACCCTGCAAGACCCCCGAAAGACTCTCTATTTAAATGTTTTCACAAATTTAAATTTTAAAGGCTGTAAAATGGCAGAATTAGTAAACGGAACAGTAAAATGGTTCAACGATGAAAAAGGTTATGGATTTATCCAACAAGAGAATGGTGGAAGCGATGTATTCGTACATTTCCGTCAAGTCAACAACCCAGAGGGTGGACGTGTGACACTTGCAGAAGGTCAAGCAGTAACATTTGAAGTAGGTGAAGGTCAAAAAGGCCCACAGGCTGAAAACGTCACAGCAGTATAACCATATACTCACCATGCAGGCATCTTGCCTGCATACACTTCACCCAAATATTCAATAATGCACTTTCATATCCTTGTCATAGGATAATTCAAACCAGATCTCAATCGTTCTGTGTTCATGGAGCTTCAAAGTCACATTCATCTCTATTTTTCCATCATTTTTCACACGGTAGTCAACCTTGCTCTCGCTTTTGACTTCAAGAAGTTTGACTTTGATCTCCTCTGTCGTAGATGTCGGGATACGTTCGATGATCTTGAGCTTTTTGGTTTTGTCGGATTTGTTGGTCAGGTCAAGTCTGTAGCCGTCCTTTTTTCTCACTGTACCCCCGAAGATGCCTGTCTCTCGCTCTTTTTTGACGATCGGACGTCTAATTATCTTGATATCCGGATCGCTGCGTGTATAGAGCTCATATTTGCCGTGCGCATATTCGCCTATGGCATTTTCGTTGATCACTTTACTGCCCTCTTTGAGCTTCCATCGGTTCTTTTCTATCTGATACTTCGGCTCAAATACACACACCTCTACCGCCTGCGTCGTAAGATAGGGATAGGCTCGCAGTTCGCAGCTTAGCGGGGCTCTCCACTGGAGGATACGGATATCGAGAGGTTCACCGGTCGAAGGAAGCGTGAGTTTGTTTACCTTATAAACTCTGGCATCCTCATAGCTCGCACTTGCCGCAGCCGGGATCGGCATCGCTTCTGCTGCCATGCTATCCATCGCGATCTCCATCGGTGCCGCTCTCATCTTGCTTTTTTTCAGCATACGTTTGGACATAGGGGTATACTTGCTTACGATCCACGGGTTGAAATGCAGCGGATTGAGATAGCTGCGTGCCCTCCGGTAGTAAAACATCGCACGATCTGCATCGATATCTATGCCGCTTCTGTTTGTCACTGTAAGATACTGGGTGACGGTGATCTCTTTGGCTTGGCTTATCTCCCCTTCATAATAATTATCAAAAGAGATATAACCACGGGGGATGGTAAGTGTAAGCTCACCCTTGCATACTCTACGTAGCGCTTGTGGCTCTCTGGAGGGTGCCTGTGTGGCAAACTGCTGACCCAGCAGCCGAAGTGCTGTATCTGTCTCTTTGGCTTTGCGCTCGAGAAGTGCATGCTCTTCACCTATGGCTCTGGCAGACTCTATCGCACCGGCGGCATCGTAGGCAGTAGGTTTGGGGAGTACGGTCAGTGCTTTGAGCGCATCGGTGTTGTAGCGTATCTTTGCAAGCCTGTCCTCAGTAGCCTTGATCTCTTTGGAGAGTTTGCAAAGGCGCTGCTCATCCGGGCACGCCAGTGTCGGTTCAAGCACTGTTATGCTTGTATCACATACTGCTTCCACACCCTGAGTAAAGCCGATGAAGGGTGTCGCGGGTCTGTATCGGTAGAAGCTTTTGTCCTGATAGACATCGAGTGTTGAAGCGTAGGTCAGTGTTCCTGCACACAGCAGCGCAGCAAAAGAGCGGGAGATAAGCATCATGCATCCTTTTTCCTGATTGAGATCTCTGAAAAATTTCCGGTTTCATGCGATAGCTCCGGCAGTCGCAAACGCAAGCGCCCATTTCATGGGTTGAGTGCTCCTTTGTCGCTATCGCATGAAACCTCTGTATATGGTTATTCAGAGGTTTCGATTTGAAACATAAGATGATTATAGCAGATTTTACTCAGTGCTATTTTGTTGATGGAGATAGTCATGGATCGCTTCGACCTCTTCATCAGTCAGATAGTAGCGTGGCATGATATGGTGGCTTTTGCTTACTGCAGCGAGCATACTCTGAAGATTTTCGTTGCGTATATCAGGGCCTTCGATGCTTTGTTTGCCACTTTTGTCCCGGTAGCTGACGATCACTCTGCCCTCGCCTTTTTTGCCGTGACATTTGGCACAGCTCACACCACGCGGATTGTTGTAGAGCATCTGCCCATACTCATAATGTGACATGAACTCTTCCTGTGCCGCAAGCAGCATAGGCACAAAAAACCATAGATACTTCACCTGCATTCTCTCCCTATAGTCCTAAACTATTTTCGATATAATACCCTAAAAATTATCAAGGTTGGTACCCATGCAACTGATCGACGGCAAATCCCTCGCTGCCAAAGTGCAGCAGAATGTAGCAGAGGAAGTAGAACAGCTCAAACAGGAGAAAAATATCGTTCCGGGTCTGGCAGTGATCCTTGTGGGTGACGATCCCGCCAGCCACGCCTATGTCAAGATGAAAGCCAAAGCCTGTGAAAAGGTCGGCTTCTACTCCATCACACACAATATGCCCGATACTATCAGCCAGGATGAGATTATCGAGATCATCGAGATGATGAATAACAACCCGCATATCGACGGCATCCTCGTACAGCTGCCACTGCCCAAGCATATCGATACCGACAAGATCCTAGAAGTGATCGATCCGCGTAAAGATGTGGATGGCTTCCACCCCTACAATGTCGGTAGGCTCGTCACCAAACTCGACAGCTTTGTCGCCTGCACACCGCTGGGTGTGATGAAGATGTTCGAAGCGTACGATATCGACCTCAAAGGCAAAGATGTCTGTGTCGTGGGTGCGAGCAATATCGTCGGCAAACCGATGGCATCTCTGCTGCTCAATGCCGATGCGACTGTCACCGTCACCCATATCCACACCAAAGATCTGGCTGCTCATACCTCTGCCGCCGATATTGTCGTCGTAGGTGTCGGTGTACCCGGACTCATCAAAGCCGATATGGTCAAGGAGGGGGCGATCGTGATCGATATCGGGATCAACAAGCTCGATGACGGCAGACTTGTCGGTGATGTCGCTTTTGACGAAGTAGCGCCCAAGTGCTCCTATATCACTCCAGTTCCAGGAGGGGTAGGTCCTATGACGATCGCTATGCTGCTTTCCAACACACTCAAATCCGCAAAACAAAGGGCATAAGTGAAAAACTTCTTTTCAAAACTCTACCGATTTTCCAGTTCATGGACAGGTACGATCATCATCGTCCTTGCCCTTATCTTCTTTGTCGCGCAGTCATTTGTGATCCCGTCAGGTTCTATGAAACGTACCCTGCTGATCGGAGACTTTCTCTTTGCCAAGAAGTTCTCCTACGGTATCCCTACGCCGACATTGCCGTGGCTTGAGCTGCCGCTTCTGCCGGACTTCAACCACAACGGGCACCTCATAGAGGGCTCGCGTCCCAAGCGTGAGGATATCGTCATCTTCCGCTATCCCAAAAACCACAAGATACACTATGTCAAGCGCTGTGTCGCTGTGGGCGGCGATGAGATCCTCTATGCCAACAAAAAACTGCTGATCCATTTTCACGAAGGTGATGAGTACATCAAGGCACACTACCCTGCAGCCAAGATCAAACAGCTGCGCGGCAAACTCTGGGTAGAGAACCCCTACAAAGAGAAGTATCCGGGCATCCAGTATGCACCCGAAGGCGAACCGATCTTCAATATCCTGCTAAAGTACTATGCCTACAACAAAAAGATCGATGTGGTGCCTGTCTATGTCGAAGGGCTCGATGCACCAGTCTACAAGATGGGCTCAGAAGTGATCAATGCACTCTATGCCAAAGTCGACAAAGACCACTACTATATGATCGGTGACAACAGGGACAACTCCAACGACAGCCGCTTCTGGGGATCAGTACCCTACTCACTCATAGTCGGCAAACCGTGGCTGATCTACATGAGTATCGAACACCGCTCCTATGACCGTGTGCTTAACGGCGACAAGTTTGGAGGAGGCAGGGATCACCAGAGCCTCAGACGTGTCTGCGGCGATATCCCTATCGACTCACCCGAATGCAAGAAGCTCTGGGATAAACAACGCTTTACCGTACGCTGGGGACGTGTGGGTAGTCTGATCGATACACTGCAGTATGAAGAGCCCATAGAGTAGAATGTAAATAGAAAGGAAAAGAGATGGCAAAGAAATTTTATATCGCGACAGACCATGCAGGCTATGCGCTCAAAGCATTTGTCAAAGATGTGGTCACGACACTTGGATATGAGATCGTCGATCTCGGACCCGACTCGGCAGATCGTGTAGACTACCCGGACTATGCACGCAAATGTGCCGAGGCGGTGCTGGCTGATGAAGGCAGCTTTGGCATCCTTATCTGCGGTACGGGGATCGGTATCTCCATCGCTGCCAACAAGATACAGGGTATCCGTGCAGCCCTCTGCCACGACCACTACACTGCCAAGCTGACTCGTCTGCACAACGATGCCAATATCCTATGCTTTGGTGAGCGTGTGGTAGGCAAAGGGGTGATCATCGATATGATCGAAGCCTTCGCCGAAACCGAGTTTGAGGGCGGCAGACATGCCACTCGTGTCGCCAAGATCGAAGCGGGCTGTTCGTTTGGGTCAAATCTTGGCTAAGGAGATGATATGACACTCACCCCTGAAGAGAAGAGTATAGTCGAAGCAAGCATCCGAGACATCCCGGACTTTCCCAAGCCCGGCATCGTCTTCAAAGACATCACTACACTGCTCAACAATCCGCATGCCTACAAAACGCTGATGGATCATCTCACATCCCGATACAAAGACTATGGACTGGACTATGTCGCCGGTATTGATGCAAGGGGCTTTATCTTCGGGGCGGCACTGGCAGACAGACTGGGGATCGGCTTCGTACCGGTACGTAAGAAAGGCAAACTCCCCTACACTACCGTCTCAGAGAAGTATGCTCTGGAGTACGGTGTCGATGAAGTGGAGATACACATCGATGCGTTTGGTGACAACGGCAGATGCAACGGCTCCCCTGCCAAAGTCCTGCTCATCGACGATCTCATCGCCACAGGAGGCACCGCCAAAGCCGCCGCCAATCTCATCAACAAAGTCGGCGCAGAGTGTGTAGAGGCGTGTTTCATCCTCGAGCTAACGTTCCTGCATGGACGTGAGAATATCGATGCACCAGTCTATTCTGTGTTGCAGGTGGGTGGTTAGGTATTCTCGTTCCTACGCTGTGCGTTGGGAATGCATATCTCATACTATAAAAACATTGGATTAGATCTAAATTTTATCAAATATTATACACATTTAGGATAGTCTTGATGCATCATATAATCACATTTAAAACAGCAAAATTTGATATTTCCAAGGAAAGGGAAAATCCAATAAACCCTATATATGGACATTCTTTATTAGATTGGTTGAAAGATATAACAAAAGAAAAAGTCGAAATCTCGGAGCCAGATGCTGAGGATTGGGGCTGGTACAGCTATCTGAAATGGGAAGGTAGAGATTATTTAATAGGCGCATCAGTTCAGTATGAAAAGTATCAACTCTATAAATCTGAATTGGAGTGGGTATTTCAGGTTGATAAACAACGTTCATTTATTGAGGTCATATTTGGGAAAGAGAAGATGAGAAAAGATGATCCATGTTTATTATTCTTCAAATCAATTTTTGACTCAGACTCTGAATTTAAGGAAATTGAAACTGAGTAAAGGAGAGAGATCCTTTCCTTATTCTATACTTCGCAAAAATACACACTCTTTACACACCACCTATGCAATCATATCTCAACCAACAAAGGAAGATACCCAATGTTCAAACCTTTAACATTGCTTTTTTCAGCCATCATCCTCTCAGGATGTACACCCTCCACCATCACACCGGTAAGCAATGCCGACCTCTCCAGCTACAGCGGCGAGGCGACGATCCTCATCGCGGTCGATGGCAGGGATGATAGAAAGGTACGCCACCTCGAGCTTGCAACCAAAGAGGAGCCGGAGGGATATGAGATCTATTTTCACGATACCAAAAAGGGGCATGGCTTTATCGTCCTTACTCTCCCTGCACCCAGCAGCGATCTCTACCTAAAAGAGTATTCGCTCACAGGGATGTACGGCTGCAGCAGAGGCAAAGCAGGCTACGGCAGCGGCAGCAAGCATATCCCGCACATCAAAAAGAACAAAACATACTTTCTTGGCACGATCAACACCTCTATGAACACCACCTACAATGAAATGCCAAAATCACTTCGCCAAGAAGCCAGAGAGAAATACGGCTATACCCCTCATGGGGATGATCTGGGAGCGCATAAGATATTTTGACCCCTATATTTTACATTCCCGCTATCCTGCCCCTAACCTCCTGTGCGGTATAATCTACCCAACTATTTACAAAAGAGAATTGAGATGGATTTACACAAAGCGATTTATATACCCAAACCAAGCCCTTTCGATCCCGATGAGCTCGGGCATTTTGGCAAATTTGGCGGGCGGTTTGTCCCTGAGACACTCATGCCGGCTCTCGAACAACTGCGTCAGGACTACGAAGCGGTACGTTTCGATGCGGACTTTTGGGCAGAGGTAGACTACTACTACAAACACTATGTGGGTCGCCCCTCAGCACTCTACTACGCTGCCAACATCTCCGAAGAGATCGGTGCCAAGGTCTATCTCAAACGTGAAGATCTCAACCACACAGGCGCACACAAGATCAACCACTGCGTCGCACAAGCCGTACTGGCAAAACGCCTTGGCAAGAAGAAGATCATCGCCGAGACCGGTGCGGGTCAGCATGGGGTTGCGACCGCAACGGTGGCAGCACTCTTTGGGCTGGAGTGTGAGGTCTTCATGGGTGCGAAGGATGTGGCACGCCAAGAGCTCAATGTCTTCCGTATGAAACTGCTCGGTGCCAAAGTACACGCTGTCCAGAGCGGTTCCAAGACCCTCAAAGATGCCATGAACGATGCCATCCGCCACTGGGTGACCCATGCGCGCGACACCTACTACCTCATAGGCACCGTCGCAGGCCCGCACCCCTACCCTATGATGGTGCGTGACATCCAGAGTATCATCGGCTGGGAAGCCAAAGCGCAGTTGCAGGAGGTGGAAGGCAGACTGCCGGACAAAGTTATCGCCTGTATCGGCGGCGGCTCAAACGCACTGGGTATCTTCAACCACTTCCTTGAAGAAAAGAGTGTCGAGTGCATCGGCATCGAAGCAGGTGGTGAAGGGCTTGATGGCAAACACGGCTGCTCACTGGAAAAAGGCAGCCCGGGTGTCCTGCACGGACAGCTGAGTTACCTGCTCCAAGATGAGGATGGTCAGATACAGGAAGCCCACTCCATCTCCGCAGGTCTGGATTACCCCGGCATCGGCCCGGAACACGCCTATCTCAAAGATGAAGGCATCGCCACCTACGACCACATCACAGATGATGAAGCGATGGATGCCTTCGTATGGCTGAGCCAAAAAGAGGGTATCATCCCAGCATTTGAGAGCTCACATGCAATAGCTTACC
>JALWKQ010000117.1 GCA_027081395.1 Sulfurovum sp. | reverse complement strand
ATCTGGGTGATGATCGTTGCAGTTGTCGCGATCCCTCTCTACAGTTCGTTCAGGCAGATGAAAGAGGATATCGAGGTACAGCGTACCCTTACGCATCTTACATTTAATGTAGGCAACCACGAAGTGACACTCGACAACGTCAAGATACTGCATCATGGCGATGAGGAGAAAGTAGAGTGCGAAGTGATCAGCACAGGTATCCTCTCTCCCGAAGAGAAGAGACGGCTCAAAGATGCCATCCTCAAAAGCATCGACAAGCAGGCAGCGGTGATAGTAAGTTATCGGTATAGGTTGTAACTATAGATTAAGGTTTCACTTGATGGCGACAAAGGAGCACTCCACCCATGCAATGGGCGCTTGCGTTTGCGACTGACAGAGCTATCGAGTGAAACCGATGGGTCTACAGAGATATCAATCGAGGATATCATGCAGGCTGTTTGCCTCTTCCATCCACTTGTTGAGTGCTTCCCACTCCTCATTCTCTACCATCTTTTGGCACTTTTTGAGTTCGCTCTGGAAGGAGTGGATCGCTTCGAGCAGGTTCTCTTTGTTTTGTCTGAAGATATCTTCCCACATGTTGGGGCTTGATTTGGCGATACGGCTCATATCTTTGAAGCCGCCACCTGCAAGTGCCACGATGCTCTCTCGGGCTTCCTGACGCATCACCGCATTTGCCAGGGAGTAGGAGACAGCGTGGGGCATATGGGAGATAAATGCAGCATGCCGGTCATGCTCTCTGGCATCCATATAGACCAGCTTCATACCTATGGATGTGAAGAGTGACTTGGCAAGTTCCTGTTGATGTTGACCGCTCTTTTCCAGATCACAGAGGACAACGACCTTGTCTCTGTAGAGGTCAGCATGTGCGGCACTTGGGCCGAACTTCTCTGTCCCTGTCATGGGGTGCGCAGTGACGAAGTTAGGGCGGATATCGGCGGGGATACTCTCTGAGATCTTTGCCTTGGTACTTCCCAGATCGATCACGGTACACTTTGGGTTAAGTCCGGTAAGTTCTTGTGAGATGGCGATGATGCTGTCTACAGGGATGGAGAGGAAGATGACGTCGCATCTTTTGATCTCTTCGAGATCGGAGGCGATAGTATCGACCAGACCGAGTTCAAGCGCCTCTTGGCAGTGTGCCTGATTGTGATCGAGACCGACAAATTCAAATGCATCGGAACTCTCACGGAGTGCAAGCGCCAAAGAGCCTCCCATGAGACCGAGTCCGACGATACCTATTTTCTGTTTTTTCATATGTTTATCTTCCTGTTTCCCCAAAATGTTTTCAAACGGATTATAGCATCTTTTCATGCAATCTTATGAACCTCTTATTGAAAAAAAGATACACTATTGCCATAATAAAATCCCTCTATTAAGGTTACACATTATGATAAAAAAGATCATCTTGTCTTGGTTGCTCATAGGATCACTGCTGTTGGCACAGAGAGTGGCACAGATCAAATTTGAAGGGCTCTCACACCTCTCTCCGAGTGTGGCGAAAGAGATCGCCGGCATTCATGAAGGCGATGAGATGGATGCGCGCAAGATCAATGAAGCGGTCAAGAACTTCTTCTCGCAGGGGTACTTCAAGGATGTATGGGTCGACAAGCAGGGGGGCGTCCTGATCTTCCATTTCAAAGAGAAAAAAGCGATCGCAAATGTCGATATCAAGGGATACGGATCGGGAGATGACGGTGAAAAACTGCTCAAAAGCATCGGTTTGAAAAAAGGGGATCTCTATGATGCACGCAGGGTCAAAAAGGCTAAAGCATCGATCATCTCGAACCTTGAAAAAAAGGGTTACTACGACACTGTCGTTGAAGTAACAGTTGTACCGGTGGGAGAGAGCAGTGTTTCGGTAATTTTTGATGTCAATAAGGGTGAGAAGATCAAGATTAAAAAGATCAACTTTATCGGAGCCAAAAAACTCGACAAGGGTGATCTTGAAATGGATCTCGCCAACAAAGAGGCGGACTTTATGGGCTGGCTGCCCTTTTTGGATGACGGGGTTGCGGTCGTTGACCAGTTGGAGTATGATGCCTACCGTGTGAAAGATGTCTATATGAAACACGGATATCTCGATGCCTACGTGAGCAAGCCGCTGATGAGAGTCGACTTCGGATCCTACAAGGCAGAGATCGACTATCAGGTAGCAGAGGGAGATCAGTATCGTGTGGGAGAGGTCAGTGTCGCGCAGGATATGGACGGTCTGGACAGCGAAACGCTGCTCTCCAACCTCTCTTTGAAAAAAGGGAAGATCTTCAATATCAAGAAGATGAGAAAAGATATGAAGAAGCTGCAGGAGGCTGCCGGAAACAGAGGTTATGCCTATGCAAAAGTGCTTCCCCAAATGCACAAAAACCCTGAAGAGAAGACGATCGATATCCAGTATGTGATCCGTCCGGGTGTGCCTGTCGTGATCAACGACGTATTGATCTCAGGCAACAACGCCACCAAAGACAGGGTCATCAGACGCTACCTCTATCTTGCACCGGGTGATACCTTCAATGCAACAGACCTGAAAGACTCCAAGAATGCACTGGGTAGAACCGGCTTTTTTGAGAGTGTGGATATCCAGCCGCAGAGAATTTCGGAAGACAAGATCAATCTGCTTGTCAAAGTCAAAGAGGCACCTACAGGTACGATCTCTGTAGGCGGAGGATACGGCTCCTATGAAGGGCTGATGTTCAATGCTTCTGTCTCTGACAAGAACTTCCTGGGTACCGGGATTAGTGCAAGTGCCGGTTTTGAATTTTCCAAGATCTCCAAAAGCTACAACCTTTCCTTTACCAATCCGAAAGTATGGGACAGCCAATACAGCCTCTCTTTGAGTCTGAACAAGAAAAAATATGAGTACTATAACTTTACGCAGGATACCACCGGAGGTTCTTTGATCCTTGGACGTGAATTTATGCGTTATTTCCATGCTTCTGTCGGTGTAGGCTATATGGATAACCAGTCGGAGGAGAACAACAATGTATCCAGCGATCTAAACAACACTAATATTTTTGATTATACAAATCTTTACAACGACAAATATACTAAAACCTCGTTTTATGCTTCGCTCTCTTTTGACAATACGGACGACTACTATGTACCAAGAGAAGGGATGATCGCGGCAGTGAACTTCGAATATGCCAAACTCAGCGGTAACGACTTCAATGCCACAGCGGGAAGCGGTGAAGAGAACGGTTATGGCGACTTCTTGAAAAGCAGTGCGAAGTTCGGTGTCTACTATGGCATGGAGGACTGGATCGACTATGACCTGATTCTCCGCTTTAAGGCAAGAGCGACAACGATCAGCAGCGGTACCAACGAAAAACTCCCTATCGGGGAAAAACTCTTCCTGGGCGGTATAGGAAGTCTGAGAGGATATCAGCCCTATTCACTCTCACCGGGAAGCTCTGCTACCGGATACGGACTGGGCGGTAAGAAACGTGCATCAACGAGTGTAGAGGCGAGTATACCTCTCTCAGAGGCTGCCAAGATGCGTCTGACAGGCTTTTATGACTACGGGATGATCGGCGAGGAGAGCTTTACAGAGATCAAGCGTTCTTCCGTAGGTCTGATGGTAGAGTGGCAGTCAGGTTTTGG
>JALWKQ010000116.1 GCA_027081395.1 Sulfurovum sp. | reverse complement strand
TTGCTTTGGAAAAACTCTATATCAAGTCCTTGCTGCTGCGCAAAGGCTTTCATCTGTGCATGGATATCCTCCAACTTCATCTGACCGTAAATACCCTGCTCTCTGACACCGAGCATATTGAGATTTGGACCTTGAATGACTACTACTTTCATTATTTACCTTATTATCTTAATTTGGGTATTATTTTATCTAAATAGAATTAAATTTTAAGGCTACAACGCTATGAAAATCATCACAGCAGACTATATCTACAGCGGCGGTGTCTATCTCCAGAACCGCGCTATCGCTTTTGGCGAGAAGATCGAAGAGATCGACACTTTTGAGGCACTCCTTGCCAAATATCCCGATGCTGAGCGGATCAAGAGCGCACCCTATACCGTAATCTATCCCGGCTTTATCAATACCCATGTACATCTGGAGTTCTCTGCCAACCGTACTTCGCTTCGCTACGGGGCATTCATGCCGTGGCTCGACTCGGTCATCGCCAACCGCGACGAACTGCTGCAGGAGTGTGACAACAGCGTCATGGCGCATGAGATCAATGAGATGCTCAATAGCGGCATCACCTCGTTTGGTGCCATCTCGAGCTTCGGTACCGAGCTGGAAGTGTGCGAGAATGCGCCGCAGCGTGTGGTCTTTTTCAATGAGCTTATCGGCTCCAATCCGATGTATACCGATATGCTCTACAATGACTGGTTGGAGCGCCTCGAAGCCTCTACCCAGTGTGAACCTCAAAGCAGGATCACACCGGCTGTCGCTATCCATGCTCCCTACTCGGTACATCCGGTGATCCTCCAAAAAGCGGTCACAGAAGCGAAAAAACGCAAGATACCGCTAACGACCCACTTCCTCGAATCGCAAGCCGAACGTGAGTGGCTTGAGAAGGGAAAGGGTCCATTCAAAGCGTTTTTTGAAAAGTACTTCAACACTTCTACTCCGGTAACGACCGTAGAGGAGTTCATCCATGCCTTTGACCACTACCCAGCACTCTTTGTCCACGCGGTACAGGCGAATAAGGAGGAGCTCGATCGTCTGGCATCCAAAGGACACAGCATCGCACACTGTCCACGCTCCAACCGCTATCTGGGTGTGGGTCGGCTCAAGATAGAGAGCCTGCCGCTGCCCTTCTCAGTCGCAACTGACGGACTCAGCTCCAACGACTCGCTCAGTCTGCTTGATGAGATGCGTGCGGCACTGATGCTCCATCACGATCTTGAGATCAAACGGCTTGCACAGACCCTCATCGATGCTGTCACGATCAAGGCTGCCAGAGCGCTGCAGCTCGATGCAGGAGAGATCAAGGTCGGCAAAGCGGCAGACTTTGCACTGCTCACACTTCCGGATATCCCGCAGAGTGATGAGGAGATCGCACTATGGAGTATCCTCCATACCAAAAAGGCAAGCAGTGTCTATATCGCAGGAGAGCAGTATGTTTAAAAAGATATCTGATATCATCAAATGGATCGGGCAGCACTTCCTGGGGATGCTCTTTTTGCTGATCGCCCTGGTAGCACTCATGCCAAAATCGGCTGCCCCGCTCAAACCTGCCAATCTTCAGGAGATCGAGCTTGTCGGTCCTATCCTTGATGCCAAACAGGTACTCAAAGAGATCGAAGAGGCATCAAAGAACCCCCGTATCAAAGGGGTGCTGCTTAGCGTCAACTCTCCCGGCGGTGCAGTACCGCCCTCTATCGAGATCTCCTATGCGATCAGAGATCTGACCAAGAAAAAACCCGTCATTGCCTATGCGCAGGGGATCATGGCAAGCGGCAGCTACTACGCCTCCATCTATACCAAAAAGATCATCGCCAATCCCGGTGCCATCGTAGGCTCCATAGGAGTGATCATGGAGAGTGCGGATATCGAAGAGCTGATGAAGAAGATCGGTGTCAAGCCCCAAGTGGTCAAGCAGGGAACCTACAAGGAGGCGGGTACGTTCACCAGAGAATGGACCCCGCAAGAGCGTGCCGAACTCGAGCGTCTCACCAAAGATACCTATGATCTCTTTGTACACGATGTAGCGACGGCAAGAGGACTTGACATCAATCGCTCGAACGAATATGCCGATGCCCATATCTTCTCTGCTGCACGTGCCAAAAAGGTGGGGCTTGTTGATACCATTGGCACAAGATATATTGCCAAAAAAGAGGTAGAGAAACTTGCCGGTGTCAAAAAACCTGTCTGGAAAACCAAAGACAAGATCGAACAGATCTTCGAAAAGCTCGGTACCAAAGCGATCACCAAGATACAGAGCTATTTTTACGGACTCAAATCTACACTCTAAAGAAGAGTGCTAAAAGCGTACCTCTCTACCGCTGCCAATAATCCGGTAGCCCCTATGAATACGCCTCTTAGGAAGTGTTACTTCCAGCGTATTCTGGTCAACAAAACGAACCTTCAATCCCTGCGTATGACGTACCTTTTTGAGGATATCTCTTCTGTTTCTTGGAACAAAATAGAGCCATATTTTCTTGGCATTTCCTATATTTATCTTCACTTTTTTTCCTCTGATACGGTAGAGTTTTGCAGACGGTTCTTGTGTCGTAAAGTACCAACTTCGGTGAATCTTTTTGCCGTCAGCAATAGCATCAAACACTGCCTTGTACTGCGTAGCATATTTCAGTCTTGCCAGAGGCATCAGTGCATACTCATTGAGATCAAGCTTACCGTTGGGATCACTACGGTGATCAATGAGCCTGCTTTTGATCTCCTTGCCGGTATCGTCATAGAGCTTGAAGGAGAGTATTTTTATTTTGTGAAAATAGTAGGGGTTAAATTGTACTGAGATCGGAAATCCGCTGACCATGTAGTCCGGCAGCGGATCGGGGGTCTCGTTGTAAAATGCCGGAGGGATACCCTTCTGATTCGTATAGGGATAGAGGATAATCCTGCCGTTTGCCTTCCTGATGGTCGCCCTGGCATCCTCATAAACAGATTGCGGTATCTTTGTCTTTTCATCAGCACAGAGTCCTGTGAGATAATACATCCCGTTACGCAGTTTATACTCCTGCCTGCAGATCGATGCCATAGCCTCCGCACCCATGTCAAAGACATGTACCTGCTGTATCGCACGCTTTTTTCGCATCGAGGCATTCCCCTGCCCCATCTCATCGACATCGAATCCCAAAAAAAGAAAACGGTGATAGATCGCAGAGAGCAGGTTGTCTACCGTACTTTTGGCACCGATGGTATTGACAGCAATATTCTCCATTACAAAGCGGGAAGGATAGCCGGCATGCACAGCCCTATCTGCAGGTGTTTTGCCTGTAAATCCCGGGATGCCTTTGCGTTCGTGATGGCTATATCGCTGCACGCGTAAGGCATACTTGGCATGCGCTTTTGCCGCTTTGGCAAGCGCTCTGTCACTATGCAGCGGCTGTAATCCGGCATGCGTACGAAGGTCGTTGAGATAGGAGAGTGTGCTATCGCCTGCAGCAGCAAGCGGCAGGAGCCAAAGCCAACATAGCAGCCACCATATGAGCTGTCTGCACATAATCAGACTTATAGAGCGGCAGCTTGCAGGAAGTCTTCTGCGATCACTTCAGGGGACTCCAGCCCGATAGAGACACGGATCAACCCGTCTGTCACACCGAGATAACG
>JALWKQ010000115.1 GCA_027081395.1 Sulfurovum sp. | reverse complement strand
AAACACAATACGACAACATCACGCTGCAAACATTCAAAAAATCCCATGACAGGTTTCTCATCATCGACGGTATGGAGGTGTATCATATCGGTGCGAGTCTGAAGGACTTGGGTAAAAAGTGGTTTGCTTTTTCGAAGATGGAGTGGGAGAGTGTGCGGGTTTTGGAGAGGGTGGAGCCCTCAAGTGGACTTTTTTATTTCATGCAATAAAAAAGAGCATTTTTAGTATAATCGATATTATTTTTACTTTATCAGAGAATAATTAGGATAGGGAAGTATGAAAAAAGAGATCTTAAATGACAATACAGAAATAACTGCAAATAGCAAACAAATAGAACTTCTAAAACAAAATTTTCCTCAATGTTTTGATAAAGATGGAAATTTCATCGTTCACAAGATGGAAGAGATTGTAGGGGAGAGTGGGCTAGAACTTTCAAAGGAGAGTTACTCTCTTAACTGGCTTGGTAAATCTTATGCTAGACTACTCGCAAATGAAAATCCCCGTACACTAATAAAAGAAGATAAAGAGCATAATGCATTAGAGCAAAACAAAGAGAGTCAAAATCTCCTTATCAAGGGTGATAACCTTGAAGTTTTAAAACATCTTTCAAATGCTTATGCACAATCTATAAAAATGATCTATATAGATCCACCATACAATACTGGATCAGATGGTTTTGTTTATAACGATGATAGAAAGTTTAAACCAGAGGAGCTTAGTCGTTTAGCAGGTATTGAGATAGATGAAGCCAAGCGAATACTGGAGTTTACCAAAAGTAATGCCAATTCCCACTCTGCATGGCTTACTTTTATGTATCCACGGCTCTATGTGGCACGGCAGCTACTTAAAGATGATGGGGTAATCTTTATCTCGATTGATGATAATGAACAGGCACAGTTGAAATTGCTTTGTGATGAGATTTTTGGAGAGGAAAATTTTATTAAAGATTTAATCATTAACACAGCCGAAGGTGGTGGTAATGCAAAATTTGTAGTTAATGGGCATGAAACATTACTAGTTTATACAAAAGATATTACAAAATTTGATAATTTGAAGAGACCAAAAGATATTCGTGGTAAAAAAATTGAAATAAATGATGAATGGTATTGGATACAAGAAGATGCAGTAAGAATAGAATTTGGAAAATATGGAAATTTGCATTATGAAGATATTCTAACTTACAAAGATGAATCTTTTAAAAATAAAATTGATAAAGGACTAAAAAATAATGAATTTATTTTAGTAAAAAAAGACTATGGTAAGCATATAATTGGGAAACTAAGAAAACTTTCAGATGACTATTCAAAATTTCATAGTATTTTGAATATAGACAGAATCGATAAGCATTTAACAGCTGAAGGAATTAAAGAGCTGGAAGCACTATTTCAGGTTGAAAAAGGTCATTCTCCTTTTGATGCTCCAAAACCATTAAGTTTATTAAAGAAAATTGTTTTATCTGCTACATTTAAGGGTAACCAAGATGATATTGTCCTTGACTTCTTTGCTGGTTCCGGGACAACAGCTCATGCAGTTATGCAGCTCAATGCAGAAGATGGAGGCAATAGACGCTTTATTACCGTGCAAATTCCAGAAGAGATAGATGAAAAATCAGAAGCCTATACAGCAGGTTACAAAACCATCTTTGATATTACTAAAGCTCGTATTGAAAAAGCAGCAGCCAAAATAGCTAAAGAGAATCCAGACTATAAAGGTGATCTTGGCTTTAAGATCTATGAGACTATACCTGTATGGGATGGGTATTTGGATGATATTGAAATACTTAATGAAGATACCACACTCTTTGATGGCAGTAAACTCAGTGATGAAGAGCTTGAAGTACTTTTAACTACATGGAAAGTCCATGATGGAATGGAACTTAGCCATGAACTAAGTGAGATTGATTTGGCAGGATATAAAGGCTATCTTGGGGAAGAGACACTTTATTTTGTGCATACAGGGTTTACAACAGAAGCACTTAAAAAGCTTATAGAAAAGTTAGATAGTGATAAAACTTTTGAGCCAAGCCGTATAGTGCTTTTTGGGTATAACTTTGCTAGTAAGTATCAAAAAGAACTAACAGAAGCATTAAGTTCTTACGCCAATAAAAAGTCTATAGAGTTAGACCTCATAGTGAGATATTAAAATGGCAGGATTTAAATTTGAGCGAAATCTACCCCACCAGGTGGCAGCAGTAGAGTCCATACTGAAAGTATTTGATGGTGCCCAGGCAAAAGCGTTGGATGAGAAAGCTATGGCAGCAGTAGCCAATCCTCTTATCCAGTATGACCCTGGATATATCTTTTGTGATAATATCAGAAAGTTAAAAGAAGATAATCATATTAAAACAGAGGGTGGGTGTGATAGTCAAGATCATGTTATAGATATTATGATGGAGACTGGAACAGGAAAAACATATACATACACCAAAGCGATGTTAGAGCTTCATAGACAGCTTGGGATACATAAATTTGTGGTGGTTGTGCCTACACTTTCCATTAAGGCAGGTACTGTTAATTTTCTCAAAGCAAAAGCTACTGGAGAGCATTTCCGCCAAGAATATGGTACCAATATTAAGACCTATGTAGTAGAGAGCCAAAAATCCAAGAAAAACAAAAAAGCCTATATGCCTCAAGCAGTAAGAGAATTTGTCGAAGCAGATAGTAGCGGATCAAAAAGTGTGCATGTGCTTATCATCAATGCAGGGATGATTAACTCTGATACTATGACTAAAAAGTTTGATGTAAGTCTTTTTGATAGATATAATACTCCTTTTGGAGCCATTGCTTCAACACATCCATTTACCATCATCGATGAGCCTCATAAGTTCCCTCCCAAGGGTAAGACATACGAAAATATACAGAAGTTTGGATCACAGTTTATTTTCCGTTTTGGTGCAACTTTTAACGATGAGTTTCATCATCTAATTTACCAACTTAGTGCAGTAGATGCTTTTAATAACAACCTTGTAAAAGGTGTTGTGACCCATGTAGAAGAGTTTGACGCAGCTAAAGATGCCATCGTAACACTTAAAGATACTGATGGGAGTGAAGCTACCTTTGAACTAAGTGAAAACGGTAAAAAAAGAAAGTTTAAAGTAGGTAAAAAAGAGAGTATGGCTACAGTGCATCCTGAAATGAGAGATCTCTTTATTGAGTCACTCAATAAAACAGTAGTTGTACTAAGTAATGGACTGGAGTTAAAAAAGGGAAATAGACTCAATCCATACTCTTATGCTCAATCTCTGCAAGATAAAATGATGCAAGAGGCTATTGCAAACCATTTTGAGATAGAGAAAGATCTTATGAGTCGCCAAGTGCGTATTAAACCGCTTACTCTCTTTTTTATTGATGATATTGAGGGATACCGTGAGGGTAATGACATCGCAGGATCACTTAAAGAGAAATTTGAACGTATGGCTAAAGCCTACATAGAAAAAGAGCTAGAATGTGTAAGTGATGAAAGGTACAAGGCATATTTGGAAGCATCATTAAAAGATATAAGCCTTATACATGGTGGATACTTCTCCAAAGATAACAGCGAGAGTGATGAGAAGATTGAAAAAGAGATTGCAGAGATTTTGCATGATAAGGAGGCTCTGCTTAGTTTGGAAAATCCAAGACGCTTTATTTTCTCTAAATGGACACTTAGAGAGGGGTGGGATAACCCTAATGTATTTCAAATATGTAAACTAAGAAGCAGCGGTAGTACCACCTCAAAACTCCAAGAGGTAGGGCGTGGGCTTCGGCTCCCTGTCAATGAGTATATGAGTAGAGTCAAAGAGGAGAGTTTTGATCTTCACTATTTTGTAGATTTTACTGAAAAAGATTTTGTCAAAACACTTGTCTCCGAGATCAATGAAAAATCAGGTGCATTTGGTGGTGATGAAGCACCTAAAAAACTTACACCTGCACTTGTAGAGATGATCACCCAAAAGTATGCTATAGATGAAAGTACGCTTTATCAGACATTAGGGGAAGCAGGTATCATAGACTTTGGGCATAATTTCTTGGAGGATGGTTTTGATAAACTCAAAGCCGAGTATACCGATGCATTTGGCGGACTCTCAAAGGACAAGGTAAGAGGAGCTAAAGAGCAAAAAGAGAAGGTTGCCTTAAGAGTCGGTAAATATGATGAACTCAAATCACTATGGGAGAGTATTAACCAAAAAGTCATCTTGGAGTATAAGATAGAAGATGAGAGTAAATTTGAAGCATTGTTTAGAGGTTATCTTGAAGAGAATATCCAAAGCTTCAAACCTCAAGGTGTTAAAACTAAAATAGGAAGTATCAACTTTGAAGAGGGGGTAGCCTTCTATAAAGAGATAGAAAGTGTAGATGATGAGATACTACCTATTTCTACTATGAGCTATAAAGCATTTTTGGTAGAACTCAGTAAGACGCTTAGCCTTAATATGCAAACACTTCACCAGGTATTTAGATCTATAAAAGAACAGCTTGATATTAACTCCTATCTCAACCAACAAACTATACGCATAGTAAGAGCTGGATTCAATAAGTATTTACTAGATCATGCCTTTTCAGACTTTTCTATTGGTTACAACAATGTGGCTAATAAGATCCATCCAACCAAATTTACATATGCAAACGGTAACCCTAGAGAAAGTATTGATGCCAGTGATGTCGGGGTAAAATTCTCTGATGATAAAGTAGCAGATAATTATCTACTTGATGCACTTTATTATGATAGTGATTTAGAAAAATTGAATATAGAAACTGAAATAAAAGAGGTTATAGTATTTACAAAAATCCCTAAAAACTCTATTAAAATTCCAGTAGCAGGTGGTGGAACATATAGCCCAGATTTTGCATATGTTATAAAAAGTAAAGATGGTAAGAAAAAACTACACCTAATCGTAGAGACAAAAGATAAAGGCGAAAGAGATCTGTTTGATGATGAGAAACAGAAAATAAAACATGCACAGAAGCTGTTTGAGCATTTGAGCGATGAAGTAAAAATAGAGTTTAAAAAGCAACTTAGAGGCGATAAGATGGCAGAGATTATTAGGGAGATTAGAGCTTCATAAAAATTACTCCTTATTAAACTTTACCCCCTGATCCTTTAATAAGCGATTTTCTTATTTAAGGTTCACGCTTCAACCTCTTTTCATCTTTGCTTTGCTATATTCAAGTAAAATTAGAAATTAGAAATTTCGGTATGCTTTTCTTGCGAAAAGCTTTTTGCAGGGAAGAATGGGTAGTCGGATATAGTACTGCAAGGCACTTGTCGGGGATCTGAGCGGCAGGTGACAAACTTATGTTATAATAGCAAGAAACCATCAAAAGAGGAGACAAAATGAGTGTGCCGTACATTCCTGTGTTGGATGCTGAGTATATGCAGCAGACTATAGTGCTTCCTCTTAATGAGTATGAAAAGACACACGATGCAGTCTCGCTGGATGAAATAAAAGATGCCATAAAGATCGCTTTGATGATGGTCAGCGGTTTTCGTGATATCTTGGATGATCTCAACTTCAACGAAGAAAAACTCAGAGCATTGCAGTTTGCGCTGGATGATAACTATGACGTGGTTGAAAAGATATTTGAAAAGACAAGTGATGAGTCTACCCGGGTTATGATGGACTCTTTATTGACCGAAATGGCTAAACTTGATATGGAAATTGGTGATCTCATCTTAGAGCATCATCATGCAAGTTGAGTTTGATGCCAAGTACGAGCGCAGTAAAAAGAAGGTTGCCAAACGTATAAGTGTGCATAAAATCGAAGAGACAGAAATACTGTTTCAATCTGACCCGCACCATCCAAAGCTTGCACTCAAAAAGATTGTGTGCAGAAGAGATAAGCACAAAAGGTCAATACGCGTACTAGGCGATGACGGATTTCGGATTTTGATCAGTATGCGCGGTGATATTGCCTATTTCCAAGATATCATGGATCACAAAAAGTATGATCGTCTCACAAAAAATTGTTAGAAAAAGATTTTCAAAAAGGTTCTCAAATGTCTGATAAACCCCAATTCACCCACCTCCACCTCCACACTGAGTACTCGCTGCTTGACGGTGCCAACAAGATCAAGGCGCTTGCCAAGAAGGTCAAGGAGCTTGGGATGACATCCGTGGCGATGACCGATCATGGCAATATGTTTGGTACCATCGACTTCTACAACACCATGCGAAAAGAGGGCATCAAACCCATCATCGGGATGGAAGCCTATGTGCACAACCAGCCCGAACTGGGTGACAAGTCGGTGCGTCAGCGGTTTCACCTCTGTCTCTATGCCAAGAATGAAACAGGGTACAAAAACCTTATGTTTCTCTCCTCCAAAGCCTACATCGAAGGGTTCTACTACTATCCGCGTATCAACTGGGATCTGCTCAAGGATCATGCCGAGGGGCTCATCTGTTCTTCGGCATGTCTGCAAGGCGAGGTCAACTGGCATCTGAACCTCTCTGAGCGTAACGTCAAGTTCGGAGCCAAAGGCTACGAAGAGGCGAAGCGTGTAGCGCTGAAGTACAAAGAGGTCTTTGGCGATGACTTCTATCTGGAGCTGATGCGTCACGGCATCGGGGATCAGCACCGTATCGACAAGCAGATCATCCAGCTCTCCCAAGAGACCGGTATCAAGATCGTTGCTACCAACGACACACACTACACAGAACAGAAAGATGCCGATGCGCATGAGGCGTTTATGTGTATCGCGATGAACAAACTCTACGACGATCCCAACCGTCTGCGCCACTCTGTGCATGAGTTTTATGTCAAGTCGCCTGAGCAGATGGCAGAGCTCTTTGCGGATATCCCCGAAGCGCTTGAAGCAACACAGGAGATCGCCGACAAGTGTAACCTTGAGATCAAACTGGGTAACCCTACACCGCCCAACTTCAAGTTCGCCAGAGAGCGTGCGGCGGACATCGGGCTGGAGCTGCCTGAGCCGGACAAAGAGTATTCACTCGAGAACGACAAAGCACTCTTTATCGAAGAGTCGCGAAGAGGGCTTGAAGAGCGTCTGAAGATCGTGCCTGAAGAGAAGCATCAGGAGTACCGCGACAGATTGCAGGTGGAGATCGATATCATCAACAACATGAAATTCCCAGGTTATATGCTCATCGTATGGGACTTCGTCAAGGCTGCCAAGGATATGGGGATACCTGTAGGGCCGGGGCGGGGGTCTGCGGCGGGGTCGCTGGTGGCGTATGCGCTCAAGATCACCGACATCGACCCGATGCCTTACGGATTGCTCTTTGAACGATTTCTCAATCCTGAGCGTGTAAGTATGCCGGATATCGATATGGACTTCTGTCAGGCGCGTAGGCAAGAGATACTCGACTATGTGGTAGAGAAGTACGGGCGGGTCAATGTCGCGCAGATCATCACCTTCGGTAAGCTGCTTGCCAAAGGGGTCATCCGTGATGTTGCCCGGGTACTTGATATGCCGTACTCCAAAGCCGATGCGATGGCAAAGCTCATCCCGGATGAACTGGGTATCGATCTTAAAAGTGCCTATGAGAAAGAACCCAAGATCAAAGAGCTGCTCCAGAGCGATCCACAGGCAAAACGGGTCTGGGAGTATGCACTGGCTCTTGAGGGGCTTAACCGAAATGCCGGTACGCACGCAGCAGGGGTGGTGATCTCCAACGAACCGCTCTGGCAGAAAACACCGCTTTTCAAACCGACGGGGCTTGATACGCTGGCGACGCAGTACAGCGGGAAGTATGTCGAGGATGTCGACCTGATCAAGTTCGACTTCCTCGGACTCAAGACCCTGACTGTCATCGAAGAGGCGCTGCAGCTGGTAGAGAAGCGTCACGGCAAGCGGATCAACTTCGTTGAGGAGAACATCGAAGACCCCAAAGTCTATGAGTATATCTCGACAGGGGAGACACTCGGGCTCTTCCAGATCGAATCTGCCGGGATGCAGGATCTGGCAAAGAAGCTCAAGCCCTCCGGGTTTGAAGATATCATCGCGATGCTCGCCCTCTACCGTCCGGGGCCTATGGAGTCCGGGATGCTCGATGACTTCGTCGAGCGTAAGCACGGGCGGGCGGAGATTACTTATATGTTCCCAGAACTGGAGCCGATCCTCAAACCGACCTACGGGGTCATCGTCTATCAGGAGCAGGTTATGCAGATCGTACAAACCATCGGTGGCTTTAGTCTTGGCGGGGCGGATCTGGTGCGTCGTGCGATGGGTAAGAAGATCAAAGAGGAGATGGACAGGCTCAAGGGAGAGTTTGCCGCCGGGGCGCAGAAAAAAGGATTTGATCCTCAAAAAGCGGAAGAGCTCTTCGACCTGATCGTAAAGTTCGCCGGATACGGGTTCAACAAGTCCCACTCAGCAGCCTATGCGATGGTTACTTTCTATACTTCCTATCTGAAGTACTACTACCCCACAGAGTTCATGGCGGCGATCCTGACACTTGAGAAAAATAATACAGATAAGGTCGTCAAGTATGTCGATGAGCTCAAGCGTATGGGTATCAAACTACTGCCGCCGGACATCAACCGCTCCGGATTGGTATTTGAAGCGACCGATATTGATGGCGATGAGGTCGTTATGTTCGGTATGGGGGCGATCAAAGGGGCAGGGGATATCGCGATCAACTCCATTCTTCAAGCACGGGATGAAGCGCCGTTTGAAGACTTTTCGGATTTTGTGTCGCGTATCGATTCGACCAAGGTAAACAAAAAGGTGCTCGAATCACTCATCAAGGCAGGAGCGCTTGACAGCTTTGGCTACAGCCGTAAAGCGATGCTCATGCAGATTGAGGAGATAGTGGATGCAGCCAAGAAAGCGGGAGATGCCAAGAAGCAGGCGCTCGGTTCGCTCTGGGGCGATGATGTGGAGATGACACAGGTGAAGCTGGAGCTTAAAGAGATGGAAGAGTATGAGCCGATGGAGATACTCGAGATGGAGAAGGAGTCGCTGGGCTTCTATGTCTCCGGGCATCCGCTTGACAAGTACCGTGAGACGCTTGAGAGTATCAACTATACGTTAAGCTCTGAGATAGATGATCTGGCTGACGGTTCACAGGCACTGATCATAGGCAAGATTGAGAATATCACGGAGAAGATCTCCAAAAAGGGCAATAAATTTGGCATTGCCAACATCATGGACCTGCACGGCAACATCGAGTTGATGCTCTTTGAAAACCGTCTTAAGGAGCTTGAAGAGGACTTCGATATCACCAAGCCGATCGCTTTCAAAGTCAAGATCACCAAAGATGGTGACTTTACCCGGATGAACATCCTCAAGATCGAATCACTCAAAGATGCCAAAAAAGAGAAGGTCAAAGTCAAAAAAGAGGAGAAACATACACCTGAGCCGGAGCAGCCGCCGCTCATTCTCGCACTCAACCTGATGCCCGATGCGAGAACAGTAGAGGAGTTAATGTGTCTGGTAGAGCGCCATCCTGGCAAGCGTCCGTTGGAACTGCATATCAAGTCCAAGCTTGCCGATGTGATCATCGAGAGCAAATTCAAAGTCAGTGAGAGAATACTCGAAGAGGCGAAATCACTGGGGGTCTATCTCGTGGAGCCGCTCTCTATGGAAGCATCATAGGGTTTTGGAGGATAAAATCGGAGTCATTTAATCTCAATTTTAAAAAAAGGTTTTATAATAGTGCTCGAATTTAACGGTTAAAAGGATAACAATGAAATTTATCAAAACGATCTTGGCACTTATCGGTGCTCTGGTAGTAGCGGGTCTGATCATCGTCGTAGCAAAATACGGCAGCACACTCAAGCAGTTTGATTCCGGTGCACTCGGTGCCTATATGGAGATGGCGGAAAAGGTTCTTGAGACAGGTGACCCTGCAAAAGGTATGATCATCAAGAAAAAGATGACGATCCCTGAAGGTATGACCAAGCAAGAAGCGATCGACAATGCGATCGAAGTGATGGACGAAGTTGCCAGCCAACACGGTCTTGCGATGGTAGATCACAAAGTGATGCCAAGAAAAAACGGTGTCTATACACAGATCCGTTCTTACTGTTCTCCGACAATTGCGGACTATTTCCTCAACTACTCTCGTGAGTTCATCGGATTTATGCCGTGCCGTATCGGTATCATTGAAGAGCCAAACGGAGATATCTATCTCTATACTATGAAGCTTGATCTTATGATCCATGGCGGTAAAAAACTGACTCCTGAGCTTCTCAAGCTTGCGAAAGAGGTCGAAGCGGGTATGTATGGCATGCTCGAAGCCGGTGCTATTGGAGAAGAGCCTGACGAAGAGTAGGCGTATCTCTCCTTGTATACGATCTGGGCAGCATCGTTCTGCCATGTGACAGTGGTGTTCCGCTGTCACACTTTCTTTTCTCTCTTTAAACTACACACATTTTTCACACAGTTACGATAAAGTATCCGGACGATTCTGTCATTTTGTACAATAGCTATCATTGAGTAAATCTATGGCTGTTCTTTATATATATCTGATAGAATAGTAGTGGATTTTTTGTAAAAAAGGAGAAAAAATATGAAGATCACACATTTACTGACAGGCTTGGTGTTGACAGTCGGGCTTTTGCATGCGACAGCACCTGTTGAGAACAAAACAGAAGGCGCTTTGACAGCCAAGCTCTTTGGGTCGGAGGGTAATCAGGATACCGCTATTGATGCCTTTATGAAAAAGAAGATCGAAAAGATCGGATTTTCTATCGTCAAGGCGAACACACACATCGAAAATTTCTATTATGAAAAGTACAAGGAGCGCAATGTCGAGATGATCTCTTTTTATGATATCACCAATCTGAATGAGATCAGACCGCTGCTCTTGCACAATCCTGACTTTGGTGCTTATACGCCTTTCAACTTCCTGGTCTATAAGACACTTGACAAGAAAAATGATGACAACACCTGGTATGGACATCTCGCACCAGATACGATGCTTGAAATTATCGGAGAGAAGGATCCAAAAGCCAGAGCCTCATTTACCACTATGATCAACAAGCTGGATGATCTGGTAGTCAAAGAGCTCAAGCCGACCAAGACAAAAGAGATAAGACATACCAAACCACTACCGGAAAAAGGACTCAACAAGCTTGTAATGAAGTTCGAGACACCGGATGATATGGAAGAGTTTGTCGAAAATTTCGTGATGAAGCATGATGAGTACTTTACCAAGCATGACTTTATCATCGCAGGGTTCATCGATCTGAAGTTTGAGTACAGTGACAGGGATCTTGACTTTGACAAATATGATGCCTACTGGGTTTCACTGCTGTGTCACTTCAAGTTCTCCAACTCTATCTTCAACCATGGGGTACCTCAGGCGGGTCTCTTTGCGCCCTGTTCAGTCTATTTCTATGTTCCAATAGGGAAAAACGAACTGCATGTAGGGTATGCAAGTGTGGACAACTGGATCAATGCACTTGAGTTCAAAGATGAAGAGCGTATCAAATATATGAGGGCGATCGATGCGGAAGTCGTTCAGACCTTTGAAGAGCTTGGATTCAAAAAAGAGAATTAGATTTCGGAAATGTGACTGCTTTCTGTCCCAGGAGTAAGGGGACAGAAAGCGGGAAGTTTCAATACATCTGTTTATGGAGACTAAATTTCTGTATCATTTTGTGTTGGCATCCCGAATCATGCGAACATACGTGTTGAAGGAAGGGATATGCAGGGTGCAGGATCCGGGATCAATAGGATTATTTCTCAGTATCACCTCCTTGTGTTTGATGTTGCGTTGATGAACTGTTCTCATCTTCCGCCATCTCCTCCTGCGCCAGTTGGGCATGCTGGGTATCCAGTGCGATTTGCGTGACCGTAAATTCACGCTTGATCTGTCCTTCTGAGGCATAGAGTGAAAGTGTTGACAGCCAGAGAGCTGCCGCCAATGTCCCATACTTTTTCATTTCTATTATCCTTTAGGGAAAATCCCTGTATTCTTCGGTATCATATCCGAACACCCCAATTGTAATGCAAGAACATTACCTTAGCATTACTCCCACTGCATCTGTGTAGTATGGAAACAAATAAAAAATATAACTTTTTAGAAACATCCCTTTTCAATCTGCTTCAACCATAGAAGTGCTACAATCTTTCTACAACAAACCACAATTTAAGGAATACACATGTCTAAACCAACGATTATTTGGTCTAAAATCGACGAAGCTCCGGCTTTGGCAACCTATTCACTTTTGCCTGTAGTGAGCAAATTCACCAATGCAGCAGGTGTAGATGTAAAGCTTAGTGACATTTCACTCGCGGGCAGAGTGCTCGCAGCGATGGGTCTCGCTGAAGATGAATTGGCAAAGCTCGGCGAGCTTGTACTCAAACCTGAAGCAAACATCATCAAGCTTCCAAACATCTCAGCTTCTGTAGGGCAGCTTAAAGAGTGTATTGCAGAGCTTCAGTCTCAGGGATTTGATATTCCTAACTATCCGGAAAATCCGGAAACTCCTGAAGAGAAAGAAATTCAGGCAAAATACAGTGTTTGTCTCGGTTCGGCAGTCAACCCTGTACTGCGTGAAGGTAACTCAGACAGACGTGCAGCAAGAGCAGTAAAAAACTATGCACAAAAACACCCGCATAGACTCAAGCCGTTTGCCGAAAACTCCAAAGCGTATGTTGCGCATATGGGCGGCAAAGGGGATTTCTACGCCAATGAGCAGTCTGTGACTATGGATAAGGCACAAGAGGTCAAGATCCTTCTCAACGGCAAAGAACTCAAATCTATCGATGCGCTTGAAGGTGAGATCCTCGATGGTACATTCATGTCTGTCAAGGCTCTCAGAGAGTTTATCAGAAAAACGATTGATGAGGCGAAAGAGAAAGGTGTGATCTGGTCTATCCACCTTAAAGCGACGATGATGAAGATCTCTGATCCTATCATGTTCGGACATGCATTCCAGGTCTTCTTCGAAGATGTATTCAATAAGTATGCAGATCTCTTCAAAGAGCTTGGTGTCAACCCGAATCTCGGTATGGCTGATCTTGAGAAGAAGATCGCAGGTCATCCGAAAGAGGCAGAGATCAAAGCGGCATTCCAGGCAGTCGTTGATGCAGACAGCCCAAAGATCGCTATGGTAGATTCTGACAAAGGAACGACAAACTTCAATGCGCCTAACGATATCATCATCGACGCCTCTATGCCTGTCGTTGTAAGAGAGGGCGGTAAGCAGTGGGACAGAAACGGCAACGCCGAAGAGTGTGTAGCGGTTATCCCTGACTCTACCTATGCGAGGTTCCATGAAGAGATGGTGGCTGACTGTGTCAAAAACGGACAATTTGATGTCACGACAATGGGTAATGTCTCCAACGTCGGTCTCATGGCTCAGAAAGCAGAAGAGTATGGCTCTCATCCGACCACATTTGAGATCCCTGAAGCGGGTACGGTAGAAGTAGTCGATGCAAACGGCAACGTACTCATGAAGCACGAAGTAGAAGCGGGTGATATCTGGAGAATGTCACGTGCCAAAGATATCCCGATCAAAGACTGGGTCAGACTGGCGGTCGAGAGAGCGAGACTCACAGGCAATCCTGCAATCTTCTGGCTCGATGAGAACAGAGCGCACGATGCAGAGATGATCAAGAAGGTCAACAAGTATCTTGAAGATCACGATACAACAGGTCTTGATATCAAGATCATGGATGTGGCTGCAGCGACACGCTACACCAATGAGAGAGTAAGAGCAGGCAAAGATACGATCTCTGTGACAGGTAACGTACTGCGTGACCACCTGACAGATATGTATCCGATTCTTGAGCTTGGTACATCTGCGAAGATGCTCTCTATCGTACCACTGCTTGCAGGAGGCGGACTCTTTGAGACCGGTGCGGGCGGTTCTGCACCAAAGCACGTAGACCAGTTCTTGGCTGAGGGGCACCTCAGATGGGATTCACTCGGTGAGTTCCTCGCACTTGCAGAGTCACTTAGAATGGAGTACCAAAAGTCGGATGACAGTAAGATCGGTGCATTGACAGAGGCATTGGACAAAGCGAACCAGGCATATCTTGACAATGACAAAGCACCGTCAAGAAAAGTAGGTGAACCGGACAACAAAGCATCTCACTACTATCTCGCGCTCTACTGGGCAGAGGCATTGAGTACGCAGACTGCTGATCCAGAACTGGCAGAGAAGTTTGCGCCGGTAGCAGCTGAACTGAAGAAAAACGAAGAGAAGATCATCTCTGAACTTCTTGCTGCAGAAGGCAGTCCGAAAGATATCGGCGGATACTATCATCCGGATGACAGAAAGGCAGAGATCGCAATGCGTCCTTCTGAAACCTTCAACAAGATCATAGACGCTATCTAATCGCATCTATGTACTCTGCAGGGGATATGCCCCTGCACCCACTTCTTGGTATCTAGTGTAAAAAGATACTCTCGGGTAATTGACCCTTATAACATAGAACAGTTGTAGCCTCATAGTGTCGCAAAGCATAATTGATAATCACTTATGAGTTATGTTTTGCATCTGAGGCGTTCTATGATTCTCACTTAAAAGGATGGAAGAAATGAACAAAGGTAAAAAAGTATCGATCATCGGTGCAGGAA
>JALWKQ010000114.1 GCA_027081395.1 Sulfurovum sp. | reverse complement strand
TCTACAAAAAAGATACCCCTCTGGATATGGAGGAGGCGAAGATACACAAAACCTCATGGATCGTCCTCAAAGAGATACGTCAGGCACGCCTGCGTGACATCGCCAACGTCACCATCATCGGTATCCGGCTCAAAGACGGCAAATTTATCCCCATGCCCAAAGGGGATACGATCATCCTTCCCGAATCGAGACTGCTGCTCATCGGTACGGAAGACGGTATCTACAAGGCCAAAAAGATCCTGCGCAAAAAAGAGATGCCTGACGAATTGAAATACGTTTAATATTGGTGAAGAGTTAAGAGTTAAGAGTTAAGAGTTGTGGTATGCTTTTCTTTTGAAAAGCTTTTATTCAAAGGGGGCTTTATGTCCAACTATACAATTACTCCGCTTGAGGGTGGGCTTGCAGCAGTCGATGGTTTTTTTTGTGATGCGACCAATGTCGGTATGCGTCCCAATCCCGATCAGGGTGATCTTGCCTTTATCCGCAGTGAGATCCCCTGCGATATCGCTTCTGTCTTTACCAGCAACCGCTTTCAGGCGGCACCGATCAAACACTATCAGCGCTACGGCAAGGATTTTCAGACCAATTTCATACTGATGAATGCCAAAAATGCCAATGCCATGACAGGAAAAGCGGGTATCGAAGATATCGACAGGATCCTTGAAGCGCTTGGCGAGCATACCGATGTGCTCAACCCCGTCATGAGCTCTACAGGCGTCATCGGCTACCGGCTGCCGGTGGAGAAGATCATCTCCGGATTTGAAAAACTGGACTTCTATGCCAAGAACTCAGACAAGACAGCACGTGCCATCATGACCACAGACAGTTTCAAAAAAGAGCTTGCCTATGAGGTCACTCTCGAGAGCGGAGAGAGCTTTACTGTCTCTGCGATCTGCAAGGGTGCCGGGATGATTAACCCTGCTATGGCGACCATGCTCTGCTTCATCATCACCGATGCAGACATCCCCAAAGAGGAGATGTATCCGCTGCTTAAAACCGGGGCGGACTACTCCTTCAACCGTATCTCGGTCGATGGCGATACCTCGACCAACGACACCGTCATGCTTCTAACCAACAGACAAAGCGCTGTCTACCGTCAGGATGCTTTCAAAGCCGTGTTGGACAAGATTATGTTCGAGCTGGCGATGATGATCCTCAAAGATGGTGAAGGTGCCACCAAAGTCGTCGCATTCAATGTTAAGGGTGCCGTCAATGATGAAGAGGCACAAAAAGCCGCCACAGCCCTCAGCAACTCTCTGCTGGTCAAGACAGCACTCTTTGGAGAAGACCCCAACTGGGGGCGTATCGCCTCAACTATCGGTGCAAGCGGTATCGAGTGTGACGAAGAGCGACTGACCATCTACTATGATGACCTTCTGATCTACTCTGACCAATACAGAGAGCTCGACAAAGAGCGCGAAGAGAAGGCCTATGAGATCATGAAACAGGAACAGTTTACCATCACCTGCGACCTTGGACTAGGAGAGGGGAGTTTCACTGCCTACGGATGTGATCTCAGCTATGACTATGTCAAGATCAATGCAGAGTATCGTACATAAGCTATATGGTGCTACAATTAAGAAAAAGGAGTGACTATGTTACACGAATACAGAGATGAGATCAGCAAACTCAAGCAGGAGAATGCACACTTTGCAAAAATCTTCGAAAAGCACAACGAACTCGATCAGAAAGTAGAAGATGCGGAAGCGGGACGTATCCCTATGACTGACGTAGAGCTTGAAACACTCAAAAAAGAGAAACTGCGTCTCAAAGATGAAGCCTACAAAATGATTCTTAAGTACAAAAAATCTCAGGCATAATCCCCCGTATGGACAAGACTGTCCATACATTAACTTTTTTCCTCTATAATATCTTCCAACAATACTACAATGAGGAACAAAGATGAAACAAATACTCTTCACCACCCTTGCACTGCTGCTGACACTAAGCTTTGCCAGCGCAAGCGGAGACACAGAAAACAAGAGTGACATACACAGCAAACAAGAGAACAAAAAGACAAAGATCCATTACGGAAAGGTTCTGGAGATCACGCCTGTAATGGGATACAAATATCTTAAGGTAGATGAGAACGGTACCCAGCGCTGGGTCGCTATCGCTTCCGCGCCTGTCGAGGTGGGAGACACGGTCGGTTACGACACTCGTACTGTCATGCAGGATTTCAAAAGCAAGGCACTGGGAAAAACATTTAAAGAGATCATCTTTGCCAACGATGTCTATCTCCCTCAGAAAGCTTCTGCCCCAGGCAGCCTAAAATCGATGCTTGGACTTGACAAAAAGGATCCTCATGCACATATCGGTACCGGTATCTCTCCAGAGCCCAAAGAGAATGAAAAACCTGCCAAACCTTTTGTCAAAAAAGATCTCTACACGGTAGAAGAGGTACATATGTGGCGCAAAGATCTCAAGGACAAAACTGTCAAAGTCAAAGGAAAGATCTACAAAGTATCACGTAATATCATGAAACGCGACTGGGTGCATCTCGGAGACGGAACGGGCAACGAAAAGGAACTCACAGATGATCTCGTCTTTACAGCGGTCAACGTACCCTTCAAGGCAGGTGACGAAGTGATCGCTTCAGGCAAGGTTACGGTAGACAAGGATTTCGGCTACGGCTATTTCTATCCGGTCATCATCGAAGATGCCACCTTCAAAGCTGCCAAATAAATATGGCAGCATTTCACACACTCTCCTCCCTCCCCTCCGAACTGCTCAAAACACTGGACAGCCTCGGCTTTGAGCAGATGACACAGATACAATCAGAGAGCATCCCCGCTATCATGGAGGGCAGAGATCTCATCGCACAGTCCAAAACCGGATCGGGCAAGACCCTTGCTTTTGGCATTCCCACAGTCATCAAAGCCGATACCGTCCAAAACACCCCGCAAACACTGATCATCACCCCCACCAGAGAGCTCGCCGAACAGATCGCAACATCACTCAGGCAAGTAGCGGCCTCCAAGCCAAACCTGAAGATACTCACCCTCTATGGCGGTGTGCCCTTACGTGCACAGGCAGACTCCCTCACCAAAGGTGCCCATATCCTTATTGGCACACCCGGACGACTGCTTGATCACCTCTCCAAAGAGACCCTTGCGCTTGACACCATAGAACGTGTGATACTCGATGAGGCGGATCGTATGCTTGATATGGGATTTTACGACGATATCCTCAAGATCACCCAATCCCTCCCGCAAAAGAGACAGACCCTGCTCTTCTCAGCAACCTTCTCTCCTAAGATAGAGGAGTTAGCCGCCACACTGCTGCAGGACCCAAAAACGATCAAGGTACAAACCGAGCACGAAGCCCAAAAGATCACAGAGATATATTATGAGACCGATGAGAAGTTCAGAACCCTCAAAACACTCATAGGTAGCTACCGACCCGACTCTCTGCTGATCTTTGCCAATACCAAAAGCGATGTGATTGCACTCACAGAGAGGCTTCATCAAGAAGGACACAGTGTCATCGACCTGCATGGCGATCTCGATCAGACAGAGCGTTATGAAGCTGTGATCGCTTTCGCCAATGGCTCAAAGAGGATCATGGTTGCTACCGATGTCGCTTCACGGGGTCTGGATATTCAGGGCATTGATATGGTGATCAACTACGATCTCCCTTTTGATCAGGA
>JALWKQ010000113.1 GCA_027081395.1 Sulfurovum sp. | reverse complement strand
TTGGGACACAGACACATATTATCGACAAACAGGAGCGGATGCTCTCCTACGCGGTGCACAACTTTAGGATCAATGCACTTGATGTTACTCCGCATCTTGGGGATTTTACCCAGTTTCAGAGTGAGGATCGGTTTGACTATATCATCTCCAATCCGCCCTTTTATGATCCGAGTGTGACACAGAGCGAAGATACGCATCTGAATATCGCCCGCTATGCGCACCATCTGCCCATCGAAGGATTTATCAGACGGGTCAAGACCTTTTTGGCACCAAAAGGGTGGCTGATTTTTTGCTATGATGCCAAACAGATAGACCGGCTGCTCTATCAGCTCAAAAGCTACGGGATCAATCCCGAGAAGATACAGTTCGTCCACTCCAAGATAGACAGGGAGTCCAAACTGGTGATGATCGCCGCACGCAACAACTCCAAGTCGATGACACAGATACTGCCGCCGATGATCGTCTTTGATGAGCAGAGTAACTACCTTCCTGCGGCACGAAGGGCTTTTGAGCGAGCCGGGACACATAGTATCAAAGCAGAACGCTTGGATAGTGAGGAATTAGGAATTAGGAATTAGGAATTAGGAATTAGGAATTTTGGTATGCATTGCGTTGCAATGCTTTTATTGTGTAGGGTGCGTGATTACGCACCGATGAGAGTTAAAGTTAAAAATTAGCTATGGGATGGAATATATGAATGAAAACCTGATGGGAAAAGAGGGGTATAGCTACAAGTTTGACCCTGCTGCATGTGAAGCGTGCGGCGGGCACTGCTGTACGGGGGAGAGCGGCTATATCTGGGCGAAGTATCCTGAGATTGTGGAGATGGCAGCATTTGTTAACCTTTCGGTAGAGGAATTTGCTACAATGTATCTCAGAAAAGTGAAACACCGCTACTCTCTGAGGGAGAAGATGATCGGGCCGGAGAACTATGCCTGTATCTTCTTTGATGAGACAAAAAAACGCTGCTCTATCTATCCGGTACGTCCCAACCAGTGTCGTACCTTTCCGTTTTGGGAGCAGTTTAAGCATGATGAAGATGAGGTAAGAAAAGAGTGTCCTGGTATCGTATAGCACTTGCTGTGCTTTTGTTTGCAACACTGTCCCCCGCCAAAGAGCTGATGCGGGTCTCTGATGACGAGATGATCATCAGGGGACTGCTCTATGAGGAGTATAAAGCCTATGAGCCTGCGCGGCAGATATTTGGCAAGCTCTATGATGAGACGGGGGAACAGACCTATCTCTTCAAAGAGGCGACCGATGCCCTGATGGGCAACACCCATATCGCAGAGAGTATTGATAGACTCAAAGCGTGGGACAGCCAACATCCCGACTCTATAGAGGTCAACCGGCTGCTCATTCCTCTCTATCTGACTGTCCGCAAAACGAAGCTGGCAAAAAAGCAGGCAGAGTTCTTGCTGGAGAAGTCGAAAAAACCTATGGATCTCGAGCTCGCATCCAATCCTTTCCTCTACTCCGGAGAGTTCAAGCGTGCGCTGGGTATTCTCAGCAAAGTCTATGAGCAGACTCATAGGGAGGATGTGCTGCTGCGTATGGCGGATATCATGGATGAGTATACCGATCAGCGCCAAAAGGCGATCCAACTGCTCGAGACCCACAGACGGATGAACATCTCAAGCCAAGACCTCTACGCCAAACTGCTTCTGCTTTACGGCAAGCAGAAGGATATCGACGGAATCATCGAGATATACAAAGCACTCTACAAGCAAAATCCTCGAAAAGCCTTTTTGCAAAAGATCGTGGAGGGGTATGCCTACAAAAGAGATCTGGAGAGTGCCGTCAAGTTCATGGAGGAGATGGGTGTCAAGTCTGAGATGCTCTTCGATCTCTACAAAGCGACCAAGCAGTATGACAAGGCACTCAAACTTGCAGACTACTTCTATACCCAGACCAAAAAGCCCAAATGGTTGGCGGAAAAAGCGGTGCTGACATTTGAGAGTGCCAAAGACAAAAATGACAAGAAGATGATCTCTGATGTCATTAAAACCTTTGACGAAGCGATCTCCAAAGGGGTCGATGACAGTATCTATCTGAACTATTACGGCTATACGCTCATAGACAAAGATATCGATGTCAAAAAAGGGATGAAGATCCTCAAAGATGCACTTAAACAGCAGCCCGACAACACCTACTATCTCGATTCGCTTGCCTGGGGCTACTACAAAGAGCGCCAATGTGACAAAGCCTACAAGACGATGAAGCGTGTGGTAGAGGAAGAGGGGTTGGAAGAGCCGGAGATCATCTCGCACTGGCGCGCGATAAGACAGTGTAAATAAGTATCATTTCGGGTATAATGACGAAAAATTTTATGACAAGTGATAGAAGATGGCAGATATTTTAGATGAGATCATACGCAAGACCAAAGATGATCTGGAGAAACGCAAAGTAGAGTATCCGGTAGACTGGCTGGGACGTTCTCTGGCATTCAATCCTTTTGTGCCCAAAGATGTGCAGGGATTTTTGCGCTCAACGGAAGATAACCCTTACCGTATCATCGCAGAGGTCAAAAAGGCAAGCCCGAGCAAGGGTATCATCCGAGAAGATTTCGACCCTGTCGAGATCGCGCAAGCTTACGAAGCGGGTGGAGCAGATGCACTCTCTGTACTTACAGAGCCGCACTGGTTCAAGGGTGACAAAGAGTATCTGGGGATGATCCGCCGCTATGTGGGTATCCCGCTGCTGCGCAAAGACTTCATCGTCGACAAGTACCAGATCGTCGAAGCACTGGCATATGGTGCGGACTTTATCCTCCTTATCGCCAAAGCACTCTCACGCAAAGAGCTCAAAGAGCTCTATGAGTATGCACTCCATCTTGGGCTGGAAGTGCTTGTGGAGATCCACGACAAGAGTGATCTGATCAAAGCGATGTTCGCCGGAGCCAACATCGTCGGCATCAACCACCGCAATCTCGAGACCTTCGAGATGGACATGAGCCTGAGCGAAAAGCTCATCCCCCTTATCCCCAACGGCAAGATTATCGTTGCCGAAAGTGGCATCAATGACCATGAAACAGTAGTGGAGCTCAATAAGATTGGTGCCGATGCTTTTCTCGTTGGTGAACACTTTATGCGTCAGGATGATATTACAGCGGCGATTAAAGCGGTGAAGTATGGTGAAGACTAACACAATTGCATAGCATTTGTGTTTTCTGCTACAACGACAATTTTTTTCTCCTAATTTAAAAATAAACTACCTATTCTAAACTCTACCCAGTACATTTCTTAAAAAGTATTCTTTGTTTGTTTTCCAGAATAATAATAATTTTCCTCTAAGAAACATTATAATATCATTTATCAATAGATAATTTTTTTCTATTAATAAAATTTAGGAGTTGAAGAATGAAAAGAAAAAAAGGATGTCCGTTGACAGAGGAGTCGGTAAGTCATACGATGCTTGGTGGTTCAGATGTGCGCAAATGGTGGCCGACGCAGCTCAATTTTAAGATACTGCATCAAAATGGTGAAAATATCAATCCTCAAGAGGGTGGATTTGATTACAAGGAAGCGTTTGAAACACTTGATTATGATGCACTTAAACATGATCTTGCAGAGTTGATGAAAAATTCGCAGGAGTGGTGGCCAGCTGATTATGGGCATTATGGTCCGTTTTTTATCAGGATGGCATGGCATAGTGCGGGAACGTATCGTATCTCTGATGGACGAGGTGGCGGAAGC
>JALWKQ010000112.1 GCA_027081395.1 Sulfurovum sp. | reverse complement strand
AGAGAGTCTGATGATACGATAGAGAAGATTGGGATCGAGCGTTCTCTCTCCTCTGTAGAGGATGCCGATGTGATCATCGCACTTTTTGACGGCAGCAGAGCCTTTGATGAAGAGGATGCCAAGATATGCTCTATTATCGAAAGTGTAGAGGGGAAGCATGTGATCGCAGCGATCAACAAAACGGACCTTCCTCTCAAGTTCCAAAAAGAGAAACTTCAGTCCTTTGATCCGGTAGAGGTAAGTGCAAAAAAGGGTTTTGTCCGTTTGACAGAGCGTCTTGAGAAACTACTGGATGCAGTGGGTGAAGGTGATGATCTGATGTTGATCTCGGCGCGGCAGATCGAAGCGGTCAATCGCGCCAAAGAGGCGATCATGGAGGCAAAAGCACCGTTACAAGAGGGAGCTTTAGAGTTCTTCTCCTACCATCTGCAAGAGGCTGTCAAAGCGATTTCCTCGATCTCAAAACCCTATGACAGCGAAGAGATACTCGACAAAATGTTCGGGGAATTCTGTCTGGGCAAATAGGAGCGGTGGATGAAGTATGAAGATATTGAACTCTATGTATTGATCGGGCTCTTTATCTTTACCGTATGGTTTGTTATCAACACGATCAAGTACTACTACGGTGAAAAACGCAAGATCAGGCATCTGCACCGTTTTGCAAAAGAGGGAGAGCGAGATGCCCAATACACACTTGCCAAACGGTATCAAAAAGGGGATATGGTAAAGAAAAGCTGCCAGAATGCCGCATTTTGGTACCAAAAAGCCGCACTTTCAGGAGATGAAAAAGCCAAAAGCCACCTCCAGACTTTTCTTGAGAAGCACCGGAAGGGAAGAGAGAAAGATAAATGTTAATAGTGTATAATGGCAACACTATATTTGTCAGGGGAAAAACACAATGATCAAAAAAGTTTTGCTATTTACTACTCTATTTTCTCTCTTTTTTCTGTTCACAGGCTGTGTACAGAACGAGATTGTACTCACGCCTCAAGAGAATCAGCATGCCGATAACAGCTGGGGGGAGCAGACCAATGTGGATGATGAAGATGTAGATATCTCGGATCTTGATGAAAATCTGACCGAAGACGAAACGATGATCACCGAAGAGACGATGGAAGCAAGAGTCCCGCGTATTCCTTTTCCTGCACAGGAGTATAGACGGCTTGCAACGATTGGAAAAGGTACGATCAAAGGAGCGATCTATCTCAAGGATATGTACGGAGAGAGGATCCCTGGAAGCGGTACACGTCTCTATCTAAACCCTGTGACAAGTTATTCGAAACAGTGGTATGAAGAGAGTTATCTCGGTGGTGCCAAGATGGAGAAAGCCGATTCGAGACTCTTTAACTATCTACGTTTTACTGCTGCCGACAATGAAGGAAACTTCGCCTTTTACGGTGTCCCAAGCGGAAGCTACTATCTGATAGGGACAGTCAAGTGCGGCAGCGAATGCGGCTATGACACTCCCAAAAATATACGTATCGCTACAACAGTGAGTGTCGTGGGAAATCAGGTGGTTCAAAAAGACCTTGTAAAGAGTGTGGAGTAAGAGAGACTCCCACTGTTACCCTTTCGGGTATGCCTCTTCTAGTTTGCTGTAGAGAAGCTGAGGTGTGATATCTTCATACGCTTCCAAGATACGCTGCATTGTGACATTATCCTCTTCACCATTCCAAATTTTGATATAGTTTCCCTCTTTGTATCCGTGATCCTGTCTGAACTGGTTGAGGATGTTTTTGCCGATATAGAGTTTGTAGAGGCTGTCAAGGTTAAGCCCTGACTGTATGGCAACATCGATAAAAGATGTGACAATATCTTGGATAGAAGCATCACAAAAGAGTTTCTTGATCAACTCCTCTACCACTTCTATCTGTGTATAATGGTCTTTTGCTGTGGGAGATACGGGTGCAGTAAACTCCTGAAAGTTCGGCAGTTCTGTAATGGCAGAGGCAAGTGATTCGATCGTTCCAAGATCGTTCAGTTTATACTCCTGCAGTGCTTGGGACATAATGAAGTGCCAGATATCCACGGCTTCTATTTTGATGTTCTCATAGTCCGGCTCGGCATCGATATTTTTCCAGTGTTTCCACGGATAGCTCTCTATCAGCTCGGCACACTCGAGATAGGTACAGCGCTTCCAGTCGATCCGTTTGCCATTTTTGGTGGTACCGTTCTCCCAGCCCTCACCGTTAGTGGCATCATTGAGTTTTTGCTGCAGCCGAAGCATTTGGAGTATTTTGTTCATTCGAATTATCCCTTGGTTTTTTTGCTTGAAGAATAATAACACGAATTGCTATAGTTCTACCAGTGAACAGCACATATTTAGTACTTTTTGAGTAAAATAGTCTCCTTATTTCAGCCTCATAAAGGACACATTTTATGTCACAACCTGTCGAAAATTTAGATGAAGTACTCAAGAGCCACAAGCTCTCCAAAGAGGAGTATGAGGATATTCTCCGTATTCTTGACGGTCGTCATCCCAATATTGTGGAGATCGGTATCTTCTCTGCGATGTGGTCGGAACACTGCTCCTATAAATCAAGTAAAAAATATCTCAACGGCTTTCCTACCAAGGCGCCGTGGGTCATTCAGGGACCGGGTGAAAATGCCGGAGTCATCGACATCGGTGACGGTATGGCAGCGGTATTTAAGATGGAGAGCCACAACCACCCAAGTTTTATCGAGCCTTTTCAGGGAGCTGCAACGGGTGTGGGCGGCATTTTGCGTGACATCTTTACGATGGGTGCCAGACCGGTTGCCAACCTCAATGCGCTGCGCTTTGGAAAAGTAAGAGGTGATGATGAGACAGCCAAGTATCAGCGCCACCTTGTACGCGGTGTAGTTGACGGTATTGGAAGCTACGGTAACTGTATGGGGGTACCTACCATCGGCGGTGAAGTGAGCTTCGATGAGAGCTATAACGGCAATATCCTTGTCAATGCCTTCTCTCTTGGACTGGTCAAACAGGATGAGATCTTCCTTGGTGTCGCTTCAGGTGTGGGCAACCCGGTGATGTATGTCGGCTCCAAGACAGGACGTGACGGATTGGGGGGTGCGGTGATGAGTTCCGACTCCTTTACCGAAGAGTCCAAGTCACTCAGGCCGACAGTACAGGTAGGTGACCCGTTTACTGAAAAACTGCTGCTTGAAGCATGTCTTGAACTCTTTAAGACCGATGCGATCATCGGTATTCAGGATATGGGTGCTGCAGGTCTTACCTCAAGCTCTTTTGAAATGGCAGGTAAGACCGGTGCGGGGCTTAGAATGGATCTTGACAAGGTGCCTGCACGTGAAGAGGGGATGACCCCGTACGACTTCATGCTCTCCGAGTCTCAGGAGCGTATGCTCATCTGTGCCAAAAAGGGACGTGAGCAGGAGATCATCGATATCTTCGAGAAGTGGGGACTCGATGTCGCGGTCATCGGTGAGGTGACCGATACGGAGAGAATGGAGCTCTTCTGGCATGGAGAGAAAGTGTGTGATATGCCGATCGCTCCGGTGAGTGAAGAGGCACCGATCTTGGACAGACCAACGGTGAGACCAAAATATCTTGACGAGGTCAATGCCAAGAGTGTGGATGATTTTACACCGGTTGGGGATCAGGAAGCCTATGAAAAGCTGCTTGCATCACTTGAAGTGGTGGACAAGGCGTGGGTCTATAACCAGTATGACTCTATGGTACAGACCAACACCACCAAACACCCCGGAAG